>JBBSAT010000034.1:0-40488 GCA_038252025.1 Polyangiales bacterium | reverse complement strand
TGCTGGTCGTCGGCGGGGTCGTCGCACGCGTGTTCCACGGCGCCATGGCGACCGATGCGATCGTCAGCCCGATGCTCCAGATCGGCGGGATGACGCTCGGTCCGCTGGAGCGTGTGGTGATGGCTGCGGGCGCGGGCTTCCACGAGGAGCTTCTCTTCCGCGTCGGGCTCTTCGGCGGAGGCGCGTGGCTCATCTCGCAAGCCACGAAGGACAAGTCGCGGGCGGAGTGGATCGCCGCGCCCATCGCGGCCGTGGTGTTCTCGGCGGCTCACTACGTCGGCGCGCTGGGCGATCACTTCACGCTCGCCTCGTTCACGTTCCGCGCGCTCGCCGGGCTGTGGTTCACGCTCGTCTATCGCTTCCGCGGCTTCGCGGTCGCCGTGTACACGCACACCCTCTACGATCTGTTCGTGTTCTTCGCGGGATGAGGGGCCGCTTTCGTGAGCCGCGTCACGATTTGGCCTAGGCACGGGGCGCCGCGCCGCTAACCTCGCGCGCGAAATGAAGCTCTTCCTCATCGTCGGGAGCGAGTCGGGCAACGCGGACATGGTGGCCGACTGCGTGAAGGACGCGCTCGACGCGCTCGGCCACGAGGTCGACGTGTTCCGCGAGGGGACGCTCGCCGACGCCCACCTCGAGGAGCGGGGGAACGTCCTGATCGTGAGCTCGACGACGGGGATTGGAGACATCCCGCAGAACGTGGAGCCGCTCTACGACGCGCTCTCCGGAGACCGCCCGAGCCTCGCGCACCTGCGCTACGGCGTCGTCGGTCTCGGAGACCGAAACTACAAGGAGAGCTACCTTGGCGGCCCGAAGAAGTGGGACGTGCTCTTCACCGAGCTCGGCGCGCAGCGTGTCGGCGAGCGGCTCGAGCTCGACGCGACCGACAACCCGACGCCCGACGAGGACGCGGTCGTCTGGGTGAAGGAGTGGATCGAGACGCTCTGACGTGTGCGTGATCCCACGCCGAGCCTCGTCACGAACGCCCGGGTCGTTGTCACATGGCGTGATGAACCGCGCCCTGCTCGTGCTCGCTCTCGCGCTTCCTTCTCTCTGGGCGGCCCCCGTACAGGCCGATCCGACCGCGATCGTGGCGGGTGACCAGATCGTCCTCAGCTCGCCCATCCCGTTCGACTCGCACGGGGGATCGCTGCTGCCGACCGCTGCGCCGATGCTCGCCGCCGTCGCCGCGCTCCTGCTCCGTCGGCCGAGCCTGACCATCGAGATCGGCGCGCACACGGACTCGCGCGGAAGCGACACGTACAACGCCGCGTTCACGCAGCAGGTGGCGGACCAGGTGAGGCAGGCGCTCATCGCGCGCCACGTGGCGGCCTCGCGGCTGACGGCGATGGGCTACGGCGAGACGATGCCGATCGCGCCCAACACCACGGCGGAAGGTCGCGATGCGAACCGGCGGATCGAGCTCCGCGTTCTGCATCCCTGAGCCATCGTCACGGAGGTTCGGCTGCCTTCGTTCGAAGAGCGACGCGAGATCGAGTACACGTGCGCGTGGCCGGCCCACGGTACGCCCCTGTTTACTGCGAGGAGAACGTCTGGTGGCTCGCGCAGGAGCCCCGCTTCGCCGGGCTTCGGGCGGAGGTCGTGGTCGTCTCGAACGTTCGTCGCACCGTCGCCCTCTTTCACCAGCGCGCGGCCCTCAGCGGAGAGCCCGTGGTCTGGGACTACCACGTGGTGCTGGCGGTCCATGCGCGCAGCGGCGTCGAGGTGATGGATCTCGACTGCGTCCTCGGGGCGCCGCTCGCCGGGTCAGCCTGGCTCGATGCGAGCTTCGATGACCGCGTGCCCGTCCGGTTCGCTCCGCTCTTCTGCGTGATCCCCTCCGAGGTCTTCGTCGCGACCTTCTCCTCGGATCGCCGACACATGCGGGAGGCGGGCGGATGGCGCGCGCCGGTTCCTCCGTGGCCGATCATCGGAGGAGGTGCGCACGAGCTGGAGCGCCTCATCGACGTCCAGAGCCGGAGCTTCGGGCCCGTGACGGATCTCGCCGGGCTACACGCTCGCTGGCGGTGAGCTCTCGCGAGAGCGCTGGCGCTTGCGCCGTCGTGGCGCCGCGGAGCCTGGCGCGTGCCCATGCCTCGGCGTCCGCGACCGTCCCGACGACCACGTACGGACGCTCCATGGGCTGCAACCAGAGGATCGCGGTGAGGGCCGCGCGCGTGACCGTCGAACGAACGACGAACGCGCTCCCGAGGGAGTGACGTCCGATCGCCTCGTCGTTCTCGGCGAGCCAGCGGGCCTGGCGCTGCCGCCGGCTCGCGGACGCGCTCTCCGCGCGCGTCAGGTCGAAGATCGTGACCGTGTCGGACTCGCGCGCGAGGACCACGTCCGTGAGCTTTCCGAGGTACTGCTCGAACTCCTCGTCCGACACGGCCCCGGTGAGACTCACGAGGAGGATGGACCGGCGACTCTCGTCGATCTGGATGGGCACGGCGCTCCTGATGGGAACTACGCATCACGCGTGCGTTCGCCTCGTCCCGAGACCCGGTCGTCCAGAACGAGGAGGGCAGGTAGACTCGGCCACCGTGCATTCACCTCAGCCCGTGGCGCTTGGTCGACCGAACGATCCGTCCGGGATCCTCAGCCGTGTTCCGGAGCTGGAGCCGCTCGCGGACGAGCCGTCGATCCGGCGCGCCATCGAGCGTGGGAAGCCGCACGGCGTCTATCGCGCGCTCTTCTGGGCAAACCTGCTCCGCCGCACCGGCGCGAACGCCGAGGTCGCGCGCACGCTGCTCGCGGACCGACGGCTCTTCCTGGAGCCGCTCCGCGGTGCGCCCACGATGGCGACGATGAACGGCGTCGGGACCATGGTCTACGGGCGCGACGAACAGAGGCCCGACGGCGCCTACGTCACGACGCTCTTTCTGGTCCTGATCTTCGTCCCGGTGCTTCCGCTCGCGGCGTACCTCGTCGCCGACGGCGGGGGACGCTCGTATCGATTCTTCGGCAAGGCGCCGCTCGGCGCGTTCACCTACGCCTGGAGCAGGCTCGCGATGCTCGGCGTCCTGGGCGCTGTGCTCCTCGGCGTCGGATCCACGTTCTGGGCGTCGCGGCACGCCACGCTGCACCTGGTGAATGGTCTGCCGTTTCCCGTGGTCGCGCGCGTCGCGGGCGCCGAGATCTCGGTGCCGCCCGAGGGACACGCGCAGGCTCCGCTCGAGGTTGGAACGTATCCGCTCTCGGTTCGAACGCTCGACGGACGCCTGCTGGAGGAACAGGCGCTCGAAGTGCGCGCCGGTGAGGACGTTCTCGCGTTCAACGTCCTCGGCGCTGCGCCGATCTACCGCGAGAGCGTCGTGTACGCAGCGTCCTCGTACGCGCCGCCATCGGCGGAGCCAGACGTCGGCTGCGGGAACAGCGTCATCCACTGGGGCTCGGTCGACTACGCGTTCGTCGAGCCGCCTCGGTCGATGAGCCTCTCGTCGAGCCACGCGACCGAGACGCGCACGCACGCCGATGTCGTCCCCGGGGGCTGGCGGATCTGCGCGAGCGTGCTGGCATCCCGCGGGCGGATCGCCGAGGCCCTCGCGCTCTCCACGCGCGTTGCCGAGGCCTCGGACTTCGCGACGGAGGTCGTGCTCACCGCGCTCGCGTTCGACGACGGCAGCGCGGCGGCCGAGGTGCTCGCGATGCTCGATCGCGCGCGCGCCGCGCACCCGGAGGTCGTCGAGCTCCACCGCGTCTACCAGACCTATGCCATCCGAGACGGGAGGCGTGACGAGGTGCGAGCCGACTACGACGCGCGCGCGCTGGCGTCGCCCGAGTCGGCGGACCTCGCCTACCTCGCCGCGCGCCCGGTGCCCGGACCCGATGGGCTGCTCGCGCTGGAGCAGGTCGCGGCGCGCTTTCCCGAGCACGGCTATGCGCGTCGCGCGCACGCGTATGCTCTCTGGGCCGCCGGGCGCTGCGCCGAGTCGCTGACCGCATGGGACGCCGCGGTAGCGCTCGACGCGGACACGCAGGGATCGGACGCGCCTCGCGCTGCGTGTCTCGTGCGCCTGGGGCGAGGGGGAGAGGCCCTCGCGTTGCTCGACCGCGAGGTCGACGAAACGGTCGACCCCGTGCTCCGGACCAGCGCCGCGCTGCTCTACGCGAGCGCTGCGCTCGCCGTCGGCGCCGCCAACCCATCCGGTCCGATCCGGCGCATCGACTTCACCGACGCCGGCCCGTCGGCTCAGATCCACGCGATGCTCGAGGCGCGGTTGCCGATCGAGATGTCGCGCCTCTCCGCGTTCGAGGGCGAGGAGCGCGACCTTCTCGAGCTGCTCGCCGTCGCCGCGCTCGATCCCGATCGTGCCCTCGCGCTCGCCGAAGCCCTCTCGCCGACGGCCGTTCGTCAGCTTCCGCCGGAGCTCTCCACGTTGCTGTTCGCCGAAGCGGTTCGTCGGGACCCGTCGTCGGTCGCCGCCGCGCACCTGCGCGCGGGCTCGCTCATCGGCCGTGTTCCGACGGTCGCCGTCGCGCGCTTCGTGACGAGCGGCGAGGCCTCGATCGAGATCGACGATCTCTACCCACCCGTCCGCGCTGGCGTCTGGCTCGCGCGCGCGCGGGCCGAGACGGATCCGGTCTTGCGCGAGGCGCTCACGCAGCGCGCGCTCGACGATGACGCTCTCTCGCAGTGGGCGGCCGCCGCGGCCGGTGGGTGGCCCGCGCCGTGATCCGTCCCTCGCTCGCGCCCTTGCGTCGTCCGCTCGCCGGTCGCGCGGCGCTAGCGCTCGCGCGGTGGGTGGGGTTGTATGCGATGGGGGTTGCGATCGTCCTGGCGCTCCTCTGGGTCCCGTGGGCGCAGGTGCACTACGAGCGACACGTCGGGTTCTCCGGGGTCGCGTGCGTGGTCGCGGCGCTCTGGATCGCGTTCGCGCTCGTTCCGAGGTTCTCGTTCAAGCGGCCCGACCGAGCCCAGCCAGTGCCAGAGACGGCTCATCCGAAGCTCCGCGCGCTGATCTCGGACGTCGCACGCGCGCTCGGAGAGAAGGAACCGGAGGAGCTCTATCTGCTCGCGGATGTGAACGCGTTCGCGGCGCGCCGCGGTGCGTTCTTCGGGCTCGGCGGTCGGAGCATGATCGGCATCGGGCTTCCGCTGCTCTCCGCGCTCGAGGAGGACGAGGTGCGCGCGGTGGTCGCGCACGAGATCGGGCACCACCTCTCGGGCGACGTGCTGCTCGGGCCGTTCCTGCATCGCACGCGCATGGCCGTGGCCGTCGCGCTCGAGCGCCTCGACGGCTCGAGCTTCTGGCTGAACCTTCCGTTCGCGCTCTATGGTCGTGCGTTCATGAGGCTCACGCGACAGGTGTCGCGGGAACAGGAGCTCGCCGCCGATGCCGTGTCGCGACGCGTCGTCGGGCGGGACGCGGCCGCCCGGACGCTCGTCGCCGTCGAGCGGCTCGCGCCTCAGTGGACGGTCTACTTTCGCGGCGAGGTGCTTCCGCTCGTCGACTCCGGGCACCGACTGCCGCTGCTCGAGGGCTTCCGCAGGTTCCTCGCGGAAGCCGAGCTCCGCAGGGACGTCACCGAGGTGCTGAATCGCGCGATCGAGCGAGCGCCGGCCGAGCACGACACGCACCCTTCTCTCGAGGAAAGGCTCGCTGCGCTCGGCTTCGATCGGATGAGCCGCCCGCCTCCTTCGGGCTCGGCGCTCTCTCTGCTCGACTCGGTGGCGCGCGCCGAGCACGAGGCGCTCGACGTGATCTTGATCCCGGGCCATCCGCCGCTCCGCGAAGTGAGCTGGGACGACGCGGGCGAGGTGGCCTGGCTCGCGATGTGGCGCGCTCGTCTCGCGCCGTACGCGAGCGTGTTCGCGAGGAGCACGCCGCGCGACGCGCCGTCGCTCCTCGCGCGCTGGGAGCAGCTCGGCTCCTCGACGACCCGCGGCATCTCGCTCCTCTCACCGGCCGCGCAGAAGCGATCGTTCGAGGACCTGGTCGGCGTCTGGCTGGCGACGTCGCTCCACGATCGCGGGTTCCGCATCGACGCACCACCGGGCGCCGAGACGCGCGCGACGAAGGACGGAGCGGTGCTCCTCCCCGAGGCGCTGGTCCGCAAGCTGGGGAGCGGCGAGCTCGGTGTGGCCGGCTACGTGGCGCTGCTCGAGGCCGCCGGCGTCTGAAGCCCGACCGGCTGAGCTCGGGCCCCACCGCCTGTGAGCACGAGGCCGAGCGGCCCATCGTCCCCCTCTGCGAGCACGGCGTCGGCGGTCACTATGGCATCTGCGCGGCCATGTAGAGCACGACCGCGATGTTGATCGCGAGCACGCCGAACACGGCGAGCAGCAGCACGAGCCCGGTCGGAAAGGGCGCGTCCTTCGTGGCAGGCGTAGTCGAGGCGGACGCGGCGCTGCGCGCCGGAGCGTGAGACGAGGCGATGGTCGTGGTGGTCATGGCCCTTCGCGATTCACGACATGTGCCTGCCGTTTCGCGCGGGATCCCGATCGAACGCTGCAAGGACTGCACGTCTGCGCGCAGATCCTGCGCGGGCGGAGATCGCCGCGACGACCGCTCCGCGCGGGACCTCGTGCGTCCGTTCAGCGCGCGATCTCGAAGCCGATCGCTGCGCCCGGGCCCTGATCGTCTGCCACGAACGCGCGCCCGCCGTGCCTTCGCGCGACGTCTCTCACGATCGCGAGGCCGAGGCCTGCGCCGGGGCTGGCGTCTGCGTGGAGAGGACGCACGCGGTGGAACGGCTCGAAGATCGCGGTGCGCTCTTCGATCGGCACGCCCGGGCCTGCGTCGCGGACGATGACGCGCACGCACGCCTCGTCGAGCTGGACGCTCAGGTCGACCGCAGTGCCGCTCGGCGCGTGCGCCAGCGCGTTCGCGATGAGGTTGTCCACCGCTTGCCGCATCTCTCGCGGTGACCCACGCACGGCGCACGTCGCCGGCAAGCGAGCCGTCAACGTGACCCCGCGCGCCTCGGCCGTCCCCTGCGCGCCTTCGGTGGCGGAGGTCGCGATCTCGGCGAGATCGAAGTCGAGCTTCTCGGCCTCCCGCGCGCGAAGCGTGGCGAGGTCGAGCAGCGCGGTCGAAAGCTCCGAGAGCCGCACCACCTCCGTGCGAACGTTCTCGAGGCTCTCGCGGAGGTCCTCTGCGCTTCGCTGGCGGCGGAGCGTGACCTCGATCGCAGCGCGCATCGTCGCGAGCGGCGTGCGGAGCTCGTGCGCCGCGTCCGCCACGAGCCGCTCTTGTGTGGTGCGCGACGCGCGGATCCTCTCCGTGGCGAGCGAGAGCGCTTGCCGCAGGACCCCGAGATCGTCGCGCGCGCCGTCGTCGCGCAAGGGAGCCGGGAAGTCGTCGTCCTGGAGCTGTCCGACGTGCTGTACGAGCGCGTCGATGCGCCGGTGAAGGCGTCCGGTCGTGTAGAGCTGGATGGACAGCAGCAGAACGGCGGCGATGGCCACCGCGAGGAGCGCGGCGTCACGGAACGCCTTGAGCGTCGCCTCCTGAGAGGTGAGGTCGTGCCCGAGCCACACCGCGTAGGGCCTGCCGTCCGGCGCGTGCACGACGAGCGAGAGCTCGCGGAAGTGACGTCCCTCGCGCTCGCGCGTCTCGGGCCCGCGCGAGACCACGTGCTCCGGCCTCAGCGTGAGCGGGCCGCGGTCGGCGCTCGGATGCGAGACGACCCTCTGGCCCGACGCGTCGTAGACGGCGATGTCCGATGCCACGTCATCGACCTCCGCGCCGAGCGGTGAGGTGCCGAGGTGGACGTGCGGGCCACCGCCCGGCCCGTCGAAGAGGCTGACCGCCTCGACCGCTGCCTGGGTCCGGATGGCTTCGTCGACCGCCGAGATGAGCGAGCGCTCGAAGAGGCCGCCGGTCGCGATCACTGCCGCGACGAGCAGCGCCGCCGGCACGAGCGCACCGAAGACGATGAGCTGGGCACGAAGGCTCACGGTGTCTCTCCGAGGATCAGACGAAAGCCCACACCTCGCACGGCGCGCACGGTGGGGACGCGCCGCGTCGGGTTGCTCAGTCGCGTCAGCTTCTGGCGCAGGTAGCCCACGTAGACGTCGAGCACGTTCGGGTCACCCTCGAAGCTCGACCCCCAGACCTCGCGCAGGAGCTCGGCGCGGGTGCGGACGTCTCCGGCGCGGTCGAAGAGCGCTGCCGCGAGCGCGTACTCGCGCGCCGTCAGCGCGACCTCGTCGGCGCCCGACCGGAGCGCCCGATGCCTTCCGTCGAGCGTCACGTCGCCGTGCGCGCGATCGATGGAGGTCCCTTCGCTGCGCCGATGGAGCGCTTCCACGCGCGCGAGCAGCTCTTCGAAGTCGAACGGCTTCGCCAGGTAGTCATCGGCGCCCGCGCGAAGACCGGCGACCTTCTCTTCCGTTCTCCCGCGCGCCGTGAGGAGCAGGATCGGCGTGCGCAGACCCTCGCGCCGGAGCTCTCGAAGGAGCTCGAGCCCGTCGCCGTCCGGCAACATCCAGTCGAGGATGATGACGTCGTAGGTAAGGGTCCCGAGCTGGGCTCGCGCCTCGTTCACGCGCGAGCCGTGATCGACCACGTGCCCCTCTTCCCGAAGCCCTTGCAAGAGCACTCGCGCGAGACGCTCCTCGTCTTCGACGACGAAGATCCTCACGGCGCCTCCGGTTCGGGCGTGTTCGACGGCGCTACGGGCGGCGCGCTCCGCGGAGTGGAGAAGCGCGCGTAGAGCGAGGGGAGCACCACGAGCGTGAGGAGCGTGGAGGTGAACAGGCCACCGACGACGACGGTCGCGAGCGGAGCTTGCACCTCTGCGCCGACGCCGTGCGCGAGCATCATGGGCACGAAGCCGAGGCCGGCCACGAGAGCGGTCATCAGCACGGGCCTGAGACGGGCGCGTGCTGCGGTCTCGGCGGCGCGGGCGGGGTCGAGCCCGCCGTCCTCTTCGGCATGCATGCGCGCGACGAGCACGACGCCGTTCAGCACGGCGATGCCGGAGAGCGCGATGAAGCCGATCGCGGCGGAGATCGAGATGGGCATGCCACGGAGCGCCAGCGCGATCATGCCACCGACCGCGGCGAACGGGACGTTCAGCGAGACGAGCACGGTCGAGCGCACTCTCCCGAGCACCCGATACAGCAACACGAGGATCAGGATCAGCACCGCGGGCACCACGTAGGCGAGCCGCGCGCGCGCCCGCGTCAGGCTCTCGTACTGACCGCCCCAGACCACGCGATAGCCGCGAGGCCGCGGCACCTCGGCCTCGATGCGCGACTCGGCCTCGCGGACCACCGAGCCGAGATCCCGCTCCCTCACGTTGAAGCCGATCAGGATGCGACGCGCGGCCTGCTGGTGGTTGACGAGCGCGGGCGTCTCGCGAAGCTCCACGTCGGCGAGCGCCGAGAGGGTCACGAGGCTTCCTCCTTCGGTCGGCACCTGCGCGCGCCAGACGTCGAACGCGCTCGGGGTCTCGCCGAGGAGCACACGAACCGGCACACGGATCGGTCCGTCGAAGGTGGTGCCGGCGAGCAGGCCCGCGCGCTGGGCTCGCACCACGTCGAGCACGTCGCGTGCGTCGAAGCCGAGCTGGGCGGCATCGAGCGTGCGTGGACGAACCTCGAGGAGCGGGACGCTCGGGGGCGACGTGATGCGAACGTCGACCGCACCTTCGATGCCACGGAGCACCCTCGCCATCGCGTTGGCCAGACGCTCGAGCTCGCCGAGATCGTCACCGAACACGCTGAGCGCGATGTCGCTCGTGGAGCCCCCGAGCAGCTCGTTGAAGCGCATCTGGATGGGCTGTGTGTACGCGAGGTCGACGCCGGGCTGGAGCGGCCGGATCGCTCGATCGAGCTCGCGCACGAGGCGCTCTCGACCGACGCCCGGGCGCCACTCCGAGCGCGGCCGGAGCCGCACGAACACGTCCGACTGCTCGATGCCCATCATGTCGGTCGCGACCGTCGGGCTGCCGATCCGCGACGTGGCGCCCAGGACCTCGGGGACGGTCTCGGCGGCCCGTTCGACGACCGCCGCCTGGAGGACGGCCTCCTCGAGAGAGATGTCGGGGTGGCGGCTGGGCTGAACGACGAGATCGCCTTCATCGAGCTGAGGGACGAACTCCGTTCCTGCGCGGGCGAAGAGCGCTCCGCCGAGCGCGAGCCCGCACAGCGCCAAGAGCACGAGCGCGCCCGGGCGCTGCGCGGCGATCCCGATCACGGGGTCGTAGGCGCGCTGGAGCAAGCGCGGAAGGAGCGGCGTGCGCTGCGGTACGTGGCGCGGCCTGAGGATGAAGCTCGCCGCGGCGGGCACGTAGGTCAGCGAGAGGGCCAGCGCGGTGGCCAGGGCGAGGACGACGGTCAGCGCCATCGGGCGGAACATCGTCCCCTCGACGCCCTCCAGGCTGAGGATCGGGACGTAGACGAGGAGGATGATCAGGACCGAGTAGAAGATCGGGCGCGCCACCGAGGCCGTGATCTCGGCGATGCGCGCCGGAACGTCGGCGGTGCTCGTGTCCTTCTCCTCGTGGAAGCGATGGAAGATCGTCTCGACGAGCACGACGGCTCCGTCGACGAGCAGCCCGAAGTCGAGCGCGCCGAGGCTCATCAAGTTTCCCGGCACGTCGAGCGCGACCATGCCGACGACGGCGCCCAGCATCGAGAGCGGGATGACGCTCGCGACGAGCACGCCGGCCCGCCCGCTCTCGAGCATCGCGAAGAGCACGAGCACGACGAGCAAGCCGCCCTCGATCAGGCTGCGGCCGACGGTCAGCAGCGTCGCGTGCACCAGCTCGGAGCGATCGTACGTCTCGGTGAACACCACGTCGGGGGGCAGCGTGTTTCTCACCTCGGGCAGTCGCGCGTGGACGCCGCCGAGCACCTCGAGCGCGTTCGCACCGCTGAGCATCTGCGCCATCACGTACACGACCTCGCCCCGCCCGCCCGTCGTCGCTGCGCCGATGCGCGGCTCGGCGCCGACCTCGACGCGCGCCACGTCCGAGATCCGGATCGCCGATTCGCCCGGCCGCATCGCGACGAGGCCCGCACCGAGGTCGGCGGGCGTGAGCGGGAGAGCGAGGCCTCGGAGGAGCACGTGGCTCGGACCGCCGGAGAGGCTCGCGCCGGCAGCCGCGCCCACAGCGCGCTCCGTCGCCGTCTCGAGGGCGGCGAGGGTCACGCCCCGCTGAGCCATGCGCACCGGGTCTCCACGGACGGCGAGCGTGCGCCTCGCGCCGCCCCACGTGTTGACCTCGACGATCCCGGGCACGGTCCGGAGCAGCGGCGCGACGCGCGTCTCGACGAGCTCCATCAGCTCGGCGGGCGTGCGTCGATCGGAGCTGAGCGCGAACTGATAGATCTCGCCCAGCCCGCCGCTCATCGGGCCGAGCTCGGGGGGATCGACGCCCGGCGGCAAGAGGCCCGCGGCGAGCGAGACGCGCTCGGACACCATCTGACGCGCGCGCAGGAGGTCGAAGCTCGGCTCGAACACGATCGTGACGGCCGAGAGCCCGTAGCGAGAGATGCTGCGCTGATCGACACCGCCCGGAAGGCCGGAGGTCGAGAGCTCCACGGGGCGCGTGACGAGGCGCTCGACCTCTTCCGGCGTGTAGCCGGGCGCCGTGGTCAGCACGACGACCTGCGTGCCGGTCACATCGGGGAGCGCGTCGAAGCGAAGCTTCGAGCCGACGACGATCCCGACGAGCGCGATGGTCGCCCACATGGAGAGCACCACGACGCGGTGGCGCACCGCAGCGCGCGCGAGGGACTCGATCACTCGGCGCCTCGCGCGGCGGGGCGCACCGGATCGACGGCGATCCGATCGCCGAGGGAGACTCCGCGCACGATGGCTCGCGTCGGGGTCGCCGCGACCACGTCGACGTGGACACGCTCGGCGGACGCTCCTTCGCGCGCGCGCTCCACCTCCGCGCCGGTCGCCGTGACGATGAGCGCGCTCGTCGGAATCTCGACGGCAGCGTCGTTCGCGAGGACGACCCGAACGTGGCCTGCGAGGCCTGCAGGAAGCCGAGCGTCGCCCACCGGATCGAGCCAGGCGACGCGGGTGCCGTTCGAAGGGTCGAGGAGGCTCGCCACGATCGCACCGAGCTCGACCTCCTCGCCGCCCTGCGCGTGGAACGTGAAGCGCGCGCCCTCTGGAGGCGCTTGCGAGAAGCGGACCTCGACGCGCGCGGCCACGTCGGACGCGACCTCGACGAACGCCGGGCCCGATGGATCGCGTGTCTCGCCGAGAGTCGCCTCGACGCTGCGCACGAGGCCGGCGATCGGGCTCGTGAGCACCACGCGCCCGGTGCGAAGGACGCCCGCGGCCTCACTCTCGCGCACCGAGGCTGCGTGCAAGACGGCGAGCGCCTGAGCGCGTTCGGCGTCGAGATCGACGAGCTGCGCTTCCTGCTCGTACACGCTGCCCGTCGGGACGAGACCTTCGCTGCGCAACGAGGCGAGCTCGGTGCGTCGCGCGCTTCGAAGCGAGCGACGTGGCCCCGACGATGCCCAGCGCGCGGCGGCGTCGAGCACGGCAGGCATGCTCACGTCGACGAGCGGCGTGCCGATCTCGACGCGGTCTCCTGCCCTGACGTGCACCGCGAGCACGCGGGCCGAGAACGGTGCGCCGACGCGCGCTTGCCCGAGAGGGCCTGGGACCACGCGCGCGGGGGCTTCGAGCAGCGCGAGGTCGGAGGGTGTCCGGGCCTCTTCCCAGCGGGTCTCGGAGGGCGCGGCCAGCTCCGGCGACTCACGCGTCTCGCCTGCGCAGGCGCCGAGCAAGACGAGCGCGGCGAGGCCCGCCCCGACCCTCGCGACCGCCCGCGTCACCTGCCGCCTCGTCCCGTCGCTTCGTCCACGCTGGTGCCCGCCAGCTCGGCGAGGAGGAGCCACGCGCGCACCTCGGCCCAGGTCCGATCCGCCTCGGCCGCGGCGAGCTCTGCCCGCGCGCGCAGCAGCCGCCTCTGCGCGTCGAGCGCCGCGAGCACCGTGGTCTCCCCGACCTCCAGCTGGCGTACGCGCAGCGACGCGAGCCGCTCGACGGCGGGAACGAGGGAGGTCGAGATCAGCGTGAAGGTCGCGCGCGAGTGTTCGACTTCGTGCGCGACCTCGTAGGCCTCTCGCAGCGCGTCGGCGTGCGCGGCCTCCGCCGTTCCGTCCGCGAGCGTTGCCTCTTCTTCGACGATCGAGCGGTCGCGCGCCGCGAGGTCCGCCGTCGGGAAGGAGAGGCCGAGCTGTGGGAAGATGATGAGGCCTGCCGGCGACTCGCGATAGACCATCAGGTCGGCGTCGAGTCGGGTCCCGCTCGCCGCGACGAGCTCGGCGTCGCGCGCTCGGATCGCGATCGCCGCCAGACGCGCGGCGACGACGCGCGGCCGATGCTCCACGTCGCGCAGCGCTCTCTCGATGGCGATGGGATCGGGGACCGAGGGCGCCGGGGCTGCGCCTGCGGCCGAGAGGCTCCCTGCGTCCCCCGTTCCCATGGCGCGCGCCAGCGCGAGCTGCGCGAGGACCCGCACGCCCTCCGCGGCCAGCGAGAGAGCGTCGGCCTCTGCAGCGAACGCTTCGGCATCTGCGCCGTCGACGCCCGTGAGCACGCCGCGGCGCACTGCGATCGCGGTGTGGTCGGCGAGATCGTGCGCCACGCGTGCGACCTCATCGACGATCGTCAGCTCGACCTCGGCGCGCCGCAGCGCCACCCAGGCGAACGCAGCTTCGACGCGTCGGCCGAGCGCGGCGGCTCGGGCGCGCGCCGACAGCGCATCGCGCTCCTCCGAGGCCGTGTGACGTCGCGCGTCAGCGAGGCCCGAGAGGTTCCAGCTGTGGCCGATCTGCACCTGGCCCTCGAAGCCACGGTCCTGCTCGGACAGCGCGCGAAATCCGGGCATCACGTAGGCGCGCGAGTGCTCCGTCGTGTCGCTGATGCGGTCGTCGCCGACGCGGCGCGCTTCGAGCGCGTCCTCCATCGCGCGAACCTCTGGCGCGTCGCTCGTCAGGCCGATCGCCTCATCGAACGTGACGGGCCGCGATGCCTCCGGGCTGTCCTGCGCCCACGAGGGGGCGGGGGCGAGGCCGATCAGCAGAGCCGCCCCGAGCCTGGTGACGAGGGTGCGCACGGGTGACTTCTAGCCCTTGCCGAAATCGTGCCCCTGAGCACTTCCTGAGATGATCTTCAGGAAGGTCGGCGTTCGGCGGTCCCGGCCCTTCCGTGCTTTTCCCCCGGACCTGGAATACGCTCGCGCGCCCCGCCCGTTCGGGCCGAGAAGCGAGATCCGCACGAGATGTCCGACCCCCGCCGCGTTCTCCGACTTCCCTACGCGCTCGCGCTCGCGCTCGTCGCCGGTGCTCTCTCGCCCGGCTGCGGCGCCACGGTGATCCCCAACACCGACGTGCCCGACACCGCAGAGAACCGACAGGTCGTCGACTTCGTCGAGGAGTATCGCCACGCCGTCGAAGAGCGGAGCCCGGCCGCCATCTTGCGACTCGTCTCCGAGCGCTACTACGACGACAACGGAACACCGTCGACCGACGACGACATGGACTACGAGGCCCTGCGCGACCACTTCGGCCGCTGGGGGTCGGACGTCGTGGACGTTCGCTACGAGATGCGATACCGCCACGTGACGTTCGCGCCGGACCGGATCTTCGTGGACTTCACCTACACGGGCTCCTTCAAGGTTCGCGACGTCGATGGGGAGCGCTGGTCGCGTCGCCTGGCGGACAACCGGATCGAGATCGTGCGCGAAGAGGACGAGTTCCGGATCATCTCCGGTCTGTGAGCGACGTCGGGCCGCGATCGGTCCGGACCGCTGCGGCACCATAGACGCCGCCTCCGGCCCGCCTGTACCATCCGGCCGCGAGAGATGTCGGGCTCCGGAGACAAGAAGCAGCTCGGGAAGATCCTCCTGAAGCAGAAGCTCGTCACGGCCACCGAGCTCGACGGCCTGCTGGATCAACAGAAGAAGGTCCCAGGACAGAGGCTCGCCTCGACGGCGGCGCTCAGCGGACGCATCGACGAGGTCGACCTGCTTCGAGCCCTGAGCGAGCAGCACGGCGTGTCGGGGATCGATCTGTCGCAGGTCGTGGTGCCGCTCACGAACCTGAAGCTCGTGCCGCTCGAGCTCGCCAAGCAGTATCTCATCCTGCCGTTCTCGCTCAGGGACGACGAGATTCATCTCGCGATGGCGGATCCACAGGATCGCCGTGTCATCGAGGAGATCGAGTTCGTCACCGCGCGGACCGTGATCGCGTACGTCGCGTTGCACGATCACCTGATGCAGGTCGTCGAGGAGGCCTATCGGCTCGCCGATCTCGGAGAGGCCTACTACATCGGCCCATCGGCGCCCGCCGAGTATCTCGCCCAGCTCGGGCTCGCGGCCACGCTTCCGAAGCCTTCGCCCAAGCCTCCTCCGCCTCCGCCCAAGCGGGCGCCCCCACCACTATCGCCTTCCCGCGCCGCTGCGCCTGGAGCGAGCGAGTCGGAGATGGACTTCAGTGATCTCTTCGACGAGTCGGGCGCCGCGCAGCCGGCTCCGGAGGCAAACGAGCCCCGCGACGTCACGCTCGGACCGATCGCCCGCGCTCCTGCGCCGCGTGACATCTCCGCGCTCGATTCTGCATTCGACTCGCGCGTCGCGCCGCTACCTCGCGAAGACTCTGCGCGCGCACGAACGGGGGGCGGCTCCCCGAAGGTGCTCGTCGTGGACGACGAGGACGACATCCGTCGCATGTTGCGCCGCGTGCTCGTCGAGCGCGGCTATCAGGTGGTCGAAGCCTCGCGGGGGACCGAGGCGCTCCAGGCCGTCCGCGAGCACTCGCCTGATCTCATCCTGCTCGATGCGATGCTGCCCGAGATCCACGGCTTCGACATCTGCCGCCGCATCAAGGGGAGCCAGAAGTACGGCCACATCCCGATCATCATGGTCAGCGCCGTCTATCGCGGCTGGCGCTTCGCCGAGGACCTACGCCAGTCGTACGGCGTACACGCGTTCCTCGAGAAGCCCTTCAAGATCAGCGACGTCATCGCCTCGGTCGAGCGAGCCCTCGAGGGCAAGCCGGCCGAGCTGCCGGCCGTGACCGACGAGACGATCTCCGAGCAAGCGAGCGAGGCGCTCACGAGCGGCATCGATGCCTACAAGGCGGGCGATGTGGACACCGCGATCTCGCACCTGACCCGAGGAGTGGGCATCGACCCGCTCTCGTTCCGCCTCCACTACCACCTCGGCCTCCTGTACGGCCGACGTGACAACGTCTTCGAGGCCATCCACGCGCTCGAGACTGCGGTCGACCTCTCGCCGAAGAACTTCGCGGCGCTCAAGAACCTCGCCGTTCTCTATCAGCGCGCGGGCTTCAAGCACAAAGCGATCGAGATCTGGGAGCGCGCCCTCGGAAGCGCGGCGGACGACGAAACCCGACGGGGCATCAAAGAACACCTCATGTCCTTGCTCTAAGGTGGCTGGGACGGTTGAAGGCGTGCAGGCTACGCGTCCCCGGGGCATCGGCGCTCGCCGCCCGCGGCGGTCCTCGTAGCGCTTGCTTATCGCCTCCCAACTCTGAGACTTTGAGGCACCCCGAGACCGCATGAAATTCCTCTGCAGCAACTGCAAAGCGAAGTACCAGATCCCCGACGAGAAGATCGCCGGCCGGACGCTGAAGATGGACTGCCGTCGTTGTTCGACGCCGATCGTCATCCGCGGCGATCTGGGCGTGCCTGACGACGCAGAGGAGATCGTCGAGGAGCCCGCCGCGCGCCAGTCGCCGCGCGCGTCTGCGTCCGCGTCCGTTGCGGGTGGGCGTCGTCCCGCACCCGCCGCCCGTCCGCTCGGCGCCGCAGGGGCCTCGAACGTCGGGCCTCATCCTTCGAGCGCTCGCACCTCGACGCGCGGTTCGCTCGGGGCCGACTTCCGTCGAAACGTAGGCGCGGAGCCAGCGCGGGCCATCACGCCGCTCGATCAGTGGCACGTCGCCATCAACGACGTGCCCGTGGGCCCGATGAAGCGAGACGAGATCTCGCGAAAGATCGCGACCGGCGCCGTGACGGGCGAGTCGCTCGCGTGGCGCGAAGGCTTCGACGACTGGCGTCCGCTGCGCGAGATCCCCGAGCTCGTCGCGCTCATGCGTCGCGCGGCCGCCGAGAGCGACCGTCCGCCTGCTCGCGGCGGACCTCGCGCCTCGGCGCCCCGCGCTCCCGCACCGCGTCCGCTCGGGACCAGCACGGCATCGCGCCCCGGGAGCCCCACGAGCGCACGCCCCGCGGCGCGATCGAACGTCGTCGCCATCGGAGGACGGCTCGGCGCCTCCGCCGCGCCTGCCGTCGAAACCGACGAGCTCGAGGACGGTGAAGACGCAGATCTGGACGATGCCGAGCGGACGACGGTCGCGAGCGCCGCCGATCTCGGCCTCGCAGACTTCGGGAGCCTCACGGCGAAGGACGCCGCCAAGGCCAAGGCGAAGCAGGACCCCGCGCCTGCGGCGAGGTCGGCCCCAGCCGAGTCGCCGCCGCCGAAGCCAGCGCCCGCCAAGATCCCGACCGCCTCGTTCAAGCCGATTCCTCCGCCCGCGGCAGGTCTTCCGGCCAGGGTCAGCGCGCCTTCGAGGGCGCCGGTCGAGCCGGAGCTGGCGCCGTTCTCCCTTCCGCCTGCCGAGCCAGTGGCCCCGGCCGTGGAGCCGCGCGCGTTGTCTGCAGTGCCGGTGGTCGTGGTGCCGGAGAACCGACGCCGTGCCCCCGCTGGCCTCGGCGTCGGTGCGATGATGGGCATCGGGTTCGCGATGGCGGCTGGCGGAGTGCTCATGTACGGCGTCGTCCAGCGCTTCATGCTCGCGCCGCCCGTCCCGGGCCCGGTGGTGGCCGTCGCCACCCTCGCGCCCGAAGCGACCGGCCCGGAAGAGCAGCGCATCGCCGCCGTGGACGTGGACCTGGACAGCCCCCCGCCGCCCAGCGACGTCGAACCGGTCGAGGATCCGCTCACGGGCACGGCGACGCCACCGGGCGAGGCAGCGACGCATCACAGCACCACCACGACGACGCCGACGAGCACCGGCACCGGTGCGCATGCGGCGACGAAGGCTCCGACCGCGACGACGGCCGCCAGCTCGGCCCGCTTCGATCAGTTCGCCGATCAGGGCGGCGGCCCTGCGCCCATCGTGACGACGACGACGGCGCGCCAGGCCGACGCTCCATCGGCATCGCGGACGGAGCTGACGGAGGCGCAGATCTCGGAGGTCCGAAGGCGCGAGCAGCGCAGCCTGCAGACGTGCTGGGAGACCGCCATTCGCGGGATGCGCGACGTCGGCGACGTGCGGATGGACATCGACATCACGATCGGCGCGTCGGGAAGCGTCACGCTCGCTCGCGCGCGGGGCCCGGGCGTGGGCACGCTCTCCGACTGCATCGAGCAGCGCGTGCGCCGCTGGCGCTTCCCTGCGTCGAGCGAGCCGACGCAGCTCACCTTCCCGGTCGTCTTCTCCGGTCAGTAGCGTCGGGGCGAGCCCCGGAGCGAGGACGACGGCGCGGGCGCGGCTTGACACGAGCCGGCTTCGCCCGGTACCGCGACGATCATGTCGTCACCGGAAGAGCGCGCCGAAGCGCGCATCGTCGATGGAAGCGCGTGGAGCGAGCTCTGCGATCGCCTGCGAGAGGCGGGCGGCGTCGTCCAGCGCGGGCCTTCGGATCCGCTGACGCGCGCGGAAGGCTATCGCTACCTGACGCGGCTCCTGCGCGCCGGGCTCGAGACCTTCGTCGAGCACGCGGACCCGCTCGCGCCGACGTTGCGGCGCCCCGTGCACGAGACGATCAAGATGGGGAACGACAACCCCGACAACCACTACTTCCACGCGTCGATCTCGGGCGCGTACGCGTACCGCATCCAGGGCAAGCGCGGCAGCGTGCACTACCTCGCGTTCGCGACGCAGATCGGACACTACGGGCAGGGTCGTGGCATGCCGCCGACGGGCCACCTCGATGCGCGCGAGCTGGTCCTCGAGCCGGACGGCAGCTTCGAGATCGTCCTCGCCTGCGAGCGGCCGGAGGGCGCGAAGAACGTCCTGTCGATGACGCCCGAGACCGGGTCGCTGATCGTGCGCCAGAGCCGGCTGGATCCGAAGACCGAGACGCTCGCCGAGCTCTCGATCACGCGGACGACCGGGCCCAAGGCGGAGAGCGCGCTCACCCCGTTGCTGCTCGACAGCGGGCTCTCGAGCACGACCATGCTGATGCAGGGGGCCTCCATGCTCTTCGCCCACTGGGCCGACGGCTTCCAGGCCCACGTGAACCAGCTGCCGCGCTTCGATCAGGCGCTCTCGAACGCGATGGGCGGCGTTCCGGACATCGCCTACTACCACTCGTACTGGTCGCTCCCCGAGGATGAGGCTCTCGTGATCGACGTGACGCCGCCGCCCTGTGATCACTGGAACTTCCAGCTCTCGAACCACTGGCTCGAGTCTCTCGACTATCGCGTACACCACGTTCACGTGAACTCGAAGACCGCCGTGCTCCGGCCCGATGGAAGCGTCCGCATCGTCGTCGCGCATCGGGATCCCGGCGTGCCGAACTGGCTCGAGACGGCGGGTCATCGCTTCGGCGCGATGTGCTTTCGGTGGGTGCGCCCCGAGGTCGATCCGCCGCCCGTCCCAGCCACGCGTGTCGCCCTGCTCGACGCGGTTCGGGGTCTCGCATGAGGCGCACGTCGACCCGCTACGCGCGTCCGCACCGCCCCGTTCCCGTGCGGCTCTTCAACTCTGCGCTGGGCCTCGCGGGCCGTCTGGGCGCGAGGGTCTCGCTCGATCCCGCCTCGCTGATGAACGCCGCGGAGGACGCGACCGGGCTCCTCGACTTCGGCGAGCCGTCGTTCCGCGAGCCGCTCGAGCGCCTCGTCAGCTCGATCGAGAGCGAGGCGAAGCTGCACGCGCTCGGGCGGCTCATCACGCGAACGCGCTTCGTCTCCGCGCTCTCGACGCGCGCGCGGATCGAAGAGCAGTACCGACGTCATCCCGAGATCGAGGACGAGAGCGTCTCGCGCCCCATCGTGATCGCGGGCCTTCAGCGCACGGGCACGACGCTCCTTCATCGGCTTCTGGCGAGCGATCGCCGCATCCGCTCGCTCGCGTCGTGGGAGGCGCTCGCCCCGGCGCCGCTCGGGCTCGGGTCGATCGACGGCTCCGCCGATCCGCGCCGCGCACGGGCCGATCAGAGCGAGAAGGCGCTGAGCTATCTCGCGCCGGACTTCTTCGCGGTCCATCCCGTCGAGGCGGATGCGCCCGAGGAAGACGTTCTCCTCCTCGATCTCTCGTTCCGCAGCACCGTCCCCGAGGCGACGCTGCACGTCCCCACGTTCGCGCGCTGGCTGGAGAGCGCCGATCAGACGCCCGCGTACAAGACGCTCGTGCGCGCGATGAAGCTGCTCTCGCACCAGCGCCGCGCGGGCCGATGGGTGCTCAAGACGCCGCACCACCTCGAGTGGCTCGACGTGCTCCTGTCGGTGCTTCCGGACGCGCTGATCGTGTGGACGCACCGCGAGCCGCGCGAGACCGTGCCGTCCTTCTGCAGCATGGTGGCGCACGACCGCGGTGTGTTCAGCGACGCGGTCGATCCGCGTGAGGTCGGCCGACACTGGTCGCGGAAGATCGCTCGGATGGTCGAGCGCGGAATGGTCTCGCGCGACGCCGCCGGCGAGCGCTACTTCGTCGACGTGCGCTACGAGGACCTGGTGGCCGATCCGCTCGGCCAGATGAAGCGGATCTACGCGAAGGCGGAGATGCCGTACGAGCGCGAGACCGAGGACGGGATGAAGGATCTGCTCAAGAAGCAGCGCCAGAACCGCCACGGCGTGCACGTCTATCGCGCCGAGGACTTCGGGCTGACCAGCGAGGGGCTCGATCGCGACCTCGCGGCGTACCGCGCACGCTTTCTGAAGTGAGCGCTCGCTCTCGGGGCTACGCCGAGGGGAATCCGAGCCGCGTGAGAAGCGACTCGCTGGCGTCCCAGAGTCGGCGGCCGGTCTTCGGGTCGTCCGCACGCGCGTCGCGCGCCTTCTCCGTCTTCACGTGGACGTAGATGCCGGTTCGTCCCTCGATCTTCTTGCTCGCTGCGAGGTAGACGAGGGGTAGGGCGCCCTCCTCGGCCGGCTTGAAGAAGCGCCGCATCGCCGGATCGAGGACGGGCTTCACCCAGCCGGGGGCCTCGCGCGCGATGTCCGTCGCGACCGCGCCCGGGCAGCTGGTGTGGACCGAGATCTCGGGGTGCCTGCGCGCGAGCTCGGCGGCGAACGTCTCGAGCAGGAGCTTCGTGTGCCCGTACTCGGCCACGACCTCTCTCATCCCGTAGCCCCCGGGCTGGCCGAAGGTCGCCCAGTCGATCGGGCGCGCGGTGCGGTACGACTCGCTCGACACCATCACGATGCGCGGGATCCGGCTCTCGCTCGGACCGTCGTCCTCGTCGTCCTCTCGCGCGGCGCTGACCACGCCGTGCTCGACGAGCTGGGTCGTGAGGAGGAAGTTCGCGAGGTAGTTCACCTGGAACATCTCGTCGAGGCCGTGGCGCGTCGTGCGGGCTCGCTCGGGCACGATGGCTGCGTTCAGCACGGTCACGTCGATGCGTACGCCGTCCTCGGCGAGCTCTCTCGCGAGCTTCTCGACGCTCGCGAGGTCGCTCAGATCGACCTGGGTCGCCTCGACATTCGCGGCCGAACCCGAGCCGCTCGCACGCCGCACGGCCTCCATGGCCTCGGGGATGCCGCTCCGGCAGGCCAGGATGAGGTGCGCCCCGCGTCGCGCGAGCTCGGTCGAGATCGCGAGACCGAGCCCTCGGTTCGCCCCGGTCACGAGGCAGGTGCGGCCGTCGAGCCGATCGTCTTCGGTCAGCGCGAGCGGAGGCGCGTGATCACGGAAGCGGTCCAGGATCCCGTGGACCGTCGCGGACACGACTCCGTCGAACCTGCGCTGGAACAAAGCCATCTCGGGAGCGGAGAATACCAGTACGCTCCCGCCCGTGAGTGCTTCTCTGGCCCAACGCGCGGCCCGCCGCGCCCTCGCCCTCTTCCTCTCCCTCGACGCACGGCGCGATGCCCGTCCGCCGACCTGCAACGACCGGGGGGACGTGCTCGACCCGATCGCGCGCTCGCTCATCCGCGCGTCCGCGGCGAGGGGCCGTCCGCTCAACGAGCACACGGTGGGGCGGGCGCGCGCCGCGTTCGAGGAGTTCCCACCGCTCGTCGACGTCCGCTTCGTGGACCTCGCGCGCGTCGAAGATCGCTTCATCGCGGGGCCTCACGGCGAGATTCCGATCCGGATCTACACGCCGTCGCACGCAGAGTCCGCTCCGGTCCTCGTGTGGTTCCACGGAGGAGGCTTCGTCGTCGGAAGCCTCGAGAGCCACGACCAGGTCCTCCGTCACATCGCCAAGGAGAGCGGAGCCATCGTCGTCGCGGTGGACTACCGGCTCGGGCCGGAGCACCGCTTCCCGGCCGGGCACGACGACGCGCTCTTCGCGACGCGGTGGGTGCTCGAGAACGCCCGCTCGTTCGGCGGAGATCCGAGCCGCATCGCGGTCGGCGGGGACAGCGCCGGCGGCAGCCTCACGGCGTCCACCTGCATCGCGCTGCGCGACGCTGGGGGCGCCACGCCGATCTTCCAGGTCCTCGTGTACCCGGCGACCGATCTCCGGCGCGCGTCGGAGTCCCACCGAACTCTCGCGAACGACTTCCTGCTCACCGACGAGCTCATCGCCTGGTTCATGGCGCACTATCTGCGCGGCAAGGCGGACGAATCGAACGCCGTCGGCTCGCCTCTGCTCGCGACCAGCCTCGCCGGCCTCCCGGCGGCGTTCGTGGTCACGGCCGGGTTCGATCCGCTCCGCGACGAAGGCGAGGCGTACGCCGCGCGACTGAAGGAGAGCGGCGTCCTCGTGGAGGCCCACACCGAGCCGACGCTCTTCCATGGCTACCTCCAGATGGGAGGCGTCGTGCCCGCAGCGCGGGCGGGTCTCGACGTGATCGCACGCGCCGTCGCGCGGGGCCTGTCCGCGGCTGGGGGCGTGGGCGAGCACGGTGCACGAGACGCGGGCGAAAGGTGATACGCTCGCTCAGGATCATCCGCTGCGGGTGAAACCCCTCGATGCCCTCTCCGCTGCTCGGCTACAACACCAACGTTCGTCACCACGGCAAGGTCTTCCACATCCAGACGGAAGACTCTGGGGTCTCGCACGGGCACATCTTCACGCACCTCTTCGCGGACGGCGGGCGGATCGTCGCGACGCGCAAGACGAGCTACCAGCAGCACCTCGGCACGACGCGCTTTCCGGCGGTCGTCAAAGGGCTGATGAAGGCGCAGCACAAGGCGATGTTCATCGCCCTGCGCGACGGGCTCTTCGACGAGGACGAGCTGGCGGGCGCGCGCGAGTTCGCGCTGCGTGAGATCACCGTCGATGACGACCCAGCGCAGGTCGCCGAGGTGAAGTCGGCGCCCGTCGACGTGGACGCGCTCGATCGCGCGGCAGCGTCCTTCGAGCCATCGACTCCGGGCGTCGATGCGGAGAACTTCGAGGCGGCGGCTGCTTCGTACGAGGGCGGCGGGTTCGGCGACGTGCTTCCAGACGTGCCCGCCGAGACGGCGCACGGCGTCACGAGCCCTGGGCTCGAGTCTCCGGCCGGCATGACCTCGAGCCCCGGCCTCACGCCGTCGGTGCCTGTCTCGGCGACCTTCTCGGCGCCCGATCCGAGCACCTCTTCGCGTCCGCCGAGCGCGGGCCGCTACTCGGTCACGGCGCCCGTCGCATCGCGACCGAAGCCGCCGAAGGACGCGGGTCCGAGGCCGAAGGACTCGCTCTTCGGTCACGATCTGCTGAGCGAGAAGTCGCTCGACGAGGTCATCCTCAGCTACCTCGCCGACGATCTCGACGAGAAGAAGTAGCTCCGCGCGGAGGTCCTCGTGGCGCTCCTCGACGTGATCCTCGGCTACGACTGCAACCTCGCGTGTGACTACTGCACCATCACGCCGGAGATGCGGACGCGCCCGATCTCGCCGGCGCGAGTCCTCTCGGCGATGCGAACGGCGCGAGAGAGCGGGTTCGACCGGATCGCGTTCACCGGCGGCGAGCCCACCATCCGGAAGGATCTGCTCGGGCTCCTGAAGGCGGCGCGGTCCGAGGGGTTCACGGACGTGAAGGTCCAGACCAACGGGCTCCTCCTCGCGAGCGCGCCGAACGTCGCGCGGCTCATCGAGCTCGGCGTCACGCGCGTGCACGTCTCGATTCACACGCACCGCGCCGATCGCTACGACGCGCTGGTCCGGCGCGAGGGGAGCTACGCATCGATGGTGCGCGCCCTCGACCTGCTCGCCGCGCGCACCGACATCGAGCTCGTGGCGGACGTGATCCTGAAGGCGGACACGTACGCGGACCTCCCCGACGCGATCGACTGGCTCCACGCGCACGGCGCCGTGAACGCCGATCTCTGGTTCGTCTCGCTGACCGATGGAAATCGAGAGAACGTCGCTTCGATGCCGAGGATGACGGAGGTGGTCCCGTCGATGCGCGAGGCCTTCCGCCGCGGCGATGCGCACGGCATGCGCCTACGCTCGCTCCACGTGCCGCGCTGTCTTCTCGGCGAGGCGAGCGCGCACGCGTTCGACCCGGCCCGGGAGCGCGTGATGGTGCTCTCGCCCGACGACTTCTTCGAGCTCTCGGCGAGTCGCCTCACTCCGAGCGTGCACGTGCCCGCGTGCGAGGGCTGTCCCGATCGCGCTCGCTGCCGCGGTCTTCGTCCCGACTACGTCGAGCGCTTCGGCGACGGAGAGGTCGCTGCTGCGCGCGGGATGGCCGCGACGCGGGTCGGGCGCGCACGCCTGCCGGTCGCGTCGTGAGGCTCGGCGTCGATCTCGGCGGCACGAAGATCGAGGCGGTCGTGCTGCGTGACGATGGCTCGATCGCGGCGCGTGAGCGTGTCCCGACGCCGAAGGACGACGCGCGCACGATCGTCCTTGCGGTGCGCGACCTGGTCCTCGCGGTCGAGCGAACGGCAGGTGAGCGGTGCACGGTCGGCATCGGCACGCCGGGCGCGCTCTCCAAGAGGACCGGGCTCCTCCGGAACTCGAACACCGTCGTGCTGAACGGACACCCGCTCGACCGCGAGATCGCCGACGCGCTCGGTCGACCGATCCGGATGGAGAACGATGCGAACTGCTTCACGCTCTCGGAGGCGATGGACGGCGCGGCGGCCGGCGCGCGTGTCGTGTTCGGCGTGATCGTGGGGACGGGGTGCGGCGGCGGCATCGCGATCGACGGTGAGGTGCTGACGGGCCCGAACGCGATCGCGGGAGAGTGGGGGCACAACCCGCTCCCCTGGCCGAGCGAGGAGGAGCAGCCCGGGCCGGCTTGCTACTGCGGAAAGCGCGGCTGCCTCGAGACCTGGCTCAGCGGGCCGGGGTTCGCACGAGACCACGCCGCGCACGCCGGCGGAGAAGCGAGCGCGATCACGGTCGAGTCGCTCGCGCGCGCCGGTGACCTGCTCGCCATCGCCAGCCTCGAGCGCTACTGCGATCGCCTCGCTCGCGCGCTCGCCACCGTCATCAACGTCCTCGACCCGGACGTGATCGTGCTCGGAGGCGGCATGTCGAACGTCGAGCGCCTCTACGAGCGTGTCCCGGAGCTCCTGCCGCGGTGGGTCTTCAGCGACTTCGTCGCGACGCGCGTCGTGCGTCCCGTGCACGGCGACTCGAGCGGCGTGAGAGGCGCGGCCTGGCTCGGCGCCACCGTTCAGCGCACGTAGTCGATGATCTCGGTCGCGCCGACGCCGGCGAACGTCTCGGTGTTGAAGAAGCCGTGCGGCGCGCCCGGGTAGATCACGAGCTTCGTCGGAAGTCCCAGAGCCTCGCGGTGCGCGGCGAGACGGCGGGCGTGATCGACGGGAACGAGCCCGTCGGCGGTCCCGTGAAGGAGCAGCGTCGGGATGCTCGTCTGCGCCGAGCCGCGCGGTGAGCGTTCGCTCCAACGCTCGCGGTCGGCCGTCCGGAAGAGGAGGCGCGGCACCACGCTGGCGAGAGGTCCGCGCAGGTGCTGGAGCTCGTAGAGGCCGAAGACGCTGACGAGACGATGCACGGCGAGCTCCTCGCGCGCCGCCGTCAGCATCGCGAGCGTGGCGCCGGCCGAGAGCCCGACGAGCGACGCGCGGCCCGGGTCGAGGTCGTAGCGCCCCGCAAGACCCGTCCAGAACGAGAAGGCCGCGCGCACGTCGTCGAGCGCTTCGTCCAGCCGACCACCGCGGAAGATCATGCGGTAGTCGACCGCGCAGACGCCGACGCCCGCCGTCACGAGGCGGGACGCCAGATAGCGAATCGGCAGCATCCGGCGCGAGCCGATCACGAACCCGCCGCCGTGGACGAGCACGACGGACGCGCCGGTCCTCGCCGCCGGGCTCGGCAAGTACAGGTCTGCCAGCGGCTCGATCCCGCGGGCGGCCCCGGTCCGATAGCGAAGGGCTCGCTCGCTCGGTCGGACCTCCTCGAAGAACACACCGCCGCTGAGCGACCAGAGCGCGTGGGCGAGCGCGCCGTAGCGCAGGACCTCCGGCTTCGGGCTCGACACGATCGGGCTCTCAGTCCTCGAGCCCGAGGAAGGCCCGAGTCCTCGGGTCCTTCGGGCTCTCGAGGACCTCTTTCGGAGGACCGTCCTCGATGACGAGGCCTTCGTAGAGCACGAGCGCTCGGTCCGCGAGCTCGGTCGCGAACTTCATCTCGTGCGTGACCATGACCAGCGTGAGCTTCTCTTCGGTGGTGAGCTTTTGGAGCAGCTCCACGAGGTCTCCGACGCGCTGCGGATCGAGCGCGGAGGTGGGCTCGTCCATGAAGAGGATCTCCGGTCGCATGGCGAGCGCGCGCGCGATGGCGCAGCGCTGCTGCTCGCCGCCCGACATGTTGCGCGGCATCGCGGTCGCGCGGTGGGAGAGCCCGACCTTCTCGAGGAGCTCCTTCGCGTGGTCCATCGCCTTGCTGGGCGACTCGCCCTTCACCTGGACGGGCGCCTCGCAGATGTTCTCGACCGCGGACATGTGCGGGAAGAGGTTCCACGACTGGAAGACGAGGCCCGACACGAGGCGCAGCTTCCTGATCTCGTCGGCGTGACTGCCGCCCGCGCCGGGCGTGAGCTTCGCGCTCGAGATCCGGATGGTCCCGCCGTGGAACGACTCCAGCGCCGTCATGCAGCGCAGCGCCGTGCTCTTGCCCCCACCCGAGGGGCCGACGAGGGCGGCGACCTGCCCGCGCCCGATCTCGTACGAGATCTCCTTCAGCACGGTGCGATCGCCGTACTTCTTCACGAGGCCCGTCACCTCGATGGCGCTCGCGGGCTTGTCCTCGATCTCGCTCATGGGTTCCTCGCGAGCCGCTCTTCGAGCTTTCTCGAGAGCACCGAGAGCGGGTAGCTCATCGCCATGTAGAGCGCCGCGCAGAGGAGGCCCGGGATGAGCCAGCTGCGCACTTCGACGGCGCTGATGGTCATGCGCTTCGTGAGCTCCACGACCGTGATCACCGAGACGAGGGACGAGTCCTTCAAGAGCGCGATGAAGTCGTTCGTCATGCCCGGAAGGGCGATGCGGACGGCTTGCGGGACGATGACGCGCCTCAGCGCGAGCCCCTGGCTCATCCCCAGGACCTTGGCGGCCTCCATCTGACCGGGCGGGATGGCCTGGATGCCGGCGCGATAGATCTCCGACTCGTACGCGGCGTAGTTCAGGCCGAGGCCGAGGATGGCCGCGACCATCGCGTCGTACTGCGTGGCCGAGTCCCAATCGAGCGCGTGGCGCAGCCAGGGCATCGCGCCGTAGTAGAGGACGTAGAGCTGCAAGAGCACGGGCGTGCCGCGGAAGAGCTCGACGTAGCTCGTCGCCAGAAGCGAGAGCGGCTTCGGCCCGTACATGCGCGCGAGCGCCAGGCCGAGGCCGAAGAGCACCGCCAGGCACATCGCGAAGGCGCTCACGAAGAGCGTGACGCCCGCTCCCTCGACGAAGAGCATCGCGTGGTGGGAGCTGAAGGACTGGTGCTCGCGCACGAGGAGCATCGCGCGCGTGTCGTCGTCGGTCCACGAGGCGAGGCGCTCCTCCCGGTCGGCGTCGATGTTCCAGCGCGCGAAGATGCGGCGCAGCTCCCCCGACTGCGCGATCGACGCGAGCGCGTCGTCGATCGCGTCGCAGAGATCCTCGTCCGCCTGCCGGCAGGCGATCGCGTAGTAGCCGTCGTCCACGTCCTCCACGAGGTGGAGCGACGGGCGCACGAGGCCGTAGCGAGATGCGATGATGTCGTCGAGAAGCACGCCGTCGACCCGATGGCCCTCGAGATCGGCGTAAGGCTCCTCGGTGCCCTCGTAGCTGACCGGGATGGAGTCGCTCTGGTTGAGCAGATCCCAGCTGTAGGAGTTGGAGAGCGTGCCGACGCGCCTTCCGGCGAGCGAGGCCATCCCCGTGACGGTCGGATCGTCCCGCCGCGCCACCAGCTGCGCGGAGAAGATGAAGTACGGCCGCGTGAAACGGACCGTGTCCGCGCGCGCGGGCGTCACCTCCAGGCCGTTCATCGCGACGTCGAAGCTGTTCCGCTCGAGCGACGGGACGAGGTTCGACCAGTCGTTCTGGACGAACTCCGCGCGCACACCGAGCTCGCGCGCGATCGCGTCGGCGAGCTCGACCTCGAAGCCCGTGAGCTGCCCAGGGTTGGCCTCGTCCTCGAAGACGTAGGGCTCGCCGCCCTGCACGTCGCCGCCCCAGCGCAGGACGCCGGCCGCCCGCATGCGAGCCAGCGCCGATGATTCATGGGGCCCGCACGACGTGCTTCCGATCGCGAGCGCCGTCAGCGCGACCGGAACCCAGCTCCCACGCTTCATCCGCGGGACGCTACCCGACCCATGGCGAGGTTGGGAAGGGCTAGGGTTGTGACCGAACCATGACCTCTGACAAAACCGTGACGCGGCTCCGGCTGATTCGTGACGGCCGGCTCCGGCGTCCGTCGCATCTTGCGACCATGCAGACTGCGGTCGTCCTCGCCGAAGCTCCAAACCTGCTCGCGTCCCCCGACGCGCCCGGCCCCCGCTCGGACGCCGCGCCAGCGCGCCTCCCTCGCAAGGCGGGCTCGATCGAGTGGGCCGGGATCATCCCCTTCGCGCTCCTTCACCTCGCGGCGCTGGGCGCGATCTGGTCTGGCGTGACCTGGCAATCCGTCGTCCTCGCCATCGCGCTCTACTGGGTGCGCATCTTCGGCGTCACGGCTGGCTACCATCGCTACTTCTCGCACCGCGCGTTCTCGACCAGCCGACCCTTCGCGTTCGCTCTCGCGTTCCTCGCTCAGTCGACGATGCAGAAGGGTGCGCTCTGGTGGGCTTCACGCCATCGCCACCATCACCTCTACTCGGACCGCGTCGAGGATCTCCACTCTCCGCGCCAGCACGGGTTCATCCACGCGCACCTCGGCTGGCTGTTCGACGGAACGCAGGAGACCGACTGGAAGCGCGTGAAGGATCTCGCGAAGTACCCCGAGCTGCGCTTCCTCAACCGGTTCTATCTCCTGCCTCCGATGGTCCTCGCCGCGCTGTGCTGGCTCACGCTGGGATGGCCCGGCCTCTTCGTCGGCTTCTTCGCGTCCACGATCTTCACGTGGCACGGGACGTTCGCCATCAACAGCCTCGCCCACGTCTGGGGCACGCGCCGCTACGACACCAAGGACGACAGCCGGAACAACTTCTGGCTCGCGCTGCTCACGCTGGGGGAGGGCTGGCACAACAACCACCACCACCACATGCAGAGCGCGCGACAGGGGTTCTTCCCCGGCGAGATCGACCTGACCTACGTGGCGCTTCGCGGCCTCGCGGCGCTCGGGCTGGTCTGGGATCTGAAGGAGCCGCCTGCGCGCGTGCTCGCCGCGGGACTGCTCGAGAGCCCGGCTCAGACCGGGTCGAGGTAGTACGCCCAGAGGAAGCACATCTCACTGTTGAAGCTCTCGCCGAAGAAGACCGGGCTGTCGGTGTTGTTCAGGTAGGTGCACGTCAGGCGTAGCGACTGCCTCGGACCGAACACGCGCGACGGCGTGAACAGATCGAGAGGCGGGTCGGCCCAGGATCGGCTCTCGTGAACGAGCTCGCCGGGATCGCTGGCAGAGTTGACGATGCGAAGCGCAGCGTAGGTTCCGAGGCTGTGCGTGTGCGACGTCAGCGCGAAGACCTCCGTGCCGTCCGGCACCGCGAAGTCGTTCTCGACGGTGGTCTCCACGTGGGCCGGCAGCGAGAGCGAGAGGTTCCCCGTGAACATGACGTGCACCTCTCGGAGCGGCGCGCTGCCATCGGCGAGCTCGAGGTCCACCGACGCTTCGATGTCCACCGGCGTGTCGGAGAAGTAGTTGATCATGTGCATCTCGATCCCGATGAGCTGGTGCGCACGGAGCGGCAGGCCCGCGTCGTCGGGGTAGTCGAGGCCGGCTTCCTGTGCCTGCGCGATGAAGATCGTGTTCGCGACGCCCTGCGCGAACGGACTGCACGGGCGCGCGCTGCTCGGTCCCGACTCGTCGTTCGCGCGGGAGACGATGACGTGATGGCTCCCTGGCGCGAGATGCGTCCGGATCGAGCGCAGCATCGCGGGCGACGCGTTGCCGAGGTCGACCACTGCGCAGAGCGTCTGTTCGACCCCGCGCGCGACCGAGAACGGTCCGATGGACGCCACGGAGGTGGTCGTGGGAACGCCCGTGTCGGAGCGGGCTGCGTCGACCGGCGTCGCTGCATCGACGGGCGTCGCTGCGTCGATCATCGACGTTGCTGCGTCGTCGGGCGTCGATGCGTCGACGGTCGTCGCGGGCACCGCGGGCTCGCCGCAGCTCGTGGAGAGGAAGAGAAGAACGCCAGAAGCCAGCAGGTGCCGCATGACCAGAGGATACCGGACCCCGCCGCACGCGGTAGGCCTTCGGCGACCTCTCGGCCGGCTCTCAGCCGAACAGGGTGGCGAGCCAGGCGCCGATCGCGGCGCCCACCGTCAGCGGGAGGATCACGGAGAGCGCGACGAGGCCGATCCCGATGCCGACCAGCGCCTTGTCGGCGGTCGTCGGCTCCGCCTTGGGATCGTCCTTGTACTTGCGGATGATCTCGAGGTTCTGCCGGTTCGAGCGATACACGAAGTCGAACGCATCTCCGACGATCGGGATCGAGCCGACGAACGTGTCGATGCCGATGTTCGCGATCATGCGACCGATCGCGAGCGTCGGGGTGCGCTCCTTGAGCGCGAGCAGGAGGAGCGCGATCGAGCTCGTCCCGGTGACGAGGTCGCCCACGCCGGGGATCAGGCCGAGGATCGGATCGAGACCGATCTTGATGTCCGTCCCCGGGATGCGGAGGAAGTCGTCGAGCAGCATCACGAGACGCTCGGCCCAGGGCGCGATCTGGCTGGCGATCGCCTTCTTGACCTCGGGCGAGGCTTCGTCGCCGAGCGCCTGCTCGACCGCGCGCGACGAGAGCGCCTTCGCGACCCGTTCTCGCTTCTCGTGCTCGGTTTCCTTCGGGGGGAGCTCTTCGAGATCGTGCGCTCTCGATGCCCGGACGATCGCGCTCTTGTCGTTGGACATGCCCACCTCTCTCGCCCGAACCCGTGAGCGCGCTGCGTTGTTCAGTGCGTCCCGAGCTGGATCGGAATGCGGATCGGAGGGCCACCCCCGCCGAGATCGATCGAGATGCCCTGCGAGTCGATCGTCGGCGTGGGGAGCGGCACGCGGCCGGGTGTCCAGCTGTCGGCCACGGACTGGACGAGCGGCGCTCGGACCATCGACGGCGGATGTGTCGAGAGGAAGAGCATGGGGAGGTCGGCCTGGTTCATCTCGCCGATGTGGCGGAACGTGTCCAGCGAGAGCAGCGCGCCTTCTTCGGACCAGGCGCCGCCCGTGCGCTCGTGCCCGCTCTCGAGGACGCTCGTGACGCCCCACATGTCGGCCTCGATCTCGAACGGCTGCTCGAGCGGAGGCGCGGCCTGGGCGAGCTGACGCTCCAGACCTTCGGCCTCGGCAGACGTCGCGGCGCCGCCCGGCGCGCAGCCCGTGTGGCCTCGGTAGTGGTGCGCGAGCTCGTGGCCGAGGATGAACGCCACCTGCTCGTCGAAGAGGTGACGCTGCCGCGCGAGCTTGCGTGGGTCGGTGGCGAGCGGACCGGTGACCGCGCCCGGCGCGAGGCTCGTGATGCGCCCGCGCTGGAACATCTGCGCGATCGACGACGCGTACGTCTCGTAGGTCGACGTGCCGCCGAGCTCGTCGTACGCGCGCGCTTCCGAGGTCGCCGCGCAGATCATGAGCATCGGCGTGGTGATCATGACCATCGGCGCGCGTGCGCCCGGCGAGCAGCCGGCCGCCGCGTTGGGCTCGCGCGGATCGTCGATGACGTGAAACGGGATGTGCTCGACGCGCGCGCGCTGGCCCGCCGGCAGGTCGGCGATGACCTCGCGGTAGACCGCCTCGACCTCGCGGCGAAGGAAGGGCATCTGCATCGCGCCGCTCGCGTCCGTGCTGCCAGGAGGCGCCGCGGCCAGCGTCGCGTAGTCGGGCGGTGCGTCGTGGCTGAGGAGCGACGTTCCGGGTGTGGGGATCGTCGTCGGGAGCGAAGGAAATCCGGGCGGCAGCCCGGTCGGGAAGCCCGGGATCGTCGGGAAGCCCGTCGGCAGCGTCGGGGTCGAGACCGGCGTCGGCGGCACCGAGACCGGCGGGACCGGCGGCGGCGCGACCACGGGCGGCGGCGCCGCGGGAGGCGGTGGGCTGAACGGCGTCGGGATCACGCCGCACGCGCAGCAGAGGCCCAGAAGGGCGAGCCCGCCCGTGAGGCGCGCGAGAAGAGGCCTGCGCAGCTTGGTGTTCATCTCCGCTCCATTCTGCTCGGCAATCTCATGGCAGGCAGGCCGATAGCGCGGGGCTGCCGGCGACCGTGAGGTCGGTGCATGCGAGCCCCGCGTAGCAGTCGCTCGCGCTGGCGCAGCGATCGACACAGAAGTAGGTCATCCCGCTGTCGTGCTCGAGCGCGACGCACGCCCCCCCGTCGGGGCAGTCCGCGTCCGTGCTGCACTCGTTCGTGCAGAAGCTCCCGCTCGACTCGGTGCCGTCGCTGCGCGTCAGCGAGACCGCGTAGCAACCGCCCATGGCGCACGGCGTGTCGCCGCCGCACGAGGCGTAGGGTGGCGAGCTCGCGCAGCCGAGCAGGGCGCACGCGCCCATCAGAGAGAGCCACCGCACCGCGACGCTCACCGACGCATGCTGCCGGACGCAGCAGTCGTCACGTAGTAGTGCGTGGGCCAGTGGCGGTACCACTCCGCTTCGATGATCGGCAGATCGCTGGCGTCGTTCCCGGTCGAGCGTCCGTATACGCGGACGAGCGAGCCCGTGTTGAGGTGCAGCGGCCCCTCGGCGGCGTCCTCCGGGCGCTCGTGGACGAGCGCGGTGAAGCGCGCGATCTCGCGGTCCGACACCGTCACCCGACACGTCTCGGAGCCGGCCTCCGCGCAGAGGTGGCGATCCTGGTGAGCGCGCAGCGAGAGCGCGAGCCGGGTCACGCCGCCTTCCGTGGTCGGCGGCTCCATGACGACCCCGAACCAAGAGATGTACTGCTGGTCTTCCTGGCGTGCGCGGCGGACGTCCTCGTAGCTCGTCTCGGTGGCGCGGCGCAGGTACTCCTGCTCCTCGCCGAGAGGCTGGTACTCGCGCGCGTAGCCGTACTGCCCGCCCCCTCCGCAGGACGGGAGGACCCAGAGCGAGAGAACGAAGGAGATCGCGAGAGGAAGACGTGCTTGGGACATGGGGGCCGGAATCTATCTCTCCTCGCCCGCCAAAACAAAACGCAGAGCGCGGCAAACGTACCGGGCCGCCGTGCGCCATCGCTGACGAGCCTTGCGTCCGGGGCGCGCCCCTCCTACTTTCGCCGCGCTTTTTCGAGAAGAGGTCGAGCATGCCGGGCCAAGCCGCGACGGGTCTCACGTTCAAGGAGCCGCTCATCTTCGAGCGCGGCGCCCCAGGTCGAAGCGGAGCGTCGCTCGCGGCGCTCGACGTGCCTGCCGTCGACCCGAAGGCGCTCTACGGCGAGCAGTTCCGTCACGACGTCGCGCACCTCCCCGAGGTGAGCGAGCCCGAGGCCTTCCGGCACTACGTGCGGCTCTCGCAGCAGAACTTCGCGATCGACCTCGGCATGTACCCGCTCGGGTCGTGCACGATGAAGTACAACCCGAAGGTCAACGAGTGGGTCGCGCGCCTGCCGGGCTTCGCGAACCTCCACCCGTACGCGCCCGAGCACACGATCCAGGGCGCGCTCGAGCTGATGCACCGGCTCGAGAGGGAGCTGGCCGAGATCGTCGGGATGGACCGCGTCACGCTGCAGCCCGCGGCTGGCGCGCAGGGCGAGCTGACCGGGCTCATGATGATCCGCGCCTATCACGAGTCCCAGGGGCGCTCTCCGAAGAAGGTCCTGATCCCCGTGACGGCGCACGGGACCAACCCTGCGTCGTGCGCGCTGAACGGGCTCACCGCGGTCCCTTTCCCGTCGGGCGAGGACGGCGTCGTCCACCTCGACGCCGTCGCGCCGCTCCTCGACGACGACGTCGCCGCGATCATGATCACGAACCCGAACACCGTCGGGCTCTTCGAGAAGAACCTGCCCGCGCTCGCGTCGATGCTGCACGACAAGGGTGCGCTCGTGTACGGAGACGGCGCGAACCTCAACGCGCTCATGGGTCGCACGCGGCCGGGTGATCTCGGCATCGACGTGATGCAGTTCAACCTGCACAAGACGTTCACGACGCCGCACGGCGGCGGCGGGCCTGGCTGTGGGCCGGTCGCCTTCAAGAAGGCGCTCGAGCCCTTCATGCCTTCGCCGACGGTCGAGCGCGACACCGACGGCCACTACCGGCTCGAGTACGATCGCCCGCGCTCCATCGGGCGCGTGCGGAGCTTCTACGGCAACTTCGGCATGATGGTCCGCGCGTACGCGTACATCCGCGAGATGGGTGCCGAAGGCCTGTCGCGCGCCACGGATCTCGCCGTGCTCAACGCGAACTACCTGCGCGTGTGTCTCGGCGAGACCTGGCACGTGGCGTACGACACGACCTGCATGCACGAGGTGATCATCAACGATCGCCACCTGCGAGACACCGGCGTCGTCACGCTCGACGTGGCGAAGCGGCTGCTCGACTACGGCTTCCACTCCCCGACGGTGTACTTCCCGCTCATCGTGAAGAACGCGATGCTGATCGAGCCGACCGAGACGGAGACGAAGGAGAGCCTCGACGCCTTCGTCGACGCGATGCGCGCGATCAGCCGCGAGGCGAACGAGACGCCCGAGCTCGTGAAGACGGCGCCGCACAACACGCGCCTGCGCCGGATGGACGAGACCCGCGCGGCGCGCAAGCCCGTGCTGCGGTGGACGCCTCCGGCCTGAGCGCCGGTCGCGCGCCCGATCGGATCTCTGGTCGGTCGCCTGCTCCGTCCTGATCGAACGATGTTCGAGACGTTGCGCACTGCGCACGTTCGTGCGCACGGTGTTCGATGCGCTCTCGCGCGACTTGCCGTGTGAAGGGTGGCCGTCGCGCGCGGTCTGCGGCTTGCACATGCTGTCCATGTGATCGGTGCATGGGCGGTGGCGGCGGCCGCACCTGGTGTGACTACCCGGGGAGGACCGACGTGGTCTGTGTCGACGGCGGCGCCTGCCCCTGAGTGGCGTGCGTCCTGACGCGCGCGCCGGAGACGAGCCTTGAATCCGCTCGCCCGAGATGCAGTCTCACGAGCAACATGGAGAGAACATCAATGCGCTTCGAATTTGCTTCGCTCGTCCTCGCTCCCTCGTTCGTCCTCTTCGTCGCGCTCGGGGCGGTCGGCTGTAGCTCCTCGTCGGGGCCCGTCCCCCCTTGCCCCGCGGACAGCTGCGCTTGCACGGGTGGGGCATGCACGTGCGCTGGCGGTGCGAGCTGCGGATGGACCACGATGACGGGCTGCGCAGCCGGTGGCGCCGGCTGTAACCTCGTCTGCACCGGCGGCGGCTGCTCCGCGACGTGCGGTACTTCGTGCGACTCGAGCTGCACGGCCGGCTCGACTTGCGAGATCGTCGCCGGCGAGAGCGCCACCCTTCAGTGCCGCGCGTCGACGTGTGACTACACCGTCGGCGCGTCGGGCACCGTCTCATGCTCGGACAGCGCGAGCTGCGACGTGACCTGCACCGGTCCGTCGTGCGGCGTCTCGTGTCAGGGGTCGGACTGCTCCCTCGACTGCACCGTCGCGGGGTGCTCGATGGCGTGCACCGGCGGGGCGACCTGCCAGCTTCGCTGTCCCGGCGAGACGGCGTTCCACGGCGTGGTCGAAGGCGCGACCTGCGGCTGAGCTCCGCGAGCGCGGAGCGTCAGCGCTTGGGGTCGGCGATCACCGAGAAGTCCTCGGATCCTCGGCCCGCCGCGATCGCATCGTCCATCGCGAGAGCGATCGCGGGCAACACGGTCAGCTTCGTGTCGCCAGCCGTCTCGAGCATCAACCGGACGTCCTTGCGCGCCATCGTGAGCTCGAATCCGACGGGCTGCGTGCTCCTGGCCAGCGCGCGGCGACCCATCCCGGAAGCCGTCGGCGAGAACTGGTCGAAGAGCGCGAGGATCTCGTCCGTGCTCACTCCCGACGCCGCGCCCATGCGGAAGAGGTCACCCATCGCCGCGGTGAGCATCACGAGCAATCCATTGCCGGTGATCTTCATCTTGGCCGCCTTGTCGGGCTCGGCTCCCAGATAGACGAGGCGACCGGTCATCTTCTCGAGCTGCGGCCTCAGCGCCGCTTCGTCTTCGGCCGGACCGCTCAGGAGCATCAGCCCCGTTCCATCGCGCGAGTTGCTCGGCCCCATGAACACGGGTGCATGGATGTAGCGAACGCCTGCGCTCCTCAGACGTGCGAAGCGCGAAGCGACGCCCGCGGGGAGGTTGGTGCTGTGATCGACGACGTAGACGTCCTTGCCGAGCCCCGGCCGGAGCGAACCGATCACCGAGTCGACCACGGTGTCCTCGGCGAGCACCAGGTGCACGCGGGAAGCGCCGCGAACGGCTTCCTCCGGGGTCGCGCACGCGATCGCGCCTGCCTCGACGAGCGGCTGGCAACGACTCGCCGTTCGATTCCAGACGCGAACCGTGGAGCGCTTGGCGAGCAGGTTCTCGGCGAAGCCGCGCCCGAGAAGCCCCAGTCCGAGCACCGCGATCGTTTCTTCGGCCATGCGCCCACCCTAGCCGATCGAGCGATCACGGCATGCGCGCCGTGGCCCACGCCGCGAACGGCTGCAGCGTGGGCCCGGCCTCTACCGCTTCACCACTCCGACCACTGGCCGGGCGCCTGCTGCCAGGTCGTGGCGCTGGGCGCGCCCGTGAACGCGCCCGCGAGCGCCTTCATCTCGTTCGGGTCGCTGTATTGCTCGGCCATGCCCTTCGCGTCGCACCACACGTCGACGCCGAGCAGCTCGAGCGGCGAGGTGTCGCCGGGCGGGTTGAGCTTGATGAAGATCTCGTGCGAGAGGAGGCCCCGCGCCCGCGCGACGCGCTGGGCCTTCGAGTCGGCCGCCCGAAAGATCTCGATGGCCTGGTCCGGCGAGCTGATCGGCCCGCGCACCATGCCGACGTAGCGCTCGTTCTTCCCGGCGGCGGCGGGGAGCTGGTACGAGAACGAGCCCTTCGCCGGCATCCACACGCTCGCGTCGCGCGAGCTGAAGAGCTTCGTGCCCTGCATCTGGACGTTCTCGTTCGCGAAGAAGTCCATCAGACCCTTCGGATCCTGCCACCAGTCGAAGAAGAGGACCTCGCCGCTGTTCGCGCCCCCCGGCGCGCCCTCGAGCGGCGCGTAGACCTTGTGGCTGAGGTCACCGAGCGCCCGCGCGGCGGCGATGCCAGGTGCCGAGCCGGCCGTGTCGTTGTGGATGACGCGGCACCCTTCGAGGCTGTCCGCGAGGTACTTGCCGCGGACGGTGAGAAAGACGCCTGAATCGCTGCTGTGGCTCATGTTCGCTCCATGGTGACGCCCGGCTCGGGCGCCCGTTCGTTGGGGTCCGAGGAGCTAGACTGGAGGCCGCGCCCGAACTCATCGGTCGGCGCGAAAAAAGATCCGGGCCTGTGCCGACCCGGGCGGCGCTCAGGTCACGACGGCCAGGATCGCCTCGCCGCGCTGTGCGGCTGTCCGGTAGAGCTCACGCAGCGACTCGAAGCGCGTCCTCAGCTCGGCGAGCTCGGCCTCCGCGTCGACGTCCTCCGCCACCGGGCCTTCTTGCTTCGGGCCATAGCCGCCATGAACCTCACGGCCGCGCAGCCGCTCGTAGCGCGCTTGGACGAGGTCTTCGCCGAGCGCGTCGAGGGCGCCGGCGAGCTCGGCGACCCGGTCCGGCTCGAGCAGCTTGGCGCGGCCATACGCGAGCGCGGGGCCGTACGAGCTTCCTCGGCGGGCGAGCACCGCGTCTCCCAGGAGCGCGTCGCTCTCGTCCGAGAGGAGGACGTCCAGCGCGTGCCACGCCTTGCCCAGATGGAGCAGGCCGGGCACCGGCTCGGTCCGGCTCACGTCGAGGATCTCGTGCAGAAGGTCCGCGTCCTCGTCGAGCAGCGCGCGGCGCTTCTTCGAGATCGCGATCAGGACGCCGTGCATACCCATGGCTAGTGCGAACCACACGGGCGCGCGGCGCGCAAACGGACGGGCCGGTCGGTCGCGGACGGGTCGTGCTCGTGAACGCGACCGCGAGGGAAGCCGGGCGCTGTTGCGGCGCCCCGGCGTGCGTAGGCCGGTGCGATGCAGACTCCGCGCCTCGTGCACTTCCTCGCTCTGGCGGTCTCCTTCGCGGTCGCCGCCTGTGGCGCAGCCCAGAGGCCGCACGCCACGGAAGCGCTCGAGGCGCCGCGTCCTCACGCCGTCGCGGCGGGCCGAGCGCATGCGTGTGCGCGACACGAAGGCGGAACCGTCTCGTGTTGGGGCGACGGGGCCGAAGGGCAGCTCGGCGATGGGCTGCGGCACGCGCGGACGACGCCGGTACGCGTCCCGGGGCTCGTCGACGTCGAGGAGATCGCAACCGGGGGCGCGTTCACTTGCGCGCGACAGCATCAGGGGAGGGTCGTCTGCTGGGGCTCGCGGCGCCACGGCGAGATCGGGGATGGAATCGGTGACGAGGACGCCGACCCCGCGCTCGTTCCGACGACCGTCGTCGGGATCGACGCGGCGACCCAGATCACGGCCGGCGAGGCGCACGCGTGCGCCGTGCGCGGCGACGGTCGGGTCCTGTGCTGGGGAGACGATCTGCACGGACAGCTCGGTCGCGGTGGCGAGGCGGGCACGGGTGCCAGTTCGGCGACGCCCGTGCTGGTCGAGGGCGTGAGCGACGTCGTCGAAGTGCGAGCCGGCGGCGCGCACACGTGCGCACGGACCCGCGCCGGCGAGGTGTACTGCTGGGGCGACGGTCACGTGGGGCAGCTCGGAGAGCTCGGCGGTGGGAGGTTCGCAGTCTCGACGCCCGTCCATGTCGAGGGTCTGACGGACGTCGTCGAGCTCTCGCTCGGCGATCGGCACGCGTGCGCGCGCCACGCGAACGGCTTCGTAGCTTGCTGGGGCGACGACTCGAGCGGGCAGCTCGGTGACGGCGCTCACGACGCCCGCGCGACTCCGGTCGACGTGGCCGAGCTGAGCGACGTGGCCGAGATCGATGCCGGCGGTGAGCACACCTGCGCGCGCTCGACCGCGAGCGAGGTGCGGTGCTGGGGACGGAACGACCGTGGCCAGCTCGGTGACGGAACGCTCGAGGATCGAGCGACGCCGGGTGCCGTCGTGGCCGTGCTTCCGCTGCAGGTCGCGGCGGGTGGATCCCACACGTGCGCGCTCGACGATCACGGCGACATCCATTGCTGGGGCGCGAACGGGGTGGGCCAGCTCGGCGACGGGCGACAGGTCTTCCACCCCGAGCGCACGCTGGTGGGCGGGCTGCGAGGCGCGACGGCGCTGAGCTCGGGTGGCGATCAGACGTGCGCGAGGCTCGGGGAGGAGTGGCGATGCTGGGGAGACGACGCGTATGGGCAGCTCGGCGATCGCTCGGTCGGAGTGCGCAGTGCGCCCGTCGCGCTCGTCGTCGCGTCCGGCCTGGGCTCGCTGGCGCTCGGCCCGAGCCGAACGTGTGGGCTCGCGGGGGGTGCGCTCTCCTGCTGGGGGCGTGACTCGGACGCGAGAGCCGTGCTCGAGCCGCGCCTGATCGCGACCGGCGTCCGGGCCGCCTCCCTCGCGACGCGCTTCGCCTGCGCGATCCGTGGCGAGGGCGAGGTGGTGTGCTGGGGCGCTGGGGCCCGAGGCCAGCTGGGTCGAGGGGAGCCCGTCAGCGACGAGACGCCGGCGCCCGTGGTCGGGATCCACGACGCCGTCGCCGTCGCTGCGGGCGACACGCACGCCTGCGCCGTGCTCGCGACGGGACGCGTGCGCTGCTGGGGCGCGGATGCGTTCGGGCAGCTCGGCGACGGACAGCGCCGCGATCAGGCCGAACCGGTCGACGTCGAGCCGATCACCGACGCGCGTGCGATCGTGGCCGGGCTCTCGCACACGTGCGTGGT
>JBBSAT010000033.1:0-40603 GCA_038252025.1 Polyangiales bacterium | reverse complement strand
GGCGTCGTGGTCGGGACGATCACGCTCACGGCTAGCGCCGTCGACGCGGACGGCACCGCGAGGACCGCGGACATCGAGATCGTGGTGACGGTTCCGGAGCGTCCGTCGTGCGACGGCTCGGCGAGCGGAACGGTGAGCGCCGGGGCCGCAGCCGTCGAAGTGACGAGCGGCCTCCTCACGGGGAGCCTCGTGAGCCTCCCGGCGGGGGCTTCGCGCGCCGACCGCTACCACGCCGACTCTTTCGACGTCGCGATCGGCTGCAACGCCGACCAGATCCCCGACGGCTACGTCGCGCTCGGTCCCGCGGTCTCGTTCGACGCCGGAAGCACGTATCGCTTCGCGCGCGAAGTGGGCCTCGCGATCCCGGTCGAGCTCTCGCTGCTCCCGAGCCAGGCCCATCGCGGGCACGTGGAGGTCAGCTACACCGGGCCCGGCGTGACCGAGCCGCGCATCGTCGGCATCACCTCGCCCGTGTTCGTCGGGAGCGCCGGCGGCGGGATCATGCGGTTCCAGGCGCCGCGCCTCGGCACCTACCAGGTGGTGGCCGCGGCTGACGCGCCGCGCAGCGTCTCGCGTCGCTTCTCGTACCGCGGCGTGATGGGCTTCTCGATGGGCGGCAGCGGCTCGGGCCGTATCGGCGTGGGCAACCCCGAGCTCTTCGACTTCGTCGCGCCGCTCGGCGGTCCGACCGACTGGACCTACCTCCTCGAGTACATGCGTCAGTTCCACCTCGGCGGCTTCTGCACCGAGGCCGAGCGCGCGGGCGGTGCAGACTGCAGCGCGGCCTCGCTCGACCACACCGTCGCGCGGCCCGGCGAGCTCTACGAGCACACGCAGCACTTCGAGAACTGGTGGTACGAGGACGGCTACGAGGGCTCCGGCGGGACCTTCGATCGCGAGGAGTACATCCAGATCTTCCGCGACCTCACGGCGATGTTCGGCAACCCGAACTCGGACGCCTCGGAGGATCCGACGGCGCCGAACCTCGTCCCGCCCGGCATCCCCGACTCCACTCGCTCGATGAGCGACCTGGCGCGCTGCGAGCCGGCCGCGCTCGCTGCGCTGACCATCGCGCCCGAGCCTCCCGGCGGCGACGCCGATCCGACGACGGGCTTCTTCGACGACGAGTACAACCCGGCGGGCCAGTACCCCGTCATCGCGTTCTGCGATGGCGGCGAGGGCACGTACGACCGCGACGCGGGCGGACCGTGCACGGCGAGCACCACGCACTGCGACACCGACGTCGGGCTCTGGAACCCCGCGGCCGAGCAGCGCGAGCCCATGGAGGTCGCGCTCGCGGTCGACATCAACGGGAACGGGATCCGCGATCCCGGTGAGCCCGTCATACGCAACGGCCGCGAGCCCTTCGACGACTTCGGCTGTGACGGCGTGCCGAGCTCGGCCGAGACCGGCTACAGCGCGACCAACCCGGATCCGGAGGGCGACGACTACGACTTCCAGTACAACCCCACCGGCACGGAAGGGAACTGGGAGTTCGACGACTGCGGCGCGGCAGGGGTCGAGCGCTTCGACGATTTCGGCCTCGACGGTCTCGACTCGACGCCACAGCTCGCGGACGGGGGCTTCGATCATGGCGAGGGCAACGGCCGCTTCGATCGCTCGGTCGGCGCGGAGCGGATGATCTCGACGAGCCCGCGCGGCCTCGTGCGCGGCTACCGCAGCAACGACGGCACCTATCACGACGGCTATCCGCTCGAGGTGGCCGACGGCTTCGACATCTACGTCGACGGAGGCGTGCGCGACCTCTTCAACTGGGTCGTCCAGGGTCAGCACACCATCGGCGGCTTCGCCGCGCGCGGGCTTCCGGTCCGCTACTACAACGGCCACAGCTCGCTCCACCTCGACGGCCGCGACGGCTTCGCGTTCAACGAGGTCCTCTGGGAGGAGACCGGCCGCCACACGCTCGTCCGCTATGGCGACATCGACGCCTCGGAGGGCGATCGCATCGCGGGCGACGGCGGCCACGTCGGGACGCCGGCGCAGCTGCTCAACCGGTTCTTCTCCAGCGTCGGCCTGATGAGCGCGCGCTGGCCGGACACGGACCGCAGCATCCAGACGGACACCGTCTGTGGGGCGATCAGCCCGCGCTGCCCGCACGTGAACTCGATCGAGATGGACTTCACGGCGCCGACCACCGGCCGGACGGGCCCGGTCACGATCGTCCTGCCGCCCGGCTACTTCGACGACGCGAACGCCGGCGTTCGCTACCCCGTCGTCTATTTCCTCCACGGCTACGGCATGCAGCCGAGCGATCTCACCGTGCTGGGCGGGCTGATGTGGAACTACATGATCCGCTCGAGCATCCCGGCCCACCGCCGCGTGCCGAAGATGATCTTCGTCTTCCCCGACGGCCGCTGCCGCAACGGCGAGTGCCTCCGCGGAACGTTCTACACGAACGCTCCCGAGAGCACGCCCAACGGTGCCCAGATGCAGACGTTCCTCCTCGACCTGAACGACTACATGGACACCACGTTCCGCACGCGGATGCCCGAGACCATCACCGTCGAGGAGTAGCGGGGCGCGCGAGCGCTCGGCCTGCATCCTGTGTAGACGCAAACCGAGCGCTCCCGCATGCTCCCCGCGCGGGCGAATCCCCAGTTCGAACGAGCTCCAGGCCTGCGCCTCGGATGCCCGCCGATGCGCCGCCCGGGCCGCCCACGAGCGGCACGTTCGTCTCCGTCGGCGTGAAGCTTCCGCTGGCGACGGTGATCGTCGTCGCCGCGGTCGCCGCGCTGACATACGTCACGCTCACTCGCTTCGAGCGCGAGAACCTGCTGCGCGCGAAAGAGACCGCGGCGGAGATGATGGTCGAGTGTCTTCGCCGAGGCGGTGAGCGCCCCCGTCGTGTTCGAGGACCCGACGGGGATCCCGCGCCGTTCGACTGCGCGACGATCGACCGCGCCGCGGAGCGCTTCCCCGACGAGTGCGGTGAAGCGGCCGACGGCGGCGCCGATGGGGCCGGTGCGCCGGGCCTCGACGCAGGAGACGACGCCTCCGGAGACGATGGCGGCTGACGCCCGGGCCTCCGCCGAACGAGCCGCTTCGCGGGCGGCCGCAGCATTGGCTATCATCGGCACGCGCCGCTTGGCGCGGGAGCCCGGCCATGACGAAGCGACCTCTACACGTCTCCATCCTCGCCCTCGCTGCGATGGTCTCGATGCCCAGCGCGACAGCGCATGCCGCGAACGTGCTCTTCGTCGCCGACGCATCGAACGACACGGAGATCGCCGCTGCGCTGATGGCCGACGGACACACCGTCACGATCGTCACGAACGACATGACGTCCGACGGTCGTAATCCGGCGCTCGAGGCTGCGCTCGACGAGTACGACGTGATCTTCTGGAGCGGCTCGGGCGGCGCGGGCTGGATGCGCAGCGGCACGTCGATCGCGAACCTCACGACGTACGTGATGAACGGAGGGCGCGTCTTTTACACCGGGTACGACTCGACGGTCGGCGAGACCACGCTCGTGACGTTCTTCGGCTTCGCGAGCTCGCGCGATGCGGTCGGCGTCGTCCCCGGCGCCATCACGAGCGAAGCGACGAGCCTGTCCGTCGGCGTCATGGACATCGCCGGGCTGATCCCGAGCGACGGGTACAGCGACAAGGACTGCCTCGTCGGCCCGATGTCCGACGTCACCGTCGTCGTGCTCGGGGCCAGTGATCCGAGCTGCGTGCAGTGGAGCGTGCGCAGCCTCGGCGATGGCGAGGTGGCCTGGATCTCGAACGGTCGCTTTTCGGGCGTCGAGCCCTCGTGGTCGACCACGACGAGCCCGTTCAACGCAGCGATCCGCAACTTCGCGTTCGCGGCCGACGCAGCAGCGCACGAGCCCGGCGCTCCGTTGATCGAGCTCGACGGGCCGTCCGGTGCCGACGAAGGCGACGCGGTGACGGTGACCGCCACGGTGACGGACGCCGAGGGGGATCCCGTCACGTTCTCGTGGGACCTCGACGACGACGGCACGTTCGGGGAGCACCCCGGCGAGGCCTCGGTGACCATCCCGGCCGGCACGACGGACGGCCCGAGCACGCTGCGCTTCTCCGTGGAGGCCAGCGACGGCACGCACACCGCCACGCGCCCGCGCCGCGTCACGATCCGGAACGTGGCTCCCACGGTCGTCTCGATCCCGCCGACGATCACCTACGTCGGCGCTGCCTTCCGCTACGAGCTCATGGTGGTCGAGCCTGGCGGCGCTCTCGATCCGCTCACGTACGACCTCCAAGCGGGCCCCGACGGCATCAGCATCTTGCCGTCTGGAGTCCTCACGTGGAACGTCGGCGTGGGCGACGTCACGGTGGTCGGCCACCCCGAGCACGTCGCCATCCTCGTGTCGGACGACGACATGGGGACCGCGCTCCACGAGTTCGACATCGTCGTCTCGCCGAACCACGTGCCGACGCCTCCATCGCTCGCCTACCCCATGGGAGGGATCGCCATCCTCGACACCACGCCGCGGCTCGCGGTCGGCGACGCAGCGGACGGCGATCCCGAGGACATCCTCGGCTACTACTTCGAGATCGACGTCGTCGACACCTTCGACTCCGCAGATCTCCAGGCGTCCGGTCGCGTGGACCAGGGCCCTGGCTTCACGGCGTGGCAGCTCGACGCGCCGCTCGAGATGGGACGCACGTACCACTGGCGCGCGTGGGTCTCGGACGGCGATGCCGAGAGCCCGCGTGTCGCTACGACGTTCATCGTCGTGCCCGATCCGTCGCTCATCCCCGACGCGGGCCCGCCCGCGGATGGCGGCGTCGACGCGTCGAGCGAAGCGCCCGGGCACCGCAGCGGCGGCGGCTGTTCGGTCGGACGCGGCGCGGCGGACAGCGCGGGGATGTGGGCGGTCGCCGCGCTCCTCGGCCTCGTGATCTCGCGACGCCGGACCCGACGGCCCGGCTGAACGCTCGAGAGCCAGACACGACACGTCCGCATTCGGTTCTCGCGCGGCTCGATCGCCGCGTCGCCGAGGCACGCCTGTTGCGTTTGCCCTCATCAGGAGAAGACACATGCGACACCTTCGAAGTGGGTTCGCTCTCGCGGTGCTGGCGATCAGCGTGGGCCTCGTCTCGGTCGCGGGCTGCGCCACCAGCGGTGGAGGCTCGGGGCTGCTCGTATCCCCAGGAAAACCAGATGGAGAGAGCGTCGCGTTCCTCTGGCGTGCGAGCCCAGACGTCACGAATGGAACGATCCGAGCGATCCTCGCCGATGGGCGAGAGTTCAGCGGCAACTTCATGCAGGTCAGCTCGACCACGCAGACGGAGCAGCTGACGCCCTACTGGAGCTCGTGGGGCAGCCCTTGGTATGGCTGGGGCGGCCCGGGCATGGCCTACAGCGACTCGGGCTTCGTTCGGCACTACTCCGGAAGAGTCATCGCGCAGCTGCAAGGCCCGGACGGCGTGCACATGCGCTGCTTCTTCACGCTCGCGCGCCCCGAAGACGGTCCCCAGTCCGGAGGGCAGGGGAACTGCGAGATGTCGAACGGGGAGCGGATCGACTACGCCGAGCTTCGCGGGGAGTGAGGCGAGAGCGAGCTTCGGGGCGCGGAGTCCCGAAGCTCAGGGCTCCCACAGCACGCCCATCGCAGCCTCCGTCCAGGAAGAACGCCATCGTGCCGACCCGGAACGCGTACCAGCGCAGCACGAGGTCGCCGCTCCCCGCGGCTGCGCGCTCTCCGCCACGGCGCCAGATCTCGTATGCACTGGCTTCGATCCCCACCGCGAAGTCATCGAGGACGTGGAACGCGAGCTGCGCGTGGCCGCTCACGATCGTGGTGCTGTTCTCACCGGTCCAGCCGCCGTATGCCGCGACTGACCACGTCCCTCGTCCGAAGCGCACGCGCGGTGCGTCGTCGGCGCGCGCCGTGCCGGCGTGAGCGAGGCCGAGCGCCGCGAGCCAGACGGCGAGGACATGACTGCTCGGTCGACGCGGGTCGGTCATGCGTCGGCAAGAACCAACTTCCGTTCCGACGTCGGAGCTCTCAGCTGCGGAGAAGAGAAGGCTCGTAGCCCTCGGGCGCCGCATAGCCCATCAGCGCGAGCGTCGTCGCCGCGATGTTGGCGAGGCTCGGATGCGCCAGGTCCGCGAACGCGAGCTCCGGCCTCGAGGGCGCGTAGAGGTGACACGGCACCGCGTTCAGCGTGTGGCTCGTCTTCGCTCGGTAGCTTCCGTCTGGCGCCTTCTCCAGCGCGCCGGTCTTCTTGTTCCTCTCGATCATCTCGTCGGCGTTGCCGTGATCGGCGGTGATCAGCAGCGCGCCATCGAGGGCACGGATCACAGGCAGCAGCCGGCCGAGACAGAGGTCGACGGCCTCGACGGCGAGGATCGCGGAGTCGCGGACGCCCGTGTGGCCGACCATGTCCCCGTTCGCGTAGTTCACGCGCGCGTGACCGAGCTGCCCCGTCCTCAGCTCATCGATGAGCCGGTCCGTGATCTCGGCCGCCTTCATCCAAGGGCGCTCCTCGAAGGGAAGGGCGTCGCTGGGGATCTCGACCCACGTCTCCCGGGCGAGCGGGAGGCTCTTGTTACCGTTCCAGAAGTACGTGACGTGCCCGAACTTCTGCGTCTCGCTGATCGCGAGCTGCCTCACGCCGGCGTCCGCGAGGTACTCCGAGAGCGTGCGATCGATCTTCGGGGGCGAGACGAGGAAGTGCGTCGGCAGCTTCAGGTCCCCGTCGTACTGCATCATCCCGGCGTAGAAGACGTCGGGGCGCGGGCCACGATCGAACTTCGTGAAGGACTCGTCCTCGAACGCGCGCGTGATCTCGATCGCGCGGTCTCCACGAAAGTTGAAGAGGATCACCGCGGCGCCATCGCGGATCGGGCCGACGGGACCGCTCGCGTCCGCGATCACGAAGCCGGGCAGGTTCTGATCCGTGATCCCGGGTGACTCCGCCCTCGATGCTTCGATCGCTTCACGCAGCGACGGGAAGTGCCTTCCCTCCCCGCGAACGTGGATCGCCCACCCACGCTCGACCATCGCCCAGTCGGCCTCGTACCGATCCATCGTGATCTTCATCCGGCCGCCCCCGGACGCGACGCGATAGTCGCGATCGGGCCCCGACAGCTCGCGCAGCACGGCCTCGAGACGGTCGACGTAGATCAGCGCGCTCGTCTCCGGCACGTCGCGCCCGTCGAGGAGCGCATGGACGCGCACCTTCTTCACGCCGTCCAGAGCCGCGCGCCGCAGCATCGCGAAGAGATAGTCCTCGTGGCTGTGCACGTTCCCGTCGGAGAGGAGGCCGATGAAGTGCATCGGCTCTCCGCTCGCGTGGACACGCGCGACGGCGGCCTTCCACGTCTCACCGCGGAAGATCTCGCCGGTCTCGATCGATCCGAGGACGAGCTTCGAGCCCTGGTCGAACACGCGGCCGGCGCCGAGCGCGTTGTGCCCGACCTCGCTGTTCCCCATGTCGTCGTCGCTCGGCAGTCCCACGGCCTTCCCGTGCGCCGCGAGCTGCACCTTCGGGAAGCGCGTCGAGAGGAGGTCGAGCGTGGGCGTGCGCGCGAGCGACACCGCGTCGCCCTCGTCACCTCGGCCGATGCCGACGCCGTCCATGACGACGACCACCACGGGGCCACGGGTCTTCGCGAGCTTGGGGTGCGGGCGGAGCGTGAGCATGGGTCCGGTGTAGCACCCGAGGGCGCCACCCTGCGCCCCGGCCCCCGTGGGCTACAATCGGTGCTCATGCGCACGTTCTCACTGGTGCTCGCGCTGATGGCGCTCTCTCGGCCCGTCTCCGCACAGGTCTCCCTCTGCGAGTGGACGGGCGAGCCCGCGCTCACGGACCTCCGTGTGGAGACCCTCGAGCCAGCGCACATCTCGCTCGTCGCTCTCGCGGGCCGTCGCGCGGCCGTGTCGCTCGTCGCGCTCGGTCTCTTTCGAGTGCGCACGCTCGACGACGCCACGCCGATCATCGGTACGACGCGCGAGGCGATCTCGATCGCGATCTCGGGCGAGCAGTTCCTGTCCGGCGTCGCGACCGTCTCGTCGGGGGCGATCGTCGACGAGCTGACACCGCGCGGCGACGCTCTACGCGGCAGCGTCACCATCGCCGAGGGAGTGCGTCTCGAGCGCGTCTCGCTTCCGTGCGCGGCCCTCGGGCTCGCCTCGGAGGTCTCCTCGGTCGCCGTCGTCGGGCCCACCGCCGCCGGTCCTGCCTGGCTGGCCCGCACGCGGCTCTTGAGGCTGCGCGCGCGTCCCGACTTGGAAGCACCACGGGTGACCATCCGAATGGTCGATCGCGCGTCACACGTCTTCGTGGAGCGCGACCGGCGCGAGAGCTGGGTGCGGGTCGTCGCGCTCTTTCCGCACGCGTCGCTCTCCGGCTGGGTGCCGGACACCGACCTCACGCGCGTGCGCTAGACCGGAGGGACCGGCTCGCGCTACCAGCGAACGAGCGTGCTGCCCCAGGCGATGCCGCCGCCGAGCGCGCAGAAGAGCAGCGTCTGCCCGGGGCGGATCGAGCCGTCCTTCACGGCCTCGTCGAGCGCGATCGGGATCGACGCGCTCGACGTGTTCCCGTACTTCGCGAGGTTCAGATAGAAGCGCTCCATCGGGATACCGACGCGCTCGGACACGGCCTCGAGGATCCGGAGGTTCGCCTGGTGCGGCACCACCCAGTCAACGTCGTCCGGCGTCAGCCCGGCGGTCTCGATCGCGTCCTTGCTCGCCGAGACCAGGTTCCGAACGGCCACCTTGAAGATCTCGCTGCCCTTCATCTGCACGAAGTGCCGCCGTGCGGCCACGGTCTGCTCGCTCGCCGGCTCGATCGAGCCTCCGGCGGGGATCCGCAGCGCCTGGGCGAGCGTGCCGTCGGCGTAGATGTGGGTCGACAGGATCCCGCGGCCCTCCGCGATCGAGGGACGCACGACGACCGCGCCCGCGCCGTCGCCGAAGAGCACGCACGTGCCGCGATCGGTCCAGTCGAGCACGCGCGAGAGCAGCTCGACCCCGACCACGACGACGTTCCGCGCGAGGCCGGCGCGCACGTGCAGATCGGCAAGCTGAAGCGCGTAACAGAAGCCTGCGCACGCCGCTGCGATGTCGAACGCCGGGCAGTCGTTGCGCGCGCCGATCTTCTGCTGGACGAAGACGGCCGTCGACGGGAGCGGCATGTCGGGGGTCACCGTCGCGACGATGATCAGATCGACCTCGCTCGCCGGGACCTCGGCCGCCGCCAGCGCACGCCGCGCGGCCTCCGCGGCCATGTCGCTCGTGCACTCGGCCCTGTCGGCGATGCGCCGGGCGCGCATGCCAGTCCGGGACTGGATCCACGCGTCGCTGGTGTCGACCGTCTTCGCCAGGTCTGCGTTCGTCAGCTCGCGCGCCGGGACGTAGTGCCCCGTGCCCGCGATGCGAGCGGCGATTGGCAGCATGGGGCGAGCCGTCGGGGCGTCGACGCGGGACTCCGGATGCACGCGGCTGCATCCCACGCGAACCGGCACCTGCCAAGCCCAACGTTGCTGACTTTTGTCAGTCCCTGTGCCTTGCCCGGGCCGCGCGGCCCTCACATCTTCGCGCGCGATGAGCGGTCCTTCGAACGACAGCACGGCGCGCGAACGCGGCCCGAGCGAAAAACGCCCTCGCGCCGTGGTCCTCGGGGTGCAGCTGGGCGACGTGTCCGACGGCGATTTCGAGTCTTCTCTGATGGAGCTCGAGCGCCTGGGCAAGACCCTCGGGCTGCTTCCCGTCGGCCGTGTGACGCAGAAGCGGGCGGGCCTGGCCAGCGCGTCGGTGGTCGGTGAAGGCAAGCTGAAGGAGCTGGCGGACTGGACCGGAGGCTCGGGCGAGATCCCGAGCGGCGCGGTGCGTAAGAAACGACGCATCGACGCTCCGGACGAGCCGGCGGTGGAGGAGGGCGACGAGCTCGACGAGGTCGACTTCGACGGCGAGGGCGACTACGCGGGCGCGCCGCCCGAGGTGCGAGCCACCGTGGTCCTCGTCGACCACGATCTCGCGCCTTCCCAGGTGGGTAACCTCGAGCGCGCCACCGGTGCCGAGGTGCTCGATCGATCGTCGGTCATCCTCCGGATCTTCGAGCGCCACGCGCGGACGCGAGAGGCCCGCATGCAGGTGGAGATCGCGCGCCTCACGTACCTGGCGCCGCGCCTGCGCGAGTCGGGGGGAGGCGATCGCCAGCGAGGAGGCATCGGCGGCAAGGGCGCTGGCGAGAGCGCCGTCGAGCTCGATCGACGCCGCATCCGCGATCGGATCGCCGAGCTGCGTCAGGAGCTCTCGAACATCGAGCGCGAGGCCGGCGTGCGGCGTCAGCGGCGGGTCTTGCAGCGGACGGTCGCGCTCGTCGGGTACACGAACGCGGGCAAGTCGTCCTGGATGCGTCTCCTCACGAGCGGCGAGGTGTACGTGGCCGACGAGCTCTTCGCGACGCTCGACACCACGGTGCGAGCTCTCGTACCGGAGCCGCGCCCGCGCATCCTGGTCTCCGACACGGTCGGCTTCATCAAGAAGCTACCCCACGCGCTCGTCGCATCCTTCCGCTCCACGCTCGAAGAGGCGCGCGATGCGGGGCTCTTGCTCCACGTGGTCGACGCGTCCGATCCGGCCTTTCGGGCGCAGCTCGAGGTCACCCGCACCGTGCTCGCGGAGCTCGCGGCGGACGAGGCGCCGTCGATGCTCCTGCTCAACAAGGTCGACCGAGTGTCCGCCGAGGATCAGCGCGCGCTGCGGGACGAATTTCCGGACGCCTTGATGGTGAGCGCGCGCGACAAGGACGATCTCCACCGGGTGCACGCGGCCATCGTCGAATTCTTCGAGAAGGACTCCGTCGAGACGGAGCTCTTCGTCTCCTACGCGAAGCAGTCGCTCATCGGGCCCATCCGTGAGGTGGCCCGCGTGATCGAGGAGCGCTGGGACGAGACCGGGCTGCACGTGCGCGTGAAGGGTCCCGCCGTCGCCATCGCGAAGCTCCAGGCTCAGCTCGAGAGCTGACGCGCCCGCTGCCTCTACGGACCGAGCGTCGCCGTGCCCGCCGGCATCGCCTGCAGACGGCCGCCGACCGCGCCCTGCAACCGCAGCTGGTAGGCGCCATCGGGCGCGCGATACGGCCTCACGTCGGCGCTCATGTCGGCGAAGCCGAAGATCGCCCGCGTTCGGTCGTTCCGTTCCCGATAGCTCGAAGCGACGTTGATCCGCACCAGCACGTCCAGCGCCGACATCCGGAAGGGCCTGAGGAGGCGGACCGTGCCCTCTCCCTGCAGCTGCGCGTCCTCGCCGTCCGAGGACAGGTGCTGGATCCGACCGACGCCGTGCGCGATCTCCATCTGGAGGTTCACGTCCCCAGCGTCGAGCCGCTCGACCGCGATCCCGCGGCTCATCCCCGGGACCGGCAGCTCGGCGTGCCCGTCTCCCATGGCGAAGCCGGCGATCGTGAGCGTCACGTTCCCCGTCGTGCCATCGAGCTCTTGCGCCAAGGTGACGTCGATGTCGCCCGAGACGACCCCTTCGAACGGAATGCCGACGAAGTGCCGGATGAGCCCGATGCGGCGAAGGTCGACGTTCGCGAGGTGCGCCACGAGGTGCGACTCGCCGGTGGCATCTCGGCCCTCGCCGCTCGTCGTGTCTTCGAAGTAGCCGTCGATCGTTCCGCCGCCGTCGGTCTCGATCTCGTAGTTGATCGACGTGCTGCCGAACAGATACGCGAACATCCCGGCGCGGGCGTACACGCGACGAAGCGTGACCTCTGCTGGCCGTTCTTCTCCCGGGACCGGCGGAAGCTGGAGCCGAACGCCCTCGGCCTCGACGCCGGAGATCCACGCTGGCTCGAGGCTGACGATCTCGAGCTGCGCGCCTGGCATCGCGCGCCCGACCTGCTCGACCGCGAAGTCGCGCACGCGACCGTACGGGAACGTCTGGTACGCCGACGAGAACAGGCAGCAGAGAAAATAGAACGGAAAGACGAGGAACCGCCGGAGCAACGTCTTCGCACGATCGGATAGCTGGAACTTCATGGAGAGTCTCGCGCGCTCGCGTTCAAGGGGCCGGCGGGCCGGCGTGGCCCTCGGGTTGCGGACGAGACGGCACACCCGCGTCGGCGTCTGCGCCTCCTGCCCCGCCGCCCGTGCGGTCGTAGGTGATGACGCCGATCTCGACGTTGAAGCGATCCACGCCCGCCTGGAAGTGCTCGACGTGGATCCGTTCGAGCGCGATCGGGTAGGGCGCCGCCTCGATCGAGGTGATGAGCTTCACTGCAGCGCGCAGCCCCGCGTTCGGAAGCGACGCGCGCACGTGTCGTCGTCGGAAGCGCCCCTCCTCGACCTCGGGCTGGTTCGTGACCGACTGGATCGTCACGTCGAACTCGCCGCACTGCGCCTCGACGAACGAGCCGAGCGCGGGTGCGCGCACGTCGTAGCGGCGCGCCGCGGCTGCAGCCTCTGCCTCTCGCTGCGCGAGCTCGGGTCCTGCGTGGTCGATGTCGCGCAGCACCGTGATGATGGCCTGGTTGTCCTCTTCGAGCGCCGAGATGGCGCTCGAGAGCAGATAGACCGGCAAGAGGACGACCAGAACCGCGGCGATCGCACCGAGCGCGCCGACGAGCTTCTTCTCGCGGTCGTTGAAGCCGACCCAGATCTCTTCGAGACGGCCCTGCATCAGGGAGCTCCCTTCGTCGCGCTCGATGCACCGCTGCGCCGTCGGTGCCGTCCGCTGCTGCTCTCCTCGTCGTCGGCCGTGCCCGGGCAGCGGATCGCGAGCTCGAGCCGGTACTGACGTCTTCCTTCACCCGCCGCCGTCATCGGTCCGAGCTCGATCTCCCGGAAGCACGCGACCTCGCTGAGCGACTCCGCGATGCGATCCCGCTCCTCGATCGAGGTGACGGTCGCCTGGAGCTCGAGGTGGCCTCCGCTGCGCGCGTCGCCGAGATCGATCTGGAGGCGTTGCATGTCGTGATCGATCCCATCCGGGATCGCGTTCGACACGGCGAGCATCGCGTCGAACGCGTCGAACGCGGGCAGCGGATCCGGGCTCTGCCGACCGCTCTCGAGCAGGGAGCGCGCCCGAGCGACGGTACGGGTCTCTTCGCCGAGCCTCGCGCCGGTGATCTCGGCGAGCTGGCTCTCGAGCACGTCGCGCCGCGCCGTCAGCACGGACCAGTGTGCGTAGACCGAGTAGAAGTACGCGACCGTCACGAACGCGGCGCACACGCCGAGGAGCGGCGCCAGCTCGCGGATCGCGCCCATCGAGCGCTTGCGGACGAACTCGCCGCGCCGGAGGTCGAGGTGCTTGCCCGCGATGCGCGAGTGACCGACCAGGCCGAGGGCCATGGCGAACGCCGCGCGTCGCTCTGGCGGTGCTGGCGCCGCGAGCTCGGTCTCGGGCGCCTCGGGCAGCTCGAGCAAGATGGGCGAACGACCGAGCGCCTGACCGATCCAGTCGATGAGCGGCGCGCCGTGATCGAGGTCGCCCGCCACACGGATCGACTCCGGCTCGCCGCCGCCCTGCATGCGATGGCTCGCGACGGTCTGCCTCAGCTCGCGCGCCAGGCGCTCGGCGCCGCTCCCGAACGGCGAGTCCGAAAACCCTGCCTCGCGAACGTCGTCGGCGCCTGCCGAGATGGTGCGCGCGAGCTCCAGCTTGCCCTGACGAACGATCGCGACGTCGGTTCGACGCGTGCCGATGTTCACGAGCAGGTGGGGCCCCTCGGTCGCCAGCGACGGGATCAACGTGACGACGCCCGCGAGCGCCGCCGGTCCGGGGACGAGCTCGTCGGGGTCGATGCCGAAGCTCTCGAGCTCCGCGAGGCGGTCGTGCACCTTCGCCTTCGGGACGGCGCACACGACGATCCGGATCTTGGTCGGCTCGAGAGTCGCCGCGAGCTGGTGATCGAGGAGCGTGTCCGCCGCATCGAACGGGATGAGAGACTCCATCTCGAACGGCAGGAGCTCGTCGAGCTTCTTCAGCGCGGCGGGCGGGAGCTCGATGCGCCGCAGCGAGATGTCCTCGCCCGGCATCTCGGCGATCATCGTCGGGTGCGTGGGCCCCACTCGCCGCAGAATCTCGGCGACGGCGAGCCGCACCACCGTGCGGTCGTCCATGTCGACGGGCGGAGGCGGCGGCGCTTCGACCACCGCTGGCGCTTCTGGCGCGCTCGGCGGAAACCCGGCCGCCTCGTTCAGGTCTCCGAGGGAGAGGCCTGGCACGGGCGCGATCGGCTCGACGCGCGGCATCGCCGCTGCTGCGCGCACCTCCTCGAAGGTGACCTCGACGTACCTCGAGACGGTCGTCTTGCGCAGCTGCGTGCGAACGAGCGCCGCGCGCACGCTGTCCGGTCCGATCTCGATTCCGAGAAGTGTCGCCATGCCGATTCGTTCTAGGTCAGGGGTTGTAGACGGCGTGGTTGAGCGCGTACGTGATCGGGATCGACACGCGCGTGCAGTAGGTCTCGTCGTCGTCGGGGTCCGACAGCGAAGGGACGACGAGCCGGATCCGGACCTGCGCCGGAAGCCGGTTCATCTCGGTGCCCGTCGTGTCCCAGCCGTTGACCCAGGCGAGGCTCGCGGCGTCGAAGTAGTCGAGCTCGAACTCGCGCACGTCCTCGACGAGGATCATCTGCTGACCGCCCTCCTCGGGCTCGTCGTCGATGCGGCTCGACTCGCGCCGGACGAGCACGCGATGCATGTGCCGATCCTCGCCCCGATGATCTGCGACGAAGTAGCCGAGCTCGTTCTGATCCGACTCGTGCGCGTCGCGGTAGAGCCGGCGGTGCGAGAAGGACGTGAAGTCGATGCGGCTCCCATGTCCTTCGCGGCGACCGTGGAAGATCGTCCGCATGCTCGCCAAGGACGAGCTCGCGTTCACGTGAAGCGAGACGAACGCGCTCTGGAGCTCGCGCGCCATGCGCTCCATCGCGACGCGCACGACGTGCGCGCGGTCTCCCTGGGCCTCCACGCGTGACTTGTTTCGCATCGTCTGCTCGAACCCTCCGAAGACCATCACCGACACGATCGCGAGGATCGTGATGGAGACCATCGCTTCGACGAGGGTCATTCCCGCGAGCGACCGCCGCGCGGCCCGTCGCGACTTCGGAGCGCGCGCGCTCACGGCCGCACCTGCGTCGGCGGCGTGGCGGGCGGGGTGCCAGGCGCCCCCGGCGGCGCGCCCGTCATCGCTCCGATCACGGCCTCCGTCGCGAGGATCGGCGGCTGCTCGGCGACCAGATACTGGGAGACGCTGACCTCCTGTTCGCGGGTTCCCTCGTGCCAGCGCACGGTGACGCGCGCCCGGCGGACCTGCTCTTCGAGCTGCGGCTTGAGGATCGGGAAGACGAACTGCAGCGCCATCTGGCTGACCATGTCGCCGCCGCCCGACATCATCGCGCCGCTCATCATCTGATCGGGCGTGGGCGCCGCGGTCGGAGCGGCCGTCGCGCTCGCCTCGCCAGCGCCCCCGAGGAGGCCGAGCGGGTTCGAGTCACCTTCGCCTCCGGCCATCGTCGCGTCGGGGAGGACGATCCGCATGATCTCCCACTCGCACTCGAAGCCGTCGACCTCGCCGGTCTCGCAGCACTCGTCGACGCCGTTCGCAGAGACGGCGGGCAGCCCCTCGCGGAGCACCTGCTCCTCGATCTCTCCCATCTTGCAACGCGCGAGGAGGGTGGCGGTCGTCAGGTGACGCGCCCGGCCCGCGACGCGGATGGCGCCTGCCTCGCTGGAGAAGATGGCGGTGAGCGCGATCCCGAGGATCGTGACGGCGACCATCACCTCGAGGAGCGTGAACGCTCCGAAGATGGGCGCTCCACGGCCCTTCGGGAGGCGCCGCCGCCGCGTGGTGGAGGCCATTCGTTGCGTGGAGGAGGCCATCAGTGGACCTCCGACGAGTCTTCGTCGCCGTCGAGGACGAGCTCTTCGGGCTCGTAGGCCGACGCTCGAACGATCGTGCGACCGGTGATCGGATGGAGCTCCACCGAGAACACGTGCTCGTTCCCGTCAGTCAGCCAGACGACGGCGTTCTCGGTCTGGCCGTGCGGGAAGAAGTAGATGTGGCCCGTGCCCTCCTCGCGCGGCTCGTCCTCGTGCGGCGTGTAGAGCCGCTCGATGTGGATCCCCGAGGCGAGCGGGTGCGCGGCGAAGCGACGACCCTCGAGCGGGCGGAACGGAGACGCACCGAACGTCGGGTGGATCGTATCGGCGAGGCGCGCGTGCGCGGCTGCCCAGGGGTCGATGCCCGCGCTGTCGACATCGTCCTCCGACGCCTCGTCCGAGCGCTCGCGCCGCGGGTCGCCGATCCGCGCCAGCGCGATCGGGATCTCGGACTCCTCGAAGCCCATCGTGTCGGCGTCGAGATCGAACGCGAGCCGCACCGTGGTGTTGCGCGCGATCGAGCGGTTGTACGCGTAGCGCGCGCCGGCCGTGATGTGGAGGCAGGCAGACCGGAGCTGCGTTCGCGTCAGCGCGCCGAACGCGTAGCTGATCCCGCTCGCGACGATCGCGAGGAGGATGATCACGATCAGGATCTCGATGAGCGTCATGCCCGTTCTGCGCGCCCGCGCCCGAGACGAGGAAGAGCGATGAGCGCGGGCATGCTGCCGTCCCTGACGACGGCGAAGACCCACTTGCTCTCGCTCCACCTGCACCCAATCACCGGATGTCGTCTTCGGTGCCGCTCTGTCCGTCAGGCCCGTTCGACATGACGACGATGTCGTCTCCGTCGCACTCGACCACGAACGGGTGATCCCACGCGTCGGTCGTGCGCCGCGAGTGATCGATGACGCCGGACTCGACGAGCTCGTCCATCGTCGGGCAGTCGGCGCCTGCCTCCTGGCCCATGAAGAGCAGCACGGCCGAGCGAACCTCGAGCGCGTCCGAGCGCGACTGCGTCACACGCGCACGCTGCAGCTGCGGGAGAACGGCCACGCCGACGGCCGTCGCGATGAGGGCCATGATGATGACGACGATCATGATCTCGACGAGCGTCATGCCCTCGCGAGAGCGCCGTCGCCGCGCGAGCGCTCGGAGCGCCTTGCGCGCCTTGCGGCTCTCCCCACGACTCCTCGTTGCCGACTCGATCCGTCCGTTCTTCGTGTCTTCCATGGCTCTCCCTGTCCCTCGTCTCACATCACCAGACGTTGTCGTCGATCAAGAAATTCCCGCTCGCTCCGGCCGACACCACGTCGTCTCCGTCCGGATCGTAGCGCCCCGGACAGCGTACCCACAGGGGCCGGCCCCACGCGTCCACTGCCGGGCTGTCGAGGTAGTGCGCGCCCGTGCGCGGAGGATGCACCAGCTCGTGCATCGAGCTCGGGCATCGGCCCATGTCGGCGCGGAAGCGTGCGAGCGCGCGGTGCACTGCGTCGATCGACAGGCGCGTCTCCTGGGCGGCCTCTCGGTGGAGGGCCGAGATCACGATCCCATATCCCACGAGCAGCACGAGCAGAGCGACGGGCACGAGCCGGATCCGGCGCCCCGATAGGATGTCGCGCACGATCCCGGCGCGCGGCTCCCACGGAAGGGTGACGTTCCCACTCGCTCGGCGCTTCGTCGCCATGGCGTCATCGTCCCCTCATTGGACGAACTCGTTGATGCGCATGAGCGGCATCAGGATCGAGAACGCGATTCCGCCCGAGATGCCGCCCATCACGACGATCATCATCGGCTCGAGGAGCGCGGTCATCGTGGCCACGCGCGTCTCGACCTGCGCGTCGTACGCGATCGCCACGTTCTCGAGCATCTCCTCGAGCTGACCGGACCGCTCGCCGATCGCGATCATGTGCGTGACGATCGGTGGGAACTTGCCGCTCCGCTTGAGCGGTGCCGCGATGCTCTCGCCCTCTCGAATCGAGGCAGAAGCCTCCTCGACGACGCGCATGAGCTCCACGTTGCCGAGCACGTTGCGCGTGATCTCCATCGCCCGGAGAAGCGGGACACCGCTCCTCAACAGTGTCGAGAGCGTGCGCGAGAAGCGCGCGACGGCGACCATCATCAGGAGCTTGCCGAACATCGGCAGAGTGAGGATCCGCCGATCCCAGGTCGCGCGCCCTTCGGGCGAGGCGCGCCAGCGCCGGAACAGGGTGACGCAGATCGCGGAGACGGTGATCAGCAGCCACCAGTAGTTGACGAAGATGTCGCTCGAGAAGATGAGGACGCGCGTGTACCAGGGCAGGGCCTGCTGGAAGTCCTCGAAGATCGACGTGACCTTCGGGACGACGACCACCATCATGATCGTGATGGTGACGAGGCCCATGAGCGCCATGAAGATCGGATAGGCGAGCGCCGCAGCGACCTTGTTGTTGAGCTTCGACTGCGACTCGAGGAAGTCCGCCAGGCGTCCGAGCACCACCTCCAGCGTGCCGGAGGCCTCACCCGCCTCGACCATGTTGACGTAGAGGACCGGGAACACCGCCACGTGCTGGCGCAGCGAGTCGTGCAGCGACGAGCCTTCGTTCACTCGATCGCGCGTCTGCGTGAGCGCGTTCTTGAGCTCGGGGCTCTCCATCTGCTCGATGAGCGCGCTCATCGACTCGACGAGCGGAACACCGCTCTTGAGGAGCGTAGCGAACTGTCGAGTCATCATCGCGAGATCGAGCGTCGAGACGCGCCGGAAGTACCGGCCGAAGTCGATGTTCCGGGCGTTCGCCTTCTTGGCTGCCGACTCTTCGAGCGCCGACGTGAGGAGGATCCCCTCCTTCTTGAGGAGCGTGCGCAGGGTCTTGAGGCTCTCCGCGTCGCGGACCCCCTTCACCTCCCTGCCCTTGGGGTTCAACCCCCGCCACTCGAAGACCGCCATGTCAGCTTCTCACTTGGTCACGACAACGAGTGTCGTGTGCTCGCCTATTCGCCTGATTCCCTCGCATCGCATCCCCTCAGTCGATCTCGCCCGCCTGCGTGGCCGCCAGGACCTCTTCGAGGCTCGTCGTTCCGAGCAGCACCGTCCGCGCGCCGTCCTCGCGGAGGGTCCTCATCCCACGTTGCTGCGCGATGCGCGCGACCTGGCCTGCATCGCTCTTGTTCAGGATCTCGCGCCGCACGGGATCGTCGATGATGAGGATCTCCGCGATGGCGACACGGCCCCTGTAGCCCGTGCCGCTGCACTCCTCGCATCCGACGGCGCGGTAGAACACAGGACGTAGAGGAGCGGGCTTCGCGGGAGGAGCCGCGATGACCTGGGTCTCGTCGGGCGACCAGGTCACGACCTCGTCCGAGAGATCGGGAACGTCGGCGTCGTCCGCCATGCCGCGGAACGACTGGACGCCGGTGCCGCTGAGCAAGCCCTGGAGCTTGCCGCGCTCGACGCCCAGCTGGCGGAGATCGGAGTCGGTCGGCTCGTAGGGCTGCCGGCACTTCGGGCAGAGGCGCCGCACGAGGCGCTGTGCGATCACCGCGAGCAGAGACGAGGTGATGAGATAGTGCTCGACGCCCATCTCTCCGAGCCGTGTGATCGCGCCGGCCGCGTCGTTGGTGTGCAGCGTCGAGAGCACGAGGTGGCCCGTGAGCGATGCGTGGATCGCGATCTCGGCCGTCTCGTGATCGCGGATCTCACCGACCATGATCACGTCGGGATCCTGACGAAGGAAGGAGCGGAGCGCCGTGGCGAACGTGAGCCCGATCTTCGGCTGCACGTGCATCTGTCCGATGCCCTTGATCTCGTACTCGACCGGATCCTCTGCAGTGAGGATGTTGAGATCAGGCGTGTTGATGCGCGTCAGGCACGCGTAGAGCGTCGTCGTCTTGCCGCTGCCGGTCGGGCCCGTCACCACGACGATGCCGTTCGGTCGTGTGACGAGGTGCTGGATGGTGTCGAGCTGGGCGCCGGCATAGCCGAGGTCCTCGAGGTCGAGGAGCACCTTCTCCTTGTCGAGCAGACGCATGACGATCCGCTCGCCCTTGGTCTGCGGGATCGTCGAGACACGAACGTCGATCGTCCGGCCCTGGATCTTCTTCGTGATGCGGCCGTCCTGCGGGAGGCGCGACTCGGCGATGTTGAGGTTCGCCTCGATCTTCACGCGGCTGACGATCGACTTGAGGAAGCCCTTGTGCGCCGTCTTCGCGACGACGAGGTTGCCGTCGATGCGGTAGCGCACGACGACCTCTCGGTCGGATGGCTCGATGTGGATGTCCGACGCGCGCTGCTGCGACGCCGTGTAGAAGAGGTTGTTGACCCAGCGGATGACGGGCGCTTCGTCCGTCATGTCGAGGAGATCCTGGAGCTCCTCGATCTCCTCGCCGTCCTTCGCCTCCGAGAGCGCGGTCTCGTCCTTGCGCTCGTAGACGCGGTTGATCGCGTCCTCGATCGCCTCGGTCGTCGCCGCGACCGGCAGCACGGTCCGCCCGAGGAGCGCACGCAGGTCGTCGAGCGGCGCCGGATCGAGCGGGTTCGCCATCGCGACGCGGATGGGCCCGAACTCGCCGTCCTCCGCGAGACCGAGCAGCCGGTGCTGGCGCGCGAAGCTGATCGGGATCTTGTCGACGAGGTTCGCCGGGACATCCTCGTTCCGGATCTTGTCGACGAACGGGATCCCGACCTCTTCCGCCAGCGCGCGGACGATCGTCGCTCCGTCGGCCTCTCGGTTGGCGTTCAAGAGATCGAGGAGCGAGATGTCCTTCTCGCCCGCCGTACGCAGGAGCTCCTCGAGCCGATCTGCGGGGAGCGCCCCGCGTCGGACGAGGATCTCACCGACGTACCGCTGACTGTCCATCCTGCTCCTTCACTGCTTACTGTTGAGGCGCGGAGGGCTCGATGAGCCGGTCCTCGCCCATGGTGCTGTCGCCGTCCGGCGTGATGACGAGCGTGCCGTCGTCGAAGGGCTCGGCTTCGCCGAGAGGCGCACGCGCGTGGTGGCCTGGCGGTGGTCTCTCCGCGAGCTCTTCGGCGAGCGTTCTTTCCTCGTCGATGGCTTGGAGCTCGTTGAATATCTCGAGCACGAGCCCGCGCGTTCTCGAGAAGTCGAGCACAGGCTCGTAGTCGTGATCGCCGAACACGAAGTAGCGATCGAGGAACTCCTGGCGCTCTCGCATCTTGCGCTCGAAGATCGCGCGCAGGTCCTCCGGGCTCCGGATGATGTAGGGCGTGATGAAGAGGAGGAGGTTCGTCTTCTCCGTCGTCCGGGTCTCGCGCCGGAAGAGCGCGCCGATGATCGGGATGTCGCCGAGGATCGGGATCTTCTCCTCGGTGGTCGACACGCGATCGCGCATCAGGCCGCCGATGACGACCGTCTGCTGGTCGCGCACGAGGACCTGGGTCTTCGCGATTCGTTGCTGGATGGGGACGACGCCGAGCTGGCCTTGAGGCGCGCCCGCCTCGGAGATCTCTTCCTCGATCTCGAGACGGATCTCTCCTGCGTCGTTGATGTGCGGCGTGATGCGGATCGTGGTGCCGACGTTCTGACGGCCACCGCCGCCCATGCCGCCGCCTCCGAGCGCGCCTCCGAGACCTCCGGCGAGACCGCCGAGGGCGCCGAGAGCGCTCGCGCCGCTCTGGCCACCGAGCCCGCCTGCGAGTCCGGCGAGGCCTCCGAGACCGCCGAGAGCACCGCTGCTGTTCTGCTGGAGCGGGATGTTCGAGCCGACGGTGATCTCCGCTTCGACGTTGTCCATCGCGATCAAGTGCGGCGTCGCGAGGACGTCCACGTCGGAGCTCGTCGCGATGGCGGTGAGGATGGCGCCGAAGCTCGGGATCGAAAGTCCCGGGACGGGGGTGATCGTCGGACCTCGCACACCGAGCGCGAGTCCGGTGAGGGTGTCGCCGGCGAGCATCGCGGGTGTGCCGATGCCGAGCGAGGTCGCTGCGCCGAAGCCGAGGACCGAGAAGCCTTGGCCTTCGGATGTGCTGGGGTCGGGAAGACCGCCGTGGAAGTTCAGGCCGAGCCGCCCGGTGCGCTGCACCTGCAGCTCCATGATGACGGCCTCGATGAAGACCTGTCTCGGTGCGACGTCGAGCTCGGAGAGGACTCGTCTGAGCGCCGCGTAGTCGCTCTGCGACGCCGTGATGATGAGCGAGTTGGTCTCCTTGTAGGCCTGGATGGCCACCTCGCTGCTCGTGACGCCGCCGGCACCCTCGGCCGACTTGGTCGCGCTCGCCCCTCCTCCTCCGCCGACCAGGCTCGAGAGGACCTCGGCCATGCCTTCGGCGTCGGCGTACTGGAGCTCGTAGACGTGCACCGAGCCTTCGTCGTCCACGGGAACGTCGAGCACGCGTATGAGCTCGAGCACCTGCAGGTACGCGCGCTCCGTCGCGATGATGATGACGCTGTTCGTTCTCTCGTCGGCCAGGATGTTCCCGACGCGCGAGTCACCCCCCAGCGTTCCGATGGTCTGCGCGCTCGCGCCGGAGTCGCCGCCTTCGTCGCGCACGACGGGTGCCTTGCCGGGACGGGTCGGACGGGGCGCGGCCTTGGTGGCCGCGGTGCCAGGTGTGGCGGCGTCCTCCGGTGGGAAGATCTCGGTCAGCTGCTCGGCTAGATCGGCCGCGACCGCGTAGTGGATCGGCTCGATCCATATCTGCTCGCCGGTTCGCGCGACGTCGATCTCGGCGACGATCGTGAGCATGCGCCGCACGTTCGCCGCCGTGTCGGTGATGATGAGCGTGTTGGTCGGCGCGTACGCCGTGATGGCGCCCTCGGCGCTCTTGAAGTGTCCGAGCAGAGTGGCGATGTCCTCGGCCGTGACGTGCTCGAGCCGGTGCATGCGCGTGACGTAGCGATCGTCGACCGGCATCGACTCGCCGTCCTGATAGAGCGGCAGGACGTGGGACTCGCTGCTGCTCGTCTCCACGATCTTGTAGTACCGGCCCGAGGTCTCGAGCGTCAGGCCGTTGAGATCGAGGATCGAGAGGAAGGCCTGGTACGCCTCGGCCGCCGTCACGTCCGTCGGCGAGTAGACGGTCGCCTTGATGGAGCGCGCCTTGCTCGGGAGGATGAAGCGCTTGCCGGTGATCCGCGAGACGATGCGGACGAGATCGGGCAGGTCGGCGTCCTCGAGGTTGAAGGACACGCGAGCGCCCGGCGGGGTCGTCGTCGTGTCGGTCCCCTCGAGCCCGGTGCGGAAGGGCGCGACCTTCGACGCGGCGTCGTCTCCAGTGCCTTCGGGGGCGGGCCGCGGGCGCGGCAGCGTGACGACGGGACGGTCCCCGTCCTGCGCGGCCGCGAAGGAAAGAAGCCCCGACAGCATCACGGATGCCGAGGTCAGGAGGATCGGAATGGCGAGCTTCAGTCTCATCCGGGGGACCGTGTTTTCGTGCGAGGTAGACTCGAGGGGGCCCGAGGGCCGAGAGAGGCGGGGCGAGCAGAGAGCGCCGGGCGGAGAGCAGCTCTCGAAAGAGAGGTCAGTGGATGCCGTAGTCCATCGTCACCGGCTGACCTCGACGCACCACGCTGATGCTGATCTGGTCGGCCGTTCGGAGATGGCTGTAGGCGTCGAGGACGGCGGTCGGATCCGTGAGGTCGTAGCCGTTGATGGTGCGCATCATGTCGCCGTTCTGGATGCCCAGATGGCCGAGCAAGCTCGACCGGCGGATTCCGTAGATCTTCACGCCGACGACGCGGCCGTCTTCTTCGTGTGGGATGACGCGCGCAGCGCTCATGAGGGCGGCCTGGTTGGCGAGCAGTCGATCGACGAGGGTCCGGTTGATCGTGTAGTTCGTGTCGCTGATCTGATGGATGTTCGACTCCATCTCGGCGCCCGAGATGCCGAGCGCCACGTCTCCGGTCGCGTCCGTCGCGCTCGTGGTGGGCGGCGTGACGACGAGGTCCGTGCGGGCGGTCGCCACGGCAGGCCCTTCGATGTCGAACATGGCGATCCCGCAGAGCGTGCCGCTCCCCGGCCTCAGGACGACGAAGTTCGATCGGATCGCGACGATGCCGCGATCGTCGAGCGTCATGCCCTCGCGGTAGAGGAGCGAGGAGCCGGTCGCGTTCGTGATGGCAGCGAACGACTGGTCTTCGTGCCCGCGGCGGACGTACGCGCCCACGAGGCGGATCGAGCCTTCGCAGACCGGCGGGATCGGATCACCGTCGTGCCACTCCGACGTCGGCGGAGCCACGACCTCGTCGCCGTCCTCGCCGCCGGGCTCGGGGTCGATGATGGGGTCGTCCCACGGGATCGGGCCCAAAGCCGAGTCGAACATCTGGTGGGAGAGCAGAGCGTGCCCGTCACGGTGGCTGACGACCTTGGTCGGGAGCGTCGCTGCGGCGACTCGGTCGCCGACGCCCACGGGAACGTCGAAGAACGTGGACGCGAGCAGCTGGGTCGACCCCTCGGCGACCAGGAACGCGACTGCGGAGAGGGTCGCGAGGGTGATCGCGATCCGCACCCGTCCAGAACCGCTTCCGGCTGCCGTCGCCACGTTGCTCCTTGCTCGCTGCTTTCGAGCGAGAATCGCTCGTGAATCACGGGGTCTGTCACGCCGCCCCGGGCTCGGCCCGGACCCCGTTCAGCAACGGCCGTGCCTAGCTCAGAAGCGCCGGCGATTCCAGGAAATCGAGCAGGGATCGAGCGCGAGACCGAGGCTGCGGACACGGGGTGGTTCGCGCGCTCGCTGCCAGCTTGTCCTTCGGCGCGAGGGAGGGGGCCGATCGAATGACAGTTTGTCAGTCCGCGGCTCGACGAGGTGGACGGTGGAGCGTACGCCAACCTACTCTCACGGCGGGGTGAATCGATGAACCGATGGATGTGCTTGGGGTTCCTTGGCGTCGCGATGATCGCGAGCGGTTGTCGAGCCGGCGGCATCGAGTGCGGCGATCGATTCTGTGACTCGCGCTTCGAGACGGCCGCGAGCTGTCCCGTCGACTGCGGCGGCACGAGCTGCGGCGACCGCGTCTGCGAGGCCGGCGAGAACTGCAGCACCTGCCCAGGCGACTGCGGTAGCTGCACCGGCTGCGGCGACGGGCTCTGCCAGAGCACGGCGGGCGAGACCTGCACCACGTGTCGGACCGACTGTGGGTTGTGCACGGGCTGTGGTGACGGGGTCTGCCAGACCGCGGCGGGCGAGACCTGCTCGAGCTGCGCGTCCGACTGCGGCACGTGCGGAGCGCAGGCCGATCCCTACGAGGGCTGCGGCGGCGCGACCACCTGCGCGCTCACCCGCGATAGCTGCACCCCGATCACGAACAGCACGGTCACCCGCAGCATGTGCACGACGAGCTGCTCGTCGGACGCGGACTGCGACACGGACATGTTCGGCTCGCTCGGCGACTGCGTCTCCTTCTCGGGATCGTCCTCGACGTGCTTCCACCGGTGCGTCGACAGCACCGACTGCTACCCCGGCTTCGCCTGCTACGTGCCGACGGGCTCGACGGGCGCCCTCGGCAACATCTGCCTTCCGGACGCGGGCCCGGTCGGGCCGACGGTCCCGCCCTATCGTCAGTGCACGACCAGCGCCGACTGCATCGGCGGCCTGCTCTGCATCAACTACAGCGTGCCTCCGACCGGAAACGAAGACCTTTGCTCCGCGAGCCCGTGCGTGAGCGACGACGACTGTCCGTTCGACTCGCGCGGCGGCCGCGGCGCTTGCTTGGCCTTCGGCAGCGGCGGTGTCAGCGCGTGCTGGGAGCGCTGCAACATCCGTGGCGACTGCGCCAACACGGTCGACTTCGACTGCACGAGGACGGTCGGCGCCTTCACCGCGCCCGTGCTCCTCTGCGTCCCTCGATGAGGGCTCCGAGCTGATGCGGTTCGGAGGCGGTGGTCTCGCGCACGTATCGACCGACGATCTGAAGCGGGTGCTCTCGCGCGTGCACGACGGGACGCTCGTCTGTCCGGTCACCCACCCGGGGCTGATCCACGCGGGGCTGCCGAAGCTCATCGACGATCTCGGCCACCTGCACGGGCTCGATGAGCGCTCGACGAAGGCGGTGATCGTCGCCGTGCTCGCAGAGCGCGAAGCGCGCGAGAAGGAGAAGGCGAGGGCCGGCTCGGAGCCCGCACGCAGCTGAGGCTCCATGCCACGCACGGGGTGCAGGGCGCGGCGCGGCGCGGTGCATGCACCGATCGTCGTGGGATCGAGCATCGTGACTGTACTGGCGGAGAAGCGAGACCTCCTCGCGCGGACGGCTGGGCTGCTCGCCATCGCTGCCGGCGCGGCGGGGATCGTCGGGCACGGCTTCGGCGTCGAGCTCCTGCTGCGGCCGCTCGGGCTCGGGCCGGCGCCCTCGCTCGAGGCGGCCGTCTGCATGGTCGTGCTGGGCGCGAGCAGCGTCCTCGTGGTGGGTGGGCGCGTCGCGCGGCGTGCTGCGTTCGCCGGGGGCGCTGCCCTCGCCGTCTACGGAGGCTTCGCGGCGTATCGTCACGTCGCGCACTTTCTCGAGACGGGGAGCGTCGACGGGGCGGTCCGGGCCCTCGATGGAGGGACCGCGGCGTGCCTCGCCGTTCAGGGAGCCGCCATCGCGTTCATCGCGCTGCGACCTGCCACGCGCGCTCCGCTCGCGGTGACGAGCACGCTGACCCTCGGGCTCGCGACGACCTCACTCCTCGCGTACTCGATCGGCGTCACCATGCTCCGAAGGTACGGCGCGGAGATTCCGTTCCTCGTCGCCGTCGCGCTCGCGCTCCACGGAGGCGGGATGCTCGCGTGGGCCTGGTACGCGGACATCGCCGAGAGCACCGCGACGATGCCCTCGTGGAGCCCGCTCGTCGCCGCGATCTCGGCAGCGGCGCTCTTCGTGGGCTTCACGATCACCGTCGAAGGAAACGCGGCGCTGCTGCAGGTCCTTCTCGTGCTCGGTGCGGCCGGGAAGCTGGGCTCCACGGTGCACGATCGCCTCGAGGAGCGCCGTGCGGAGGTCGCCGCGAGCCGCGCGGCCCAAGCGGCGCAGAGGCGCGCCGAGGTTCGATCGGACGAGGCTCTCCGACAGGGGCGTTGGCTCGAGACGATCCTCGATCTCGCGCCGGTCCCGCTCGTGCTGATCGATCCGAGCACGGCGCGCGTGAGCTTTGCGAACGAGGCCGCGGTGGTACTGACGGGCGGCCCGTTCACGCGTGACGGCGACGCCGCGGGGCTCGCGTTCGCGGACTCGCGCGGTCGCCCCCTGGCCGAGACCGACACGCCGGCGTCGCGCGTCGTGCGCGGTGAGCGTCTCGAGGGCGTCGAGGTCGCGCTCTTGACGCCGTCGGGACGTCACGAGCTCGTCGTCGACGGAGCGCTCATTCCGCAGATGGAAGGACAGCCCGGCGTCGCCATGCTCGCGCTGCAGGACGTCACGCGCTTGCGCCGCGTGGAGGAGGAGACGGCCCGGCTCGGTCGCATCGTCGACGACGCGCCGACGGAGGTCTACGCGTTCGACGCGACCACGCTGAGGCTCGTCCAGGAGAACGCCGCGGCGCGCCGTAACCTCGGCTACCGTAGCGAGGAGCTGAAGAGCATGAGCGTGCTCGAGCTCTTTCCCTCGCTGAAGGCGCCGGCGCTCGAGGCCCTGCTCGATCCGCTCCGCACCGGCGAGACGAGCGTCGTGACGTTCGAGACCGAGCACGCGCGAAAGGACGGCTCGGTCTATCCGGTCGAGGCGCGCGTCCAGCAGTCGCGCGCCGAGACCGCGCCGGTGTTCGTCTCGCTCGTCGAGAACGTCAGCGCCCGGCGTCGGATCGAGGCCGAGCGCGCGAGGCTTCTCGCGCGCGAGCGAGAGGCGCGCGCAGACGCCGATGCAGGGCAGGAGCGCCTGGCGTTCATCGCCGGCGCGAGCCGCGCGCTCGCCGAGCCGAGCGATCTCGACGGGACGCTCCAGGCGGTCGTGCGCGCCGCCGTTCCACGGCTGGGGCGCTGGGCGATGCTGGACCTCGCGCGCGAGCGAGAGGCGATGCGGCGCGTCGCCGTGGCAATGGCCGACGACCCGGGCGGGCTCGCGGATCTGATCGCCAGCGCTCCGCTCGAGTCCACGGGGGGCGCGGCCGCCCGCGCGATGGCGGATGGCGAGATCGTCCTCGGAGACGCGCTCACGCCCGAGGCGCTCGAGACCGAGCTCGGTCTCTCGACAGAGGCTGCGCGCTCGGCGGCGCGTACTCTCGGAGTGGCGGCGGCGCTCACGATCCCGCTGAGCGCGCGGGGGTCCTCTCTGGGCGCGCTGACGCTCGTCGAGCCCCTCGATCCGGCGCGGTGGACTGCCGCCGAGCGAGCGCTCGCCGAGGAGTACGGCGCGCGCGCGGCGCTGGCCATCCACGACGCGCAGCTCTTCGAGGAAGCGAAGGCGGCCCTGCGCGCGCGGGACGAGTTCTTGGTCGTGGCCTCCCACGACCTCCGGATGCCGTTGAGCCTCCTCGCGATGCAGGTCGAGAGCATGAGGCGGAGCGTCCGCCGCACGAGCCCGGCCGGGTTCCCAGCGCAGCATCTCTCGCGGTTTCTCGACAGCGTGCTTCGGCTCGCCCGGCACCTCTCGGTCGTCGTGGAGGACGTGCTGGATCCAACTCGCTTGACCCTCGGGAGGGTGCGTCTCTCGATCGAGCCGCTCGATCTCGCCGGGCTGGTGTGCACGGTGGTCGCGCGCTTCGGCGATCAGCTCGCGCACGCAGGGAGTCGGGTGGTGCTCTCCGCAGCCGAGACCGTGCCAGGCGAGTGGGACCGGTTCCGCCTCGAGCAGGTCGTCGCCAACCTCCTCTCCAACGCCATCGAGTCCGGCGCCGGCAAGCCCATCGAGGTCGAGGTCGAAGGCGACGAACGAGGGGCGCGCGTTCGCGTGCGCGATCACGGCGAGCCGCTGACGGCGGAGCGGAAGGCGGAGCTGTTCTCCTTCTCCTCGCGGGTCGTCTCGGCGCGTCACTACGGGGGCGCCGGCCTCGGGCTCTTCCTCGTGCGTCGGATCGTCGACGCACACGGCGGCACCATCGACGTGGAGACCCACGACCGAGACGGCACCTCGTTCGTCGTCACGCTCCCTCGCCATCGAGCGCGCCAGGAGGTGGCCGCATGACCCGCCCCGAGCCCACCTCCATCCTGGTCGTCGAGGACGACGCGGACGTGCGGGAGACGCTGGTCCTCGTGCTCGAGAGCGAAGGCTTCGCGGTGCGTGAGGCGCGCGATGGGCGTGAGGCGCTCGAGGTGATGCGCGCCGGGTTCCGGCCCGATCTCATCCTCCTCGACCTGATGATGCCAGTGATGAACGGGTGGGAGTTCCGCGCGGAGATGAAGCGCGACCCGGAGCTCGCCGCGATCCCGGTGGTGTTCGTCTCCGCGCTCGAGCCAGCGCCGGAACGCGCGACCGCGCTCGACGCCGCTGGGTTTCTGCACAAGCCCTTCGACCTCGCCGCGCTGCTGCGAACGGTCCAGCGCGTCACCGAGCGCAGCGCCGTGCCGGCGTGATCCTCAGCGGACCTCGAACGGGCGCGAGTCGAGCAGCCGCCCGTCCGCGCCGTGGACCTCGACGTTCCACTGGCCCGGCGAGAGATGACGGGAGAACGCCCAGGTGCGCCAGCGTTCGGTGCGCGCCGGGACCGAGACCTCGACGTGGCCGACGACGCGCTCGCCGTCGTCGCTCGCGAACGTGACGACGAGCGTCTCCGCCTCCCCCAGGTTCCGGAGGTCGAGGAACGCGTAGACACGCTCCGCGTCCGCGTCGATCACGTCGCTCGCACCGACGGGCTCCCTGAGGGCGACGTCCGTCGCGACGACGAGGCGACGGAACGTCAGCTCGTCGTCGCGCTGCCGGAGCCGCGGCTCGGGCGCGGGCGTCGGCGTGGGCGTCGGCAGAGCTCGCGGCGCCCTGACCTCGGGCGTGGTGGTCGTGAGGGCGACCGCATCGTGTCGCGCCGCGACGATCGTGGGAGCGGGACGATCGACCTCGGGCGTGCGCTCCGCCTCTCCACAGCCCGAGAGCCCAGCGACCAGAGCCAAGCACGTCCATCCGAGCACCAGAGACCGCTTCATCGCACGCTCCTCGTTGGTGCCTCGACGTGAGGCACGGCGCCGGTAGAGCACCGAGCGTGCCGCGCCTCGTCGACGCAGGAAACGCGGCGAAACACGAGGTTCGAGCGCCCCGAGCGCGTCACGCCGGACACGGTCGGAACGCAGCGAGGCCGCCGCCCGCCTTCGGCGAGCTGGCGTACGCGAAAGGCCCGGACCGCCTCGCCCGGTCGGCGTGCGCCGTCATCGGCTACCATCGCCGCAGCGTGGCCAAGGCCAAGGAGAGCGCATCGGGTCCCTACCGCGCGGGCGGCGGCGAGGGCGCGCTCGCGGCGGGCGAGGACGGGCTCGTCGGGGATCTCGTTCGTCAGTTCGCAGATCCGTACGCGTTCCACCGCGAGCTCATCCAGAACGCGATCGACGCGGGCGCCACGAGCATCCTCGTGCGCGTCGTCATCCAGAAGAACGGCGACAGGAGCGAGGCGCGCGTCAGCGTCCAAGACGACGGAACCGGCATGAGCCAGAAGATCCTCGAGGAGGATCTCGTCGTGCTCTTCCGATCGTCCAAGGAGCACGCCGAAGGGAAGATCGGGAAGTTCGGGATCGGGTTCGTGTCCGTGCTCGCGCTCGCGCCGTCGCTGGTCGAGGTCGCCAGCGCCGTCGGCGACGGCGCGCGCCACGTGCTCCACCTGCATCCGGACCGGACGTACGACCTCTATCGCGAGGAGGCGATCACGAAGAAGGGCGGCACGACGGTCACGCTACACGTGCCTCTCGAGGACGACGGCGAGGAGATGGTCACGCGCAGTCGTGCAGCGCTCAGCCGGTGGTGCGGACACGCGCGCGTTCCGATCCGCTTGCTCGTGCTCCGCGCCGGCGACAGCGAGCCGAGCCTCGACGTTCGGATCGACACGCCGCTCGCCGTCGAGGGGCTCGTCCAGGTCGCCGTGAAGAGCGCGGACGGACACACCGAGGCCGCGATCGGGCTCGTCCTCGGAGGACGGCTCGCTGCGTTCTACAACCGCGGGTTGCTCCTCCACGAGTCACGCGAGAAGGGCGCGCGCGCGTCGATCGCGTTCAAGGTCGCCGACGGTCGGCTCTCGCACACGCTCTCGCGCGAGGACGTCCGGCGCGACGCGGCGTTCGATCGCGCGCTCCGGCTCGTCGAGCGCGGCATCGAGGAGGCGCTCACCCCGCTCGTGCAGAAGCAGATCGCGCTCGCGGCCGAGGCGCATGCGAACGGGGACGCGGGTGCCGGCTCGCGCTGGCTGGCGCTCGTCCAGGCGGTGCATGCGGCCGATCTCGACATCGGAAGCGCGGGGATCGCCGTGCCGCTGCTCGCGCCGGTCTCGGGCTCTCGCGTCGGGAAGATCGGCAAGACCACGGCGTTTCAGGGCGACGAGCCCGGCCCCTTCGCCGAGACCCTCGCCGCCGCGGGCATTGGCGTCATCGACCGGCGCGTCGCCAAGACCGAAGAAGAGGTGCGAACCCTCTCTGCGCTCCTCGGAAAGCTAGGCGTGCTCGGGATGGCGAGCGCGGCGTACACCGTCGTACGACCGCTCTCGGACGACGCGCTCGGCCCTTCGGATCGGCGCCTGCTCTCGCACGTCGGCGAGCTCCTCGCGCGTGTGTTGCGCAAGCCGTCCGGGCTCTTCTTCGCGAACGTGGAGGGCCGCTCGCGTTCGCTCTCCCTCGCGGTCACGCACGCCGATCGCGCGCAGCTCGTGACCAGCGAAGCGCTCGCCGCCGATCCGTTCCGCTTTCTCGCTCGTCCGCCGCTCGCGCTCGATGTCGACCACGCGATCGCGCAGCGCGCGCGGACGCACGGCGACGTCCTCTTGGCGGCAGACGTGCTCGTGCGCGCGATCCTGCTCGAGCGCCATCTCATGACCGAGGAGCGCTCGCTCTCGCTCGCGCAGGCCGGCGTCCTCGCGCTCGCTTCCAGGAGCGAGCGTTGAGCGCGCGCATGCCAGGCGTCGGGGTGCGGATCTCGGGGGGACGACTGCGCGTCGACGCCGCGCGCGCGATCGACAAGCTCCGTAGCTATCAGCTCGCAGATCCGACGGCCTGGGTGCTCGAGGTCGTCCGAGCGGGCGCCGCGTTCAGAGCGTCCGCCATCTCGGTGGAAGGCAGTGCGAGCGACGTCTTCGTGGCGCTCGCGTGCGAGCCGCCGCCCGATGCGAGCTTGCCGAGGCTCTTCGAGGAGCTCGTCGATCCCTCGCCCGATCCGGCCGCGCGCCCTCTCAGGCTGCTCGCGATCGGTCTCAACGCGGCCCTCGGCGGGGCGACGCGCTTCGCCGACGTCTACGTCATCGATGCCACGGGCGCGCGCCGGGTGCGCTTCACGCCCGAGGTCTTCGCCACGGAGGAAGAGGACGGCCACGACCTCGCGCCGGGGATGCGCTCGCTCAGCGTCGAGACGGCCGAGCTTCCGTCGTTCGCTCCGCGCCCGGAGCGTGGCCTCGTCGTTCACGTGCGCAGCAAGGTCCAGCTCGCGGTGCTGGCGCGCTGGGCCCAGGGGGAGCTCCCGCGTGAGCTCATGCTCGTCAACGATGCTGCGACCGAGGTCTCGATCCCGATCTCGGTCAACGGGCTTCCCGTTCCGCGAGATCCGACGATCCTGCTTCGCGAGCCGCTCGAAGAGGGCGGCTACGTCGCGATCGTCACGCCGCGCGGCGCGAGCATGCAGGCGACGCTCGAGGCGGCGGAGCTCGGCGTCGTGCTCTGCCGCGAGGGATGGATGCTCGGCATCGGGGACGGCGACGCGGAGCTCCCGATCGTGCTCCGCGTCGATCGGCCACGCCTACCCACGAACGCGGCGCGGTCCGGCGTTCGCTGGGACGAGCCGATGCTCGAGCGCGCGCTCGCCGAGGGCAAGGAGGCCCTCGGTCGACTCGTGCAGAAGCTCGCGACGGCGATCGACGAGGACCGCGATCCGGCCCGTCGGTCCTGGCTGCGCTTCACGGCGCTCACGCTGCTCGCCGCCGAGGTGCGCGGTGCTTCCTTCCGCGAGAAGCTCTACGCCGGGAAGGTCAGCGCGGTGCTCCTGCCGCTGCTCGACGCCGCGCTTCTCCTAGACGCGACGGGTCGCCCGCGCTCCGTCGCGTCGCTCCGGCGTCGACCCGGCAGTGAAGAGGTGCACTTCGCCTCGGTCTTCGCGCGGGCGGCGCTCATCCCCTGGGTCGGCGACCTGCTCGCAGCGCCGCCCGGCGATCCCACTCACCTGCTCTTCGGCGATCTGCCGCCTGCGTCGGCGGAACACACCTTGCGCGCTGCGGAAGGCGCGCTGGAGCTTCATGAGCGCTGGCTCGAGCAGCCCGTCCTGCCTCCCGAGGTGAGCCGACGCGACGGAGGCCTGGTGAGGGTGCCGCTCGAGACCGTCCGCGAGCTCCCGAGCTCATCACCGCCGGTCTCGAGCCCCAAGCGCGGCAAGCGCGCCAAGCGCGGCGCGACCGCTGAGGCGAGCGCCCCTTGCGTCGAGGACCTGCTCGGCGAGGTCATCCTCGGCGCGGGCGAGACGGGACGTCTCTGGGAGCTTCGGCTCGGGGGCCGCATGCTCGAGAAGGTGCGCGCGGCATCGAGCGTACCGATCGTCGCGGTCGTCGAACATCCGCGCTTCACGCCGACGCTCACGTTCGACGGGGTCCTCCCATCGAGCGCGCGAAGCGATGCGCTGGCGGCGATCGAGCAGGCCGTCCTCCTCGGTTGCGAGGCGATCGCCCGGATGCTCGCCGGAGAGCCCGAGGAAGACGGCGTCCGCATCGAGTGGCTCGCGGACGCGGACCTCGTGCGCTTCGACCCGCGCGCGCCAGCGCTCGTGCGAGAGGGGCTGATCGCGCTCACGCGGGCGACCGATGGTGCCGCCGCGCTCGCCGATCGCCTCTCCATCAGCCCGATCGATCGTGCGCAGGTCTGGCCGACGAGCGATGGCGCGAACGTCTCGCTCGCATCGCTTCGCGAAGAGACGACGCTCGGGGCGCTCGACGCTCCTCAGCTTCGAGACGCCGTGCTCCCCGGCGGCCGCGTGGTGCTCGTGGTGTCCGACGCGGAGCGCCTCGCGCTGACGCAGGCTCTCCCGCGGGTGCGGCTCGTGGACTACGGACGAAGGGGTCCGCGCCGGCTGACCGCGGCGGCGATCGCGGCCGGCCAGGTGAGCGAGTGCGCGATCGGCGTCGCGTTCGATCATGGCGACTGTCGCGGCTTCGCGGGCTGGGGAGTCGCGCGGACGGAGGTGCGGCTCACCCACGTCGGCGTGTCGATGGGCGTTCGCGACTCTGCGGACGCCGCGGTTCCGACCCGCGTTTGCGTGGACGACGATCGGATCGTGCCGAGCGAGGGCTGGGATCACTCCGAGGGCGACCGCGGCGGCCCCCGAGGGATCTACGCCCCCTCGGTGCTGTCTGCGGAGATCGCGCGCCAGGTGGTGCGTGCGTGGCTCGGCGCGCGGCCGGGCACGCTGCTCGGGTCTGCGGATCTCGAGAGCGCGGCCGTAGTGCGCGCCGTGCTCCGCGAAGCACATCGCGGGCTGCTCGAGAAGGACGAGGCGACGAAGCTGCGGCTCGTCCCGCTCTTTCCGGTCTTCGGCCGCGCGGCCCCCGCCACGCTCGACGAGATCCTCTCGCGCGGTTCGGCCATCCCTTTCATCCCGCCGGGCGCGATTCCGGCTCAGGAGCGACGCGCCGTCGACCGCTTCACGCTCTCGCTCGAGCGCGTGGAGGCGGAAGGCATCGCGGCTCTCTTCGATCTGCGCGCGCTCGCGGTCGACAGCACCAGCCTCGTCGTGGCGTCGCTGCGCAAGGCGTTGCGCGACGAACGCATCGCGCGCATCCGCCGGGGCGTCGAGGTCGACGTGAGCGTGCCCGGCGCGCACCCGACGCTCCCCATGGCCGGCACGGGGATCCTCGAGGGCGTGCTCGGCTACGCGCCGCACATGCGCGACGGGCGCCTGCGCGTCCTCGTGGAGCGCCGTCCGTTCGCCGTTCTGACGGGTGACGTCGGTCTGCCGCCCTACCTGGACGGCGTCGTCTCCGTGGACGAGTCGCTGCTCGATGACGGCGTCGATGCTCTCTCGGAGGTCGCCCGCTCCCGTTTGCGGGGCGCCGCGCTCTCGGCGGCGCGCGCCCTCCTTCCGAAGGTGGTGAGCGCGCACGGGACTACGCTCTTCGCGGACGAGTCGGTTCGCGGCCTCGCGATGGCGCTCGTCGAGCGGAAGAAGCGAAAGGGCGAGCCAGGGGCGATGATCGATGCGCTGTCGGCGCTCCGGACGCTCTCGGGCCTCGCGGGCGGTGCGGTCTCGATCGCGGAGGCCACCCACGAGGGTCAGCTCCTCGTGACCACCGAGCTCTGCGACTGGGTCGGTCCGAGCGAGGGAGAGACGCCGCACGAGCTCGATCGTCCGATCGCGTTCGTCCCGTGGTCCGAGGACGATCCCTCTCGCACGTTGCTCGACCGGATCGTCGACGGAGCGATCCGCGACGTCACGGTCCCGCTCCGGCGTCTCGTCGCTGCGCGTCGGAAGGCGCGTGGGCTGACTCCGCGGCCCGCCCTCACGCCCAACCACGTGCGCGCCCTCGCGCGTACCGTCGAAGAGCTCGCGGAGAGGTCGGCCAAGCGCGCGCAGATCCTCGAGGTGCTGGGCTACGGCGCGATCGGGCTCTGGCCGGCGGGCCCGTCGCGCGTGACGTTCTTCGAAAGTGGCGTACGCATCCTCGACTTCGAGCTGAACTTCGTTCCCGCGTTCCAGGCGGCGGTGGAGTCGCCCATGGTCGGCCGAGGAACGGACGCCCTGACCTCGGCGACCCGGATCCTCGTCAGCGAGACGCTCGCACAGCTGCTCGCCGAGCTGCTGCGCGCGCTCGCGGACGAGCGCGCGTTCGACGGGGCGCCGGCCTGGGCGATCGACGCGCAGCGCGACGCTGCCGTGCTCGGCGGCAAGGAGCATCTCGACCAGCTCGCCGACGTTCGGCTCTTCGAGACGACGGCCGGCGTCCGCGTGTCTCCGCAGACCCTGCTCGAGCAGGCGCAGCACTTCGGCGCGGTCTGGTGGACGCGCGACACCAAGAGCACGCTCTTGCCGCTCGCGCCCGAGCGCGTCGTTCTACGACTGACGCCGGGGAGCGCGCCCGGGCTCGGCCGCTACGTCAAGCTCTTCGACGCGTTCGACGAGCTCGCGCTGGACCAGACCGCGCGCAAGAACCGGGACCGGACGCCCGTCGCGTCGATCGCGGCCTCGGACGAAGAGCTCCGCGGCCCGCTCGGGGTCGTCTCATGGACCGACGGCGGTCGTGACCACGTGGTGATTCCGGTGCTTCCGGCCCGCGCCTACGTGAGCGGGATGAGCCTCTATCGAGGGCGCAGGCTCCTCGAGAACCGCCCCTTCCCAGGCGAGATCCCGGCCCTCGTCCGGGTCGACTCGAGCACGCTGGTCCCGAACCGCCTCTGGGACGGCGCCGTACGGAACGCGGAGGTCGAGGAGATCGAGTCCGGGGCGGCCGAAGCGATCGAACAGGCCGTCCGCGCCAGGCTGCCGACGGCGGGCTCGACGGAGGTCGGGCTCTCGGTCGACCGCGAGCTGATGCGCTCCGTTCCGCATCCGACGGCACGGGTCGTCCGGGGGACGCTCTGGCTCGGGTCGCTCGATCCGGGCGCGGGCTCCGGGGTGCGCGTCGTCGACATGGACACCTCCATCGACGCCGCCATGGCCGAGCCGTTCGCGTCCACGGCGCCGTATCGCGCGCCTGCCGCCATCCCGCTCGAGGGCATCCTCATCCTCTGGGGCGCTCCGCGGGAGACGGGGGCCAGCACGCTCGACGCCGTCGGACGGCACGTCTACCAGCGGCTCCTTCTCCGGATCGCGAAGCGCGTCGGCAACGAGAGCAGCCCGGATCCGGATCTCGACCTCGCGCACCTGATCCGTGGCGCGGCGCTCGGCTTCCTCAGCAAGGGCGCCGCGAAGGAGGCGGTTCGCGTCCTGGTTCCGTTCGGCATCACCAACCTCGGGACCCTCGAGGAGCTCATCGCGGTGCTCGAGGACGATGGCAGCGTGATCGCTCTCGAGCCGAGCGAGATCGACCGCGCGAAGGAGCACCGCGCGACGCTCGCTCGGCCGGCGTTCGTGAGCGACGGCTCCCTCGCGTCGATGCAGCTGCGGCTCGCGCTCGGCGACCGGGCGCAGACCATGTCGGGAGCGCTCGCCGAGTCGCTCGGGATGGACGACGAGCTCTCCGACGGTGTGGCCGAGCCGAGCGCCGAGTCGCCGGCCAGCTCAGCGCGCGCGGAGCGTGAGGTCGGGGGGAGGCTTCCCGAGAAGAAGGCGAAGAAGGCGAACAAGACGAACAAGACGAACAAGACGAACAAGACGAAGAAGACGGCCGCCGCGCGCGCGAGCGAGCCACCTTCCGTCGCGGCGCGGCCCCGCGCGGGGCCCATCGCTCCGCTCGCCCTCGCGCTCGCGGCGACGCTCACGCGGCTCGACTCCCCGCTGCGAGCGCTGGTGGAGCCGAACCGTCGCTCGCCGATGATCGTGGTCCGGGGCGGAGAGCTCTCTCTCGCCGGCGGGGATCCTTCGCTCCGTGCGATCGCGGGAACGGCGGCCGGCCGGGATCGCGCGAGCCAGCTCCTCGCGGCGCACGCGCTCCACATGGGGAGCGAGCCGGACGTGGCGCTCCGCGGGCTGCTCACGCTGCTCGGGTGAGGTCCTTCGATTGCCGGGGAATTCGGTGACGCTCGCCGCGTATAGCGCTGGGCTCCGCGCTGTCCTGCTCGCGGCGAACCCATCCAGACAACGTCGAGGTCTCCATGCGCACGTCGCTCGCCATCCTGGTCCTCACTCAGACGCTGCTGAGCGCGGGCTGTGCCGAGCAACACGTCGCTTCCGACGACGGCGGCGGGTCACAGGACGGCGAAGTCCGCGCCGACGCGGCCACCGACGGTGGCTCGGAGGTCGATACGGGCACGATCGCGCCGATCGACGCGGACCTCCCTCCGGACGCTGCGATCGCGGAGGACGCGAGCTTCGCTCCGGACGTCGGTGTGGACGCGGGCGAAGCGTGCACCACGCCGGGAACGGCCGAGACGGTCTCGTGTGGCGACTGCGGGACGACGGACCGCTTCTGCACTGCAGCGAACGTCTGGGCGTACGGACCGTGCACGGGGGAAGGCGTCTGCACGCCGGGGACGAGCATGCCGCACGCCTGTGGGATGTGCGGCACGCACGTCGAGCGCTGCACGACCACGTGCGGCTGGGACACGTCGCTTCCCTGCACCGGCGAGGGCGTCTGCGCTCCGGGCACGACCACGCGGACGACCATGGGCTGCCCCGTCGATCAGTCACGCCTCCTGACCTGTGATCTCACCTGTGCGTACGTGGCTGGGACCTGCGAGATGTCGCTGTGCGTACCGGGGACCGTGACGCGCGTCGCCTGCGGGATGTGCGCGATGGCCGTGCGAACCTGCGACGCAACGGGGCACTGGGTGGACGCCGCCTGCACCGACGAGGGCGTCTGCGCGCCGGGAAGCTCCGGTTCACGGCCTTGTGGTCTCTGCGGGACGCAGATGACCCGCTGCGACACGACGTGCACGGTTCAGCCCTTCGGCGTGTGCACCGGCGAGATCACGTGCGGGCCGCCTCCTCCGAGCGTCTGCGTCGGCGCGACCACGCTCCGAACGTACGCGAGCGCGACGTGCTCGACGGGCGCGTGTGCCTACGCGCCGACCGACGTCACGTGCGGCGGCGGCTGCAGCGCGGGCGCGTGCACGGGCCCGGTCGCGCTGATCCGCGGCCTCGGCGGGCCAGCGGGCTTCGGCCCGATGAGCGTCGCGTCGAGCGACGACGGGTCGTCCGCTGCGATCGCGATCGACGCCGCGTTTCCGACCGGGCTCAGCTACTACGGGACGACCTACACGTCGTTCTACGTGAACAACAACGGCAACGTCTCCTTCGGCGCCCCGCAGGCCGCCTACACGCCGATGTTCCCGGGCGCGGACACGCCGATGATCGCCCCGTGGTGGGCCGACGTGGACACGCGCGGAGCGGGACAGCCCGCGCGTGTCCACGTCGTCTGGTTCGTCGATGCGACGCGCGTGATCGTCACCTGGCATCTCGTCGGGTACTACGCGATGCACGACACCTCGCAGAACAGCTTCCAGCTGATCCTCACGAACCGCAGTGACGTCGCACCGGGCGACTTCGACGTCGAGCTTCGCTACGAGCAGTGCCAGTGGACGACGGGCGATGCGAGCGGCGGCACCGGTGGCCTCGGCGGTACGCCAGCGAGCGCCGGGTTCGACGCAGCGGACGGGCTGAGGTCTCTCGCCCTGCCCGGCTCCGGCGCCGCGACGGTGCTCGGGCTGTGCACGACGTCGAACGTCGGAGTGCCCGGGCTCTGGCGCTACCAGGTACGCGGCGGCGCTCCACTGTGAGGCGGAAGAGCGACGAGGAGGACCGGATGCGCAAGTGGATCGGAAGCGTCGTGGCGATCGACGAATCGGCTCGCGCGGGCGCGCTCCCGTCCGCGTTCCGTTACGCGAGCGCTCTTGCCGTCATCACGTCTCTCGCGCTGGGCGCTCCGGGCTGCGGAGGCGCTCCCGCGGAGCCGGGCGACAGCGGGACGGAGCCGATGGATGGCGCGCCGAGCGACGGAGCCGCCGATGACACCGGGGTGGCAGACGATGGCGACGCGATGACCGTGGACGACGGCAGCGTCGCTCCAGACGCCGCGCCCACGATCGACTCCGGTCCCGAGCCCTGTTCGACCCCCGGGGCGATCGAGATGGTCGCTTGCGGCATGTGCGGCACGAACACGCGCTTCTGCGATGCGGCGGGCGTCTGGACCTACGGCGCCTGCAGCGGCGAGACCGGCGTGTGCGTGCCGGGGAGCACGGGGAACGTCGCGTGCGGGAACTGCGGGGCGCAGGCCGCGCGCTGCACGGCCACGTGCGACTGGATGGCGACGGGGACCTGCACGGGCGAGGGCGTTTGCGCGCCAGGCACGCGAGCGCGTGACTCCGCCGGCTGCCCCGTGAGCCAGACGCGCGAGGTGCTCTGCAGCTCGAGCTGCATCTACGATCCCGTGGGCGCTTGCACGGACGCGTCGTGCCCCACGGCGGGAGCGCTCGAGACCGTCGCGTGCGGTATGTGCGGTCACCAGGATCGCTTCTGCACTTCGGCGGCGGTCTGGGAGTACGGCCCGTGTGGCGGCGAGGGCGGATGCGCCCCCGGCACGCTCGGCGCTGTGTCGTGCGGTATGTGCGGCACGCAGATGACGCGCTGCCTCGACACGTGCACCTTCATGCCCTTCGGTGCGTGCACCGGGGAGGGCGTGTGCACGCCGGGCGCGACGCAGAGAACGGCGATGGGCTGTCCAGCGGGCCAGACTCACGTCGTCCAGTGCGACGCTGGCTGCGGCTACACCGTCGAGCTGTCGCCCTGCACCGCATCGCGCCCCGTCGACGTCATCCTCCTCCTCGAGACGACCGGCTCCAGCAACGCTGACGTCACGGCCGCGCTCCCGGTGTTCCGCACGCGCCTGATCGCTCCGCTCCTCGCGCTCATGGACGTGCAGGTCGGGGTCGCTTACTTCGGCGAGTTTCCGAACACTCCCTACGGGTCCGCTGGCGACCGTCCCTTCGTCGGCGGCATCGAGCCGGGGACGTCCGCGTCGGCGATCGACACGGCCCTCGCGGCGCGTCCGGCGTTCATGGGAAACGATGCACCCGACGCGGCTGTGGAGGGCCTCTCCTCGCTCGTCGGCGGCGCGCTGGCCGCGACGTCGCTTCCGATGACCTGCTCGGCAGGCCGCGCCGCCGGAGGCTGCT
>JBBSAT010000032.1:0-40718 GCA_038252025.1 Polyangiales bacterium | reverse complement strand
GGGGCAGCTGGCGTCGCCGCCGGCATCGCTCGCGTCGAGAGGAACGCCGACATCGGCGCGCGCCGCGCAGAGACTGTCGACGCAGACCTCGCCCGTGCGGCAGTCGGTCGTGCTCGTGCACGCTCGCGAGGTCGGCGTCGGTCCGGCGCAGTCGCAGCCGACCAGACCGAGGGCGAGCCCGACGCAGAGGGAGAGGAGAGGCGAGAAGCGCGCGAGGCGAAGATGCATCGCGCCATCGTAACGCAGTGCCTCACGCGATCGTCGCCGCTCATCTCCGTCCAGCTCGCATGGCACGGGCTTGCGACGCGGATCCGCGAGAGCACCGGAAGCGGGACCTTGGCGCGCCGCTTCGTCGCCGCCGTGTTCGCCGCAGCGAGCTGGGACTCGACCCGCCGTTTGTGCGCCACGAGCATGCCGCGCTGGGCGAGCCGTGCCTCGAGCGCTGCGATCTGCGTGGAAAGCCCCCGCAGCCGTTCCGCCTCCGCGTCGTCGTCGCTCCGGTAGGCCATGTCGTTCTGACTGGCCAGAACGGTCGACCTTGGGGCGCTGATTCCCGTGGAACTTGTGGTAGCGTCGCCGCCCAAGGAGCTGAGGGGATGCAGGACTATCAAGAGGCGATGCTCAAGTCCCTGGTCGCGATCGCCTGGGCAGACGGGCGCGTGGAGGCCGAGGAGACCGAGGTCATCGAAGCGCTGCTCTCGGCGTTCGAGGTCTCGGGCGACGATGCCGAGAAGATCCGCGAGTTCGCGAAGACGCCGAAGGTCATCGACGACGTTCCGGTGTCCGACCTCTCGGCGGCCGATCGTCGCGCGCTGATCCAGCACGCCGTGATCCTCACGTACATCGACGGGAACCAGAGCGACGACGAGAAGAAGGTCCTCGCAGATCTCGTCACGAAGCTGCGGGTCCCGACCGCCGAGGCGCAAGAGATCCTCGCTGCGGCAGAAGAGCGCGCCAAGCGGCTCATCTCCCTGCTCTGACGAGATGGCGGCGCCCGTCGCCAGCGACGAGCCGTTGCGCGCCCTCTTGCTCGACGCGGGGAACACGCTCGTGTTCCTCGATCACGCGGCGGTCGCCGACATCGTGACGAGCCACGGGGCTCGAGCCACCGACGGCCGTTCGGTCGACGCCGCGGTCCTGCGCCGCGTCGAGGGCGCGGCGAAGCGCAAGTACGAGGCGCTGATGAGCGCCGGCTATTCGCACGAGGACGGCTGGGGCCTCTACCTCGTCGCGCTCCTCGTCGAGGCTGGGCTGCAAGAGCAGCTCGCCAAGACGATGATCGCGCCGCTCCGTCGCGCGCACGACGCCTTCAACCTCTGGCGCCGCGTCCCGGAGGGGACCCTCGACGCGCTCCGCCGAGCGCGCGCGAGCGGGCTGCGCGTCGCCGTGGTCTCGAACTCGGAGGGAAAGCTCCCCGAGCTCTTCGAGCGCGTGGGGCTCGCCAGCGTGATCGAGCGCGTGATCGACTCGCACGACGAGGGCGTGCGAAAGCCGGACCCCGAGCTCTTCCGGCGCGCGCTCGCGCAGCTCGACGTGCCGGCGGAGGCGGCGATCTACCTGGGTGACATCCCCGGCGTGGACGTCGCCGGAGCCAACGCAGCCGGGATCGCCGCCGTCCTCGTCGACCCCTTCGAGTTCTATCCGTCGTTCGAGGGCCCGCGGGCCCGGAGCGTCGTCGAGTGGGTGGACGCGTACCTCGGCGCGGCCGGCCCGGCCCGCGAGCATCCGCGCATCCCGTTCCACCTCGCGTTCCCCGTCCGGGACATCGAGTCGACGCGTCGCTTCTACGAGGGCGTGATGGGCCAGGTCGTCGGACGCGAAGACACCATGGAGCGCGGCGCGCGCTGGATCGACTTCGACTTCTTCGGGCACCAGATCAGCGCGCACGTGGCCGAAGAAGCTGCCCTCACGCCGACGAACCCCGTGGACGGAGATGACGTGCCGGTCCGCCACTTCGGCGCGATCCTTCCCTGGGACGAGTTCCACGCGCTCGTCGATCGGCTCACGCGGGACGGCATGGAGTTCTTGATCTCGCCGCGCACGCGCTTCGTGGGCGAGGTCGGCGAGCAGGCGACGTTCTTCATCCGTGATCCGAGCGGAAACGCGATCGAGATGAAGTCGTTCCGCGACCCGGCGCGGGTCTTCGCGCGATGAAGCGGCAAGGGCTCGGCCTCGCGCGGGCCAAGGCGCTCACGACCGCGCTCGCCTTCGCCTTCGCGTGCGCGCATGCATCCGCGCAGGCGCCTTCGTACGGCCAGTACCTCGTCGTCATCGACGACTCGGGCAGCATGGATCAGAGCGATCCACGCAGGCTCGCCGTGCTCGCTTCGCTGGCGCTGGCCGGCGCGCTCGAGGACGGCGATCAGGTGATGCTCGCCGGGCTCAACGAGCTCGCGTCGGGCGCGGTGACCGGGCCACGCTTCGTCTCGCCGCACGAGCTGCTCCCCGAGCGCGACGGCGCCGAAGGGGGGCGCTCGCTCGATGGAGAGCGGCCGACGCGCATCGGAACGCACGGCGGGACGACGCCTTGCCGCGAGGCGCTCGAGCATGCGCGCGCGATCCTGGAGGCGAGCGCTTCGGCGGGCGCGCCGCAGACGCTCCTCTTGCTCACCGACGGCGCGTGCAACGGGGGCGCGATCACGCCGGCCGAGACCTGGCTCGCCGGGCTGCGCAGTCATCGCGAGGGTCGTTTTCGGTTCGTGCTGCTCATGCGCACGGGGCGCGAGCGACTCGATCCGGCCCTCGAGCGCTACGGGCGCGCGACCGGATGGCAGGGAGAGACGCGCGTCTCCTTCGATGCGCGAACGCTGCTTCGCGCGTTCGCGAACGTGCTCTCCTTCAGCCGCGGGCTCCGCACCGACGAGGGCGGTCGCATCGGGCTCGAGCGGACGTTCGTCGGCGCGCGTGAGGTTCGCGTCCTCGCGGTCAGCGAGTCGGGCGCCGAGCAGATCGGCCTCGAGTCGGTCGAGCGCGAAGGGCGGACCGCTGCGACCACCGGCGGACCCACCTTCCGCGATGCAACACATGGCTGGAGCCTTCGCGTCGCGCGCGCCCATCCGCGGGACGAGCCCTTCGCCGTGCGCAGCACGACCTCGGGAGCCGAGGTGCTGGTCGTGCCCGTCTACGGGCGCCTGCGCGTGGAAGGGATCGTGGGCTCGTGCGACGCCCCGCCGCCTCTGCCGTGGAGCACCGAGGTGCCGGTGCGCTCGGGGCAGCCCGCGTGCGCCTACGCGCGCCTCCTCGGCGACGAAGGCGAGAGCATCGACCCGGTGCGGTCGTTCGACTTCCGCATGGATCTCTGCACCGGCACGGACTGCGCGTCGCGGACGCCGATGCAGCCGGGGGAGGGCGGCATCTTCAACGCTCAGCTCGGCGCGTCGATGGAGAGCGGGCGCCACGAGCAGATGTTCCGCGCCTCGGGCGGCGCGCTCGCGACCGACGTGACGGGCCAGCGCGGCTTCGTCGCGATGACGTTCGGGGTGTCCCGGGTCGAGCGCGTCGGAGAGGACGGCTCGGTCGTGACCGCTGCCGAGATCGATCTCGGCGAGCTACCGCGCGAGATCTCGGACTCGCTCGCGCTGCGCTACCACGGCTCCTTCCCGACCGGCGCGCGCGGATCGCTCGCCTGTCGCGTCGAGGGCGACGAGGCGCTCGCCGCCTGCCTCCGATGCGACGTCGACGGTGGCGATGATCTCGTCCTCGGCGACGGGCTCGCGGTCTCGGTCCGCGTCGAGGCGACGCCCTTCTGCCAGCCGGCGAGCGACGAGGGCCGCGTGCTCCCGCTCCGCGTGGCGCTGACGCTGACGCCCGCCTCGAGCGAGGTCCCGTCGCACTCCTTGCCGATGCGGGCGACGCTGCACTACGCGGCGCTCACTCCGCTCACGGTCTCCATCACGGGAGGCGAGACCCAGTCCTTCGAGATCGAGGTGCCAGGCCCGCTGGCGCGCACCGACATCGAGGCCCACGCCGAGCTCGACCGGGACGACATCACCGCACGCATCGACCCGGAGCGCGCGAGCCTCCACGCCGGCGAGTCCGGCACCGTCACGCTCTCCCTCGTCGTGCGCGCCGACGACTGCTGCGCGGACGGTTCGGCGACCGGCGCGCTCGTGCTCGTCGCCGGAGAGAGCGAGCTCCGCGTGCCGCTCACGGTGGAGGCGCACGCGGCGAGCTTCTGGGTCTGCCCCGGCAAGCAGATCGCGATGGTCGCCCTCGCGATCCTTCTGTTGCTCTTCCTCGTCTTCCTCATCCACGGCTTCCTCTCGCCGGCTCGCTTCGGCGACGGCGCGGTGCTGCTGAGCGCGTCGAGCCTCGAGCAGCTCGTGGAGATGCGCGACGGCGACGACGGATACCGCCTGCTCCGCCGGTTCCCCGAGACCAAGCGCGGGTTCCGGCGCGCGGCGACGCTCTGGCTCGGAGGCCCGGACGCCCCGCTGCCCTCGCTCAAGCGGCAGCCCCGCGACGGGCAGATCGTGGCCTCCCACGGAGGCAGCGCCACGCTGGTCGTGACCGGCCCGGGCGTCGAGCGCTGGAGCGAAGGCGAAGGGAAGTTCCTCGAGCTCGAGCGAGGAAGCCACGCGATCGGGAGCCGCGTGCGGCTGCGCCGCGGCGAGGAGACGTTCCTCGAGTTCCGCCGCTAGGCGGGCGGAGCGCGACGCGGAAGGCGAAGACGGCATCGAAGCCGAGTAAGCTCGCAGCGCTCCATGGCCCTGCTTCCCCGGGACGCGCGTGACCCGCGCCTGCGCATCGTCAGCTGGGCGCTCGCGTCGCTCGTTCCGATCTTCGCGTACCTCAGCACCCTCTCGGGGAGCTCGTACTGGCTCGACGGCGGGGAGCTGACGGCAGCCGCGGTCGACCTCGACATCGCGCACCCGCCTGGGCACCCGCTCGCCTCCCTCCTCGCGCACGCGATGACGCTCTTGCCGCTCGGCTCGCTCGCGATGCGCGTCGCGCTCGCGCAGGCGGTCTGTGCCGCGATCGCCGCGGGCTTCTTCTTCTCGGCGATCGAGACGACGGTGCGCGCCCTCGGCGTCCGCCACGACCGCATCTCCATCCCGATCGCGCTCGGCGCGACCTGGCTCTTCGCCGCGTCCTACGGCTGGTGGATCTCGGCGATCCGCCCGGAGGTCTACGCGCTCGAGACGATGCTCCTCGCGATCGCGATCGAGCGCGTGGTCGCGCTCGAGGCGCGCTGGCCCACGCGCGACATCTCGCCGCTCCCGGTGGCCTGCCTCGCGCTCGGGCTCTCGCTGGCGAACCACCACTTCATGGGGTTTCTCTGCTTTCCGACGATCGCGCCGACGCTCGCGCGCGTCTACCGAGCCCGCGGCATTCGCCCGCTCGCGCTCTCGCTCTCGATGATCGGCGTGGGCCTCACGCCCTACGTCTATCTTCCGATCCGCGCCGCGACGCACCCGGCCATGGATCTCGGCGATCCGCGGACGCTCTCCCGCTTCTTCTGGGTCGTCTCCGCGCAGGCCTACCAGGGCACGCACGCGATCACGCCCGAGCCGCTCTCCGATCGGATGCTGGACGTCGTCGTCTCCATCGTCGACGGGCTCTCTCCTGTCCCCGTGCTGCTCGCGCTGGCCGGCGCGTACGCGCTCCTGCGCACGCCGGGCGTGGTACGCATCGGCTACGTCTGGGTCACGCTCGTCCTCTTCTCGTTCCTCGGCCGCGGCTGGCTCGGCTTCGTCCGCGGCAACCCCGATGCGCTCGGCTACCTGATGCCGACGATGGCGGGCGTCGCGGCGCTCTCCGCAGCTCTGGTCGCAGCGGTGGCCTCCGCGCTCGCCAGCTCCACCGTGGGCCCGAAGGAGAAGCGTCCGGGTGTGCGCCCGGGGCTCGTCGTGCTCGCGATCGTCGTCGCGCTCGTCGGGCTCGCGCAGGTGCAGCGAAACCTCGGTCGCGTCTCGCTCCGGGAGTTCCACGCGACCGACGATCTCGACGACCTCCGCATCCGCTCGCTTCCGCCCCGCGCGATCGTCATCGCGCACTCGCCCCAGACGGTCTTCCGGCACTTCGAGCTACGCGCGACCGAGCACGTTCGTCCCGACGTCACGCTGGTCCCGATGCCGTTTCTCGCCTACCCGGGCATGATCGACGCGCTCGCCCGAGAGGCGCCGGAGCTGCGTCGTCTCCTCGAGGGATACGGCCTCGACGGGGAGCTCTCGACCTCGGAGCTCGAGAGCCTCGCGTCGCGAAGGCCCGTCCTCGTCGAGCTCGACGTGCGCGTCCCGCTTCGCCTCCACGAGAGCCTCTTGCCGGAAGGGCTCTTCCACGCGGTCGAGCCGGCCGGCACCACCGACGTCGACCGTCGCCTCGGGGCTCGCCGGCGGGAGGCGACGTTCGACGCGCTGTCCGCGGCGCTGGCGGGGACCCGGCAGGACGACGACACGCGCGCGCAGCTCCTCTGGATCCACTACAACGACGCGCTCTACTTCGCGAACGTCGGCGAGCTCGACGGTGCACGCACTGCAGTGGTGGAGGGCCTCCGCCTCTCCCCCGAGTCGGAGCAGCTGCTCGCGCTGCGAGCTCTGCTCGAGCGCCCCGAGATCCACGGGCCGATCGACGTGAGGCCGTTCGTCGTCGGCCCGGTGCCCTGAGCCGTCTCCCTCGACGCGCGTGACGTCCTCCGCGTCAGTGAGCGCCCGGCATCAGCGACGCGCGCGCGACGCCACGTACCTCGAGCTCGATCCCCCGGTTGCGCGCGAGCGTCTCGAAGTCGGTGAGCGCCTCGCGCACGTCCTCGGCCACGAAGTCGGCGGCGCCCTTGTCGACGATGAGCTTGGTCGTCCCGGGCGGTGCCTGCTCGAGCGCGTCGAGGACGGCGGCCTTGTGGAAGAAGTAGATGTCCTTCGTGAAGCGCACCGTCCGGACGCCTTCGTGGTCGCGCGTCACGAGCGCCTTGCGCATCGCCTCACGGATCGTGAAGCCGGTGCCCACCACGATCCCCACGATGATGCCCTTCAGCAGATCGCTGAGCAGAATGGCGACGATCGTGATGGCGAACGGCGCGAAGATCCGAAGCCCGCGGCGCCACATCGCGATGAAGATCTGCGGCGTCGCCAGCTTGTAGCCCGTCAAGACCAGGATCGTCGCGAGCGCGGCGAGCGGCACCATCCTGAGGAGCGGCGCGAGGAAGACCACCGCGAGGAGCAGCAGGGCGCCGTGGATGAACGCCGACGCGCGCGTCTTTCCGCCCGCGTTCACGTTCGCGCTGCTCCGCACGATCACGCTCGTGATCGGCAGACCGCCCAGGAAGCCTGAGAGCAAGTTCGCGGCGCCCTGCGCGAGCAGCTCGCGGTTGGGGCTCGAGCGCCGCTTGAAGGGGTCGAGCCGATCGACTGCGTCGAGCGAGAGCAGGGACTCGAGGCTCGCGACGACGCCGAGGACGGCGCCGAGCCACCACGTCTCCGCCTCGAGGAGCACACTCAGGTCGACGATCGAGATCGCGCCCACGGCGTCGAGCGGCACGTCGACGAGGTGACGCGCGCCGAGCGCGATCCCGGGCGCCCAGAGGCCGAGCGCGGCGTTGACGAGCGTCGCGACGACGACGACGACGAGCGCTGCCGGGAACCACGCGATCTTCCGCCAGGCCGTCTTGTCCTGCGCGAGCATGATCGCGACCGTCATCAGGCTGATGAGCACCGCGCCCACCTCGATGCTCGAGAGCGCGTGGAAGAAGAGGGAGAACGTGTTGCCCTCGCCCTCGACCATGAACTCGTTCGAGTCGAAGGCCTCGTGATCGTAGCCGATCGCATGCGGGATCTGCTTCAGGATGAGCAAGAGCCCGATCGCCGTGAGCATCCCGCGGATCACCGTCGACGGAATGAAGGAGACGACGACGCCCGCGCGCAGCAGGCCGAGCGCGAGCTGGAGCAGCCCGGCGATCATCGTGGCGCCGCAGATCAGCTCGAAGCCGTGGTGGGTGACGCCGCTCGCGACGATCGCGGCGAGCCCTGCCGCGGGCCCGCTCACGGAGAGCGACGAGCGACTGATCAGCGGGACGACGATCCCGCCGACCACCCCCGCGACGAGGCCCGACGCCAGGGGTGCGCCCGACGCGAGCGCGACGCCCAGACAGAGCGGAAGCGCGACCAGGAAGACCACGACTCCCGACGGCAGGTCGTGACGCAGTTGGCTGAAAGGAGATCCCGGCACACCGGCCGCCACGTTCGTTTCACTCACAGATCCTCCGACTCTTGCGTCGGCGTCGACGCATCCTCACCTGGCGATTCGTGGGGCCGGCTCGTTCGAGCCAGCCTCCCGCACGGACGCTCAGGCGCGGATCGGAGGGCGGATCAGATCGGAGGCGAAGTGGTCGAGGAGCACGCGATCGACGCGCAGGTCCCAGCGGACGAGCGCTCCATGCAGTCGTTCGAGCGAGGCTCCCGTGCGGAGCACGCCGACGAGCTCGAGCTCGTCGCCGTCCGCGTCGTCGTCCTCGGCGTTCTCCTCGCTCGGGACGCCGTCGTCCTCGGTGGAGTCGACGTCCTCGCTCGCGGCCACGAACGACCGGACGGACTGCGCCCGGGCCCAACCCCCCCCGGCGGTCCAGCCCTCGCCACCCGCCATGCCGCCCGCGCCGACGGACGCCGGCCCCGACACGGAGCAGGCCGCGGCGAGGAGGGCGATCACGAGGGTGGTGACGAGCGGGCGCACGAGAGATCCGAATAGGGACCTGGGGTCGCGACGTCAAGGCAAAACCCGGCCCAGCACGAGTAGACTGCGCCGATGGACGCAGTCACTCCCGATCCGCGCACCCCGGTCGCCGATGCCGACTCCGGGCCGGAGCGCCGGGTCACGCCCTTCGTCGCGGGTCCGAGCGCGCTCGTGCGGGACATCGTGCTGAACGTGCCCGGCGCCTCGCGCGCGATGGAGCGCTTCCGGATCGACTACTGCTGCGGAGGCGAGAAGACGCTCGAGGGCATCTGCCGAGAGACGCACGTCGCGATCGCCGATGTCCTCGCCGCGCTCGAGGAGGAGCGCGAGAAGGGCGGCGAGACGGACACCGAGCTGCTCGAGACGCCGCTCGTCGACCTCTTGCGTCGCATCGTCACCGAGCACCACGCGCGCTCCCGTGATGACGGCGCGAAGCTGGTCGCGCTGAGCGCGCTCGCGCGAGACGCGCACGCTGCCGAGCAGCCGGCGCTGACGGCGATCGCAGACGAGACCCAGCGTCTCTTCGGGCAGCTGCTTCCTCACCTCGACGAGGAGGAGAAGCTCCTCTTCCCCTACGTCGAGGCGCTCGAGCGCGCGGGCGCTGCCGGCCAGCCCGCGCCCGTCGCGCTCTTCGCAACGATCCGCCACGTGCTCAAGGACATGGAGCACGAGCACGAGCGCTGCGAGGAAGTGATGACGCGTCTCCGCGCGCTCGGCGGTGACTACGCCGTCACCGACGCGACCCCGGCGAGCGTGCGAGAGCTCTACGAGGCGCTCGACGCACACGAGAAGGATCTCATCCGGCACATGCACCTCGAGGGGAACGTCGTCTTCCCGCGCGCCGAGCGGCTCGAGACCAAGCTGCGCTCCGTGCGACGCCGGTGATCCGCGCGAAGCTCATCTCGGCGCGGGCCCTGTGCGCGTCGCTCGTGCTGGTGCTCGCGTGCGGCGACCCCCAGCCGGAGGCGCCGCCCGGACCGCCGCCCATCGATCGCACGCCGGCCGCCGCGCCGAGCGGACTGCGCGTCGAGCTCTCGATGGACGGAGGAGATGCGACGCTTCGGGCTTTCATCGAGCGCCTGCCCGCGAGCGAGATCCGCGAGCACTTCCCTCGGGACCTCGAGTCGCTCGTCGACGCGATGGTCGCGCTCCCGCCGGCGATCTCGGGCCACGTCGCGCCTGGCTCGCCGCTTCGCGTGCTCATGGCGGAGGTCGAAGGCGTTCCGCGCTCGGCGCTCGTGATCCGGCTCACGGCGCGACCGGAGCCGAGCGCGCTTCACGAGGGCGGCCCGCGCGGTGCCATGCTCCTCGACGAGAGCACCGCCATCGTCGACGACCTCGCCATCGTCGCGGACGACCCGCGCATGCTCGAGCTCGCGCTGCCCTATCTCGCGTTCACGGCCATCGCCGCGCCGGCGCCCCAAGGCGCCATCCTCGTCTCGGTGCCGTCCGCGACGCTTCGCGGGACCGTTCGCGAAGCGCTCGATCGCGTGCTCACCGATCGGGCCAGATGCCTGCGCGAGTCCGCCCGCGCCGCGCTCGCATCGCATCGCGCTCCTCCGACGCTCGGCGACCCCGAGGCGCTCGTCGGTCTGCTCGAGCGCGCGCTGCGCGACCGACTCGCGTTCCTCCCCGATCTCGGAGACGGCACGATCACGCTCGCTCCGAGCGCCTCGGGGCTGTCGGTCTCGTTCTCGGCGGCGATCACGCCCGAGAGCCCGCTCGCCCGCGCGCTCGCCGATCGCGTGCCGGTCGACCTCGCGCTGGTGACGTCGCCCGACGACGCGGCGCTCGTCGTCGCGACGGGCGTCACCGACGCGGCGCAGAGCGCGTGCGCGAGCGGGCTCGTGGACGACCTCGCGCAGCTCGCTGGCGATCGGCTCGCGACGGGCGAGCGCGCGCAGCTCGCTTCCGCCGCGTCGATGCTCGCGCTCGCGCGCGGCGAGTCCTCCGCGCTCGCGCTCGGGGCGACCTCGGCGGGCGCCTTCTTCTCGCTCCTCACCATCGGCGCGCCGCCGGGTGCTGCGCTTCCCACGCCCTGGGGACGCCGCGCGCCCTGGCTCTCGAGCGCGATGGGGACGATCGCCGCGTGCGATCCGATCGAGCCTCGCGGGCCCGGCTCCGACGTGGCGATCTGCGGGGAACGCTCTCTCGCGACGCGCTCCAGCGAGGGGCGCCTCGTGGCGGTGGCGGGGACGAGCGCCGCCGCGCGCGCCGAGCGAACGCTCGCCCGGCTCGGCGAAGCGGTCGCGCCGTCCAGCCCCGACCTCGCGCGCGATCTCGACGCGCTGCCGCGCTCGCCCTTCGCGATCGTGCTCGTTCGGCCGCTCCTCTGGCTTCCGGTCCTCGTCGCGTTCGGCGGTCCGCCGCGGGAAGCGCTTCCTCGCGGCGACGGCGCGATGGTGCTCGCGCTCGCGAACGACGACGGAACGCTGAGGGTGGTCTTTCGCGCCAGCACGTCGGCGCTCGCGGACCTCGGTGTGGTGGCGCGGCTCTTCGCGGAGTAAAAGCATGGCGATGCGCATCGGGGGAGTGCTCTTCGTCTCGGCTCTCGTGGCCTGCGGGCCGTCCGTGCCGGGCTCGGCGGCGACCGGCGGCACGAGCGGCGGCGACGTCGGCGCGCCGTCCGGCGGCAACGGCAACGGCGCCGGGATGCTCGCGGCCGGCGACGACCCGTCGTCGACCCAGACGATGCCGGTCGTGGCCACCGCGCAGGAGATCCTCGTGAGCGGGCGCGGCTTCTCACCGCAGCCCGCCATCCGCGCGGGCACGGCGGGCGCCCCGTCGGGGGTCGATGGATCGAGCCTGGCGCCGGAGTGCGTCGGTCAGTTTCCGTCGAGCCCTCAGCACGTGATCAAGCTCGGCGGTCCGATCGATCTGCTCCGCATCGTCGTCGACTCGGACGGAAACGATCTGACCCTCGCCGTGCGCACCGCCGACGGGGTGTTTCACTGCAACGACGACTCGGGCGATCCCATGAACGGCTTGAACCCGACCGTGGAGCTTCAGTCGCCCATGCCGGGCTCGATCGAGGTCTGGGTCGGCACGTACAGCGAGTACTACACGGGCGCGCAATACCGTCTCGGGGTGACCGAGCAGAGCGGATACGCGTCGGACCTCTTGAGGCACTGAGCCTCTCTCGCGACGTCCCTTGAAGCGGAAGACGCTCCTCCTCCTCGCGATCCCGAGCCTGTTCGGGCTCTCGTGTTGCTGTATGGCCTTCACGCTGCCGTTCGGCGCCGCCGGGATCTGGAACTGGGCCGACCGGGGGATCGCCGTGCCGACAACTCCTGGCACCGCTTCGGTCTCGCTGCGCGTCGCCGAGTGGTACCTCGGGCCAGGTCAGCCGACGTACGAAGTGCTCGTTCGCCGCAGCATGGGCGAGCGCACCTCGTACCAGCGCTTCTCGGCGCGAGACGTCGACGACAGGCTCGACATCCCCGGGCTCTCGCCCGAAGGGACCTACGAGTTCTCCGTGCGGCTGCCCGACGGGCGCGGGGGCTACTACGATCCCGGCGTGCTCGAGTTCCTGACGCTCCGCGCCGATCAGACGAGCGACGTCATCGTCGTCGTCCACGGCGGCGTCGATCTCCAGGGCGTCGTGACGAACGCTACGGACGCTCAGGTGCTCGCGGACGTCGACGTGCAGCCCGAGTCGTTCGCGTACGAGCGCGACGGGATGGCGTTCCCGATGGTCTTCGGACGCACCGACGCGATCGGGGCGTTCGCGATCGGCGGGATCTGCGGCGCCGGTCACACGGACCTCGAGCGCGAGCGTGGCGTCGTGTTCCGCCGGGCTGGCTTTCGCGAGCGGCGCGTGCACTTGTCTTTCCCCGCGACGTGCGCGGCGGTGATCCCCGCGACGTGGCGGGTGCCGCTCGAGCCTCTCGCCGGGACGACGATGGCGGTCTCTCAGGACCTCACGGTGTCCCGGCTGGACGCCGGCTCACCCGCCGAGCGCGCCGGGCTGCGAGCGGGCGATCGCGTCACCGCCGTCTCGGGCACGCCGACGTCGGACGCCATGCCGACGCCGACGCCGCACGAGATCATCGAGCGCTTCGACACGCGCGACGCCGAGATCTGGCTCACCGTGATCGGGGCCGACGGCGCCGAGCGTGAGCTACGCACGGTGATCCACGAGCCCGACGTAGGCGGCTGACCGCTTACCTACCGCGTGCAGGGGGATCATCCGTCGCGGTTGACCTTCACCACGATCTCGCTGAGCACGTCAGCCACGTTGTGGTTGTCGATCTGGCACGTGCCCGCCGCCTCGTGCCCGCCGCCGCCATACTCGAGCATGAGCGCGCCGATGTTCGTCTTGCTGCTCCGGTTGACGATCGACTTCCCGGTCGCGAGCACCGTGTTCTGCTTCTTCAGGACCCAGAGGACGTGGATCGAGATGTTCGTCTGTGGATAGAGCGCGTAGAGCATGAACCGGTTGGTCGGCCAGATCGTCTCTTCGCTGCGCAGGTCGAGGATCACGAGGTTCCGCTGGACGTTCGCGCGGCTCTTGATCTGCTCGATCGCCTTCGCCTCGTGCTCGCGATAGAGGTCGATGCGCTCCTTCACGTCCGGCATCTCGAGGATCTCGTCGATGCTCTTGGTCAGGCACGCGTCGATCAGATCCATCATCAGCTGGTAGTTCGAGATGCGGAAGTCGCGGAACCGACCGAGCCCCGTGCGCGGATCCATCAGGTAGTTGAGGAGCACCCACTTCGTCGGGTGGAGGATCTCGTCGACGCTGAAGCGCGCGGCGTCGGCCTTGTCGACGGCGTCCATCATCTCGACGCTGATCGGCTCGAACTTCGCGCGTCCGCCGTAGTAGTCGTACACGACCCGCGCCGCCGACTCCGCCTTCGGGTCGATGATGTGGTTCGCGGGCTTGTCCTTCACCCGAAGCGTCTCGCTGAGGTGGTGGTCGAACGCGAGGTGGACGCCTTCGATGTAGGGGACGTTCGTGGTGATGTCTCGGCTCGAGACCTCCACCTTCTTGTCCTGCATGTCCTTGGGATGGACGAACTTGATGTCGTCCAGGATCCCCATGTGCTTGAGCAGCACCGCGCAGACGAGGCCATCGAAGTCGCTGCGGGTCACCAGTCGATATCGCTCGCTCACGTTCGGCCTCGTCCGTTTGTGTGGACGTCGAGGATAGTCGGAATCGACGAGCGAGAGTGAGACGACGCGCGCGCTGCGATCGAAAAAGACACGGCGCCGGCGCTATGCTCGTCGTCATGTCGCACTCGGCTTCGGGCGCTCGCATCCTCCTTTCGCTCCTCGTGCTCGCAACGCTCGGTTGCAGCCAGTCCACCACGCTCGCCGGCGACTCCGGCGCTGCAGCCGACGCGCCCGCTGCCGATGCGCCCGCTGCCGACGCGCCCGCAGCCGACGCGCCCACTGCCGATGCGCCCGCAGCCGACGCCTCGGCGACCGACGCGGGAACGTGCGACACGTGCCTCGCCGACCCGCTCGCCTGGGGCACCGATGGCGGCCTCGCCTGCACGCGCGACTCGAGCGCGCTCGCGCCGTGCCGCGACTACACCCACAGGCGGCTTGCGGAGGCGTGCGATCCCATCGACCTCACCTGCACGAACGCCCTGAGCGCCTGTCCGCCGGCCACCGACGTTCTGGTCGAGGACCTCGCCGCTGCGCTCGCCGATCCCGACGTCACGGCTGCGCTCGCCGCCGCGCCCGTCCTCTACGGCAGCGACCCACGTCCGGCGGACGGCAGCGTCGACTGGTTCACCGTCGGCTCCCACGGGCGCGTGGAGGTCGGAACGGGCACGGTCCCCGCCGGTGTCGCGGCCTTCGTCGCGCTGCTGCACCAGATCGACTCCCAGCAGCTCGCTCGGCCGGGCTGCGTCGAGGTCTTCAGCACCCCCTGATCCGCTCTCTTCCTTCCGGCGGAGCGCGCTGCGCTTGACGCGCACCGAGCGGTCCGACGACCCTCGATCGACGTGATGTCGGCCGGTCGAGCACAGAGCGACGTACGCGAGCCGTGGTGTCGCGCCGCGGGCATTCTCGCACCCGTCGCGCTCCTCGCCGCGCTGGCGGGCGGCTGTCGCCCGTCGGTGTCGTGGACGATCCGCTTCGACCCCGAGTCTCTGGCTTCGCGCGCCGTCCTCGTGCGCGCCGAGATTCGCGAGGGCGGGTGCAGCGGGCCTGCGCGCTACTCGAGCGAGCTGAGCCGCGGAGAGCGCGTCGCTCCGGTTCCCCCGGTGCTGGGGTCGGGGCGCTGGGGCTTCGCCGCGGCAGCGATCGACGATGGCTGTGTTCGGTTCGCGAGCGTCTGCGAAGAGGTCTCGTTTCCGGGGCCGAGCGTCGTCGCGCTCGTCCTCGTGCCGACGGCCGAGGCGAGCTTTTGCGGCGCGGGCGTCTGCGCGGCCGGCGTCTGCGCCGGGCCCGACGCGGGGACGATGCCGGACGCCGGCGAGCGCCTCGACGCAGCGATCGACGACGTCGGCCTCGACGCCCCCGCGCGCGATGCGAACTGGAGCGACGCCGGACCCCTGGATCTCGGCCCGCAGCTTCTCCCCTACCTGCCTTGCGGGAGCACGCTCGAGTCGGGGATGGATCCCTACCTCACGATCACCGGCAGCGTGACGCGCATGGGCCTCGTGCACCGCGATGGGCTCTGCACCGACTGCACCGACGAGGTCATGCGGCTCGCCAGCGGCGCGAACATCGAGGGCCACCTCGCGTTCGCGAGCACCTTCGAGCTGCTCGTCGCTCGTCAGGCCGGCGCCGGTACGCTCTCGATCGAGGTCTGCGGCGCACCGTTCTCGAGCGCGAGCCTCCTGGGTGCCGGCACGGCCGGCTTCGAGACGATGCCCTACACGCCGACCCCGGTGACGACCTCCGGCGAGTGCCCGTTCCGCATCAGCGCGAGCGGCGGGCCCGTCTCGATCCGGCGCTTCGACCTCGGCTGTCGCACGGCCACCGCGGCACCCGTGGTCGACGTCCAGATCGACGGGATGGACGGCATCGTGACGCAGCCTGCGCCCGCGAGCGTGATGCTCACGTGGTCCGCGACCGAGGCGAACGCGTGCGTGGGGATGGGGGGGACCTGGAGCGGGCCGCAGCCGCTCACGGGCGCGATCCCGCTGCTTCACCTCTCGCCCGGCGACTTCACGTTCCGGCTCGACTGCACGAACGGCGTGGGGACCGGGACCGACAGCGGCACGCTCCAGGTGATCCCGTGAGCGCGCGGCTCGTCCCTGCGCTCGGCGCTCCGATCCTTCTGCTCGCGACGCTCCTCTGTCTCGCGCCGCGCGCGGAGGCACAGCTCGCCGACGGTGCCCGCTACCTCGCGAGCGCCGACTTCGAGCGCGCGGTGCGGGCCTACGACCGCGCGCTCACCGAAGGCTCGCTCACGCGCGCCGAGCTCGTCGCCGTCTACGAGGGTCGCGCGATCGCGCGCTGGGCTATCGGGGACGAGGCGGACGCTCGACAGGACCTCACGGCGCTCGCCTCGCTCGAGCCCTCGCATGCGTTCTCGCCGGAGGCGCCGCCGCCGCTCACGCGGACGTTCACCGCGCTGCGGCTCGAGCCTCTCTCGCTCTCGATCGCGTGGACCGACGAGCCGGGCCGATCTCGGGTGCGGATCACGGTGCGGCACGACGAAGCCGGCCTGGCGCAGGTCGTCCGCCTGCATGCGCGCCGCCATGGAGAGCCCTGGGCGATCGAGGATGCGAGGGAGCTCGAGGTCACGCACGGCCCCAGCGAACAGGTGGAGCTCTGGGCCGAAGCGCTGGGCCCCGGCGGCGCGGTGGTCGCGCGTCTCGGCACCGAGCTCGCCCCGCTCGCGCACCCCGACGCGCTCGGCCCTTCCGCGCGCGCGGTGCCCGCCAGCTCGGATCGGGCCTCATTCGACGCGCCGCTCTGGATCGGCGTCGGCGTCGGCGCCGGCGTGCTCGTCATCGTCGCGATCATCATCGGCGTCGTCGTCGGGAACAGCGAGAGCCAAGGCGTCGCTCCGACGGCTCCGGTCGTCATCGGGTTCTGAGGTGGCGCCCGACTCCGACGAGGTGACGCCCACCACCACCGGTACCGACGCAGAGCGCGCGCTCCTGCCGATCGACGGAGCGGAGCGTCGCTTCGGCCGTTATCAGCTCGCGTACGAGATCGCGTCGGGCGGCATGGCCACCGTGTACCTCGCGCGCGCGAAGGGACCGTCCGGCGTCGATCGACCCTTCGCGATCAAGCGGATCCATCCGCACCTCGCCAAGCAGCAAGACTTCGTCGACATGTTCCTCGACGAGGCACGCCTCGCGTCGCGCATCCAGCACCCGAACGTCTGCCGCGTCGAAGACTTCGGTGACGTCGACGGCACTTACTACATCGCGATGGAGTACCTCCTCGGCCGGCCCCTCACCGCCGTCGGGCGCGCCGTGATGGGCCGTCCCGAGCTGCTCGCGTCGCAGCGCTGGCAGGTGCTCGCCGCGCGCATCATCGCGGACGCGTGCGAGGGTCTGCACGCCGCGCACGAGCTCACGGACGAGCACGGCCGACCGCTCAACGTCGTCCACCGCGACGTCACGCCGCACAACCTCTTCCTCACCTACGAGGGCGCCGTGAAGGTCGTGGACTTCGGCGTCGCGTGGGCCGAGGGGCGCTCGCACGAGACGCGCACGGGCGCCGTGAAGGGGAAGTTCGCGTACATGTCACCCGAGCAGGTGCGCGGTCGCGCGATCGATCGGCGCCTCGACGTCTGGGCGCTCGGCGTCTGCCTCTGGGAGCTCCTCACCGGCCGCCGGCTCTTCGGCAAGCGCTCGGACGTGGAGCTGATCCACGCGATCTCGAGCGAGACGGTCCCCACGCCCAGGGCCGTGCGCCCCGTGATCCCCGCGCTCGCAGGGATCGTCATGCGGGCGCTCGAGCGCGATCTGGATCGCCGCACGCCCACGGCCCGAGCGCTCGGGCGCGAGCTGAGCACGTTCGTCGCGGCGAGCGGCATCCCTTCGGGCATCGAAGAGCTGGCGGAGCTCATGCAGGAGCTCGACGGCGTGGAGCGCACGAAGCGGCTCGACGTCGTCGCGTCGATGATGACGCGCGCGCCCGGCGTCGAGGAGGAGCCGACAGCGAGCGGCGCTCGGCGTGTCGGGACGGCGACCGCTGCTCCGCCCGTCGCGCCGATCGGGGCGCAGCTCGCCGCGGCACGACCTGCCGTATCCGGGATGCTCGCCAGTGCGCCGACCGTGATCACGGCTGGAGCGCTCGCGGCGCCGCCCGCCGCAACGCTCGCGCAGCCGCCCTCGATCCCTCCGGCGGGCGTCGTCACGCTGCGCCTGTCCCGCGCGCAGCTCGGCGCAGGGGCGGCGATCGTGCTGGGTCTGCTCGCCTTGATCGTGCTGGCGGTCGCCACGCGCGGGCCCGAGCAAGACGACATGACGGCGATCGCGCTGCCGCGCGGAACGCTCATCACCGCTCCGCGCGCGGCGGATGCGCCGGCCCCGACGCGTGCACCTCCGCCCGTCGCGCCGCCGCTCGTGCCGCTCGCGGCGACGCCGCCCATCGAGGTCGCGCACGCGCCAGCTCCCGTTCGGCCCGCCGCGCCGGAGCGCGAGCGGAGCCCGGCGCGCGCGCCCGCGGCGACTGGAACGGGGACCCTGAACGTCGCGACGGTCGGCGGCTGGGCGGAGATCCTCGTCGACGGAGACGCAGCGGGAACGACGCCGCATCGCATGACGATCGCCGCCGGCCGACACACCGTCGAGCTGCGCCGCGAGGGCCACGCGACCGTTCGCCGCAGCATCACTGTTCGCCGCGGCGAGACCGCGCGGCTCGTCGTCCCGATGGAGTGAGAGGGCATCGGGCGCGTCTCGGGCACGGCCCAGCGTGATAACGTTCCTCGCGTGAGCTCGAGCGGCACGGACACCTGGCTCCTCGCGGAGGTGGTGGACGACGTGGGCGTGGTCCTGGTGTCGGCCGGGCCCGACCAGGGACGAACGTTCGTGCTCGACGACCGGCGGCTGCGCATCGGCGCCGGCGCCGAGGCCGAGATCCGCCTGACGGATCGCTCCGTGTCGCGTCTCCACGCTGAGCTCGCCCTCGAGTCCGGGCGTGTCCGGTTGCGCGACCTCGGCAGCAAGAACGGCACGTGGGTCGGACGCTGCCGCGTGATCGAGGTCGAGCTCGCCGCGGGCGCCGAGGTGGTGCTCGGAGCGACCACGCTCACCGTCGGCGTCGAGCGGCGCAGCGTGCGTCGCCCGCTCTGGGAGGGCGGCGATCGCTGCGGGCCCATCCTCGGACGTGCGCCCGTGATGCAGCGCCTCTTCGCGATGCTCGCGCGCCTCGGCGGCAGCGCGGAGCCCGTGCTCGTGCGCGGCGAGTCGGGCACGGGAAAGGAGCTCGTCGCGCGCGCGCTCCACGAGCTCGGCCCGCGCGCGGAAGGCCCGCTCGTGGTCGTCGACGGCGGCGCTCTCTCTCGCTCCCTCGCGGAGGCCGAGCTCTTCGGGCACACCAAGGGCGCGTTCACCGGGGCGGTCCATGCGCGCGAGGGCGCGCTCGAGCGCGCGAACGGAGGCACGCTCTTCATCGACGAGATCGGCGAGCTGCCCCTCGACGTGCAGCCGAAGCTGCTCCGCTTCCTCGAGGAGGGGACGGTCCAGCGGCTGGGCGAGGGGACGCGAAAGCGCGTCTCGACGCGGATCGTCGCAGCGACGCATCGGCCTCTCGAGAAGATGATGAACGAGGGCTCCTTCCGCGAGGATCTCTTCCATCGGCTCGCGGTGATCGAGCTGCGCGTGCCGCCGCTGCGCGAGCGCGCCGAGGACGTGCCCCTCATCGCGCATACGCTGCTCGCCGAGCGAGCTCCGGGAGATGCTGCCTTGCCGGCCGCGCTCGACCGCGCTCTCGCCGAGCGCGCCGCGTATCGCTGGCCGGGCAACGTGCGCGAGCTTCGAAACCTCGTGCGCCGGCTCGTGGCGCTGGGCGACGCGGAGGGCCTGAGCGTTCACGGAGCGGTGGCCGGCGGCGAGGGTGACGACGCCGTCGACCCGCCCGACGTCACGCTGCCGATGGCCGAGGCCAAGCAGCACTGGATCGAGATCTTCGAGCGCCGCTATCTCGAGCGACTGCTCGCCGAGGCCGGCGGGAACGTGTCCGAGGCCGCGCGCCGAGCGGACGTCGACCGATGGCATCTCGGGAAGCTCGTCGCGAAGTACGGCTTGCGGCGTCGCTGACGGCTGCGCGCCGCCGAGCGCATCTCCTTGAGGTCGGCGAGCGCGGACCTCAGGGCCCGTTCGGAAGTCCCCCCGCGCACGTCACCGTGACGGCGCGAACGTAGACGCAGCCGCCCACCGCTTCGATGACGACCTCGGTGCGCTCGCGCGTCGGCACGGGGGCGGCGGGCTGCGGGCCGTTCACGAAGCCGGGCAAGCTCGTCGAGGAGGTCGCATACGCCATCGGCGCGAGCGGAACGCCCCCGATCGTGAGCACGAGCGAGCCGGTTCCGGGCTCGTCGGTCTGCGCGCCTTGCACGCTGAAGCTCAGGGCGTTGTCCACGAATCCGGTGAGCGAGTCGCCGTCGCAGAGCCGCGTCACCTCTTCCGTGCAGCCCGAGCCGCACGACGCACCGCCTTCGTCCGCCGGGAGTGACGTGCCGTCGCGATGACGGAGCATCGCGTACGTCGGAGCGCCGCTCCTCACCACGAAGTCCGTCTCGTGATCGTACGTGCGACCACAGCGCAGCGCGGTCGGTCCCGACGGGATGGGCTCCGGGGGCGGCACCACGGGAGATGCGATCGCGCCGGCGTCCTCCGTCGCGATCGCCGGCCCCGAGTCGCCGAGGACGAACACCCAGCCCCCATCGCCCGGAGCGATGCCCGCGTCTGCCTCGGCCGGTAGCGCTGCGTGCGAGCGAGCATCCACGCCGCCCGACGCGCAGCCGGAGAGCGCGACGCAAGAGAGGAAGGAGACCGATGAGAGCCAGGCGAAGAGTGCGGCGGCTCGGATGTTCTGATGTCGCGACATGGCGTGCTCCTGCGGACTGCCTCTGCAGTCGTCGGGCCATGCAGCGTGAGCGCGAGACCCGGCGTGAAAACGCGCGCGGCGTGCGGTCGCCCTGTGGAGCCGCCTCGCCACCTGTCGACTCGAACCTCCAGGTCCCCCTGCGGGCTCGAGCCTTCAGCGGCCGCGTGATCGCGAGAAATCTGCGTCGATCCGCGTGGCGCGCTCGTTGCGATGGGCCGGCGCGGAGGATCCCATGCGGACGACGTCTTCTCTCGCTCTCTTCTCCTCGCTCGCGGCGCTCGCGCTCGGCTGCAGTCCCGCCGGTCTCGGCGGCGAGCGTCCTGCGCCGACGCGACACGAGGCGGCCTTCGGTGTCGAGGTGGCCCTCGCGCACGCCGTCGACATCTCGGTCTGGTCGGGGCGCGTGACCGACTCCGAGATGGACTGCTTCTGGGACCACGACGTGCGCCACGTGATCGTCGGCACGCAGGAGCTCGGCATCGCGCGGCAGCAGATGGAGATGGCCATCTCGCGCGGCATGACCGTCGACGCGTACGTCTATCTCGTCTGGAGCCGCGACATGCACGCGCAGGTCGCTGCCGCGCTCGACTTCGCGCGCCGCTATCCGGTCGGCATGCTCTGGCTGGACATCGAAGAAGCTCCCGCCGGCCTCGGCCGTGGCGCGCTCGAGGATCGGATCCAGGACGCCGTCGACGCGTGCGGCGACTTCCCGTGCGGCATCTACACGGCGGGCTGGTGGTGGGCTCCGAACATGGGCAGCTCCGCGATCGTCGCCGATCTGCCGCTCTGGTACGCCAACTACGACGGGAACGCAGACCTCGCCTCGTGGAGCTCGCAGCGCGTCGGCGCGTGGGACTCCGCCTGGGGCAAGCAGTACGCGGGCGACCTGCACCTCTGCGGCATCGACGTGGACCTCAACACGATCGGCGTGACGACGACGCCGACGCACGCGCATCCGAGCGCTGCGCCTCCGTCGTCCGGCGTGCCCGCGGCTCCTTCGAGCCTGTCTCCGTCCGCGTACGAGCTCGTACCGGGCTGGCTCGACGTTCGTCTCCTCTCGGGCGCTGCGCCCGGCGCGACCTCGTACGACTTCGCGATCGAGGTCTCCTCCGGCGCCGCGTACGGCGCGTACTACACGTACACGAGCACCACGAACGCGCGCTCGTTCTCGCCGCGCACGCCCAACGTCACGTATCGCTTCCGCGTGCGCGCTCGGAACGGCGCCGGCGCGGGCCCGTGGTCCGGCTGGTCGTACTTCCAGTACGGCAGCGCGACGGCGCACCCGCCCGAGCCCGGCGCCACGGAGCCGCCTGCGCCGCCGCCCAGCGATCCGCCGCCTGCGCCGCCGCCGAGCGCGGGGTCGCTCACGCCGACCGACGGCGCGCGCATCACCACCGGCTCCGTCACGATGACGCGCGGCGCGGCGACGGGCGCGACGACCTACACGTTCGCGATCGAGTACGACGCGGGCGGCGCCTACGCCCACTACTACGACTACGTCGGCGCGTCCGCGAGCCGCACCTTCTGGCCGACCTACACGAACACCGCCTATCGCTGGCGCGTGCGCGCCGGCTCGGGCGCATGGTCGAGCTGGGCGACGTTCCTCTTCGGCGCGGGCGCGACGCTGCCCGGGACGCCGCCGAGCGATCCGCCGCCTGCGCCGCCGCCGAGCGATCCGCCGACCGATCCGGGCCCGGCCGGCGCGCCGACGGGCCTCACGCCGAGCGGCGGTCTCATCACCACGGGCTCGGTCACGCTCGGCTGCACGGCCGTGACCGGCGCGACCCACTACGAGTTCGCCATCGACGTGCGCTCGGGGACCACCTTCGCGCCGTACTTCACGTACAGCGCGACCTCGCCGACGAAGACGTTCTATCCGGCGACGCACGGCACGGCGTACCGATTCCGCGTCCGCGCACAGACCGCGTCGGGCTGGAGCGAGTACTCGTCCTACGCGACCTTCGACTTCCGCTGACGCTCTCCGACGCGAGTGCTCCTTCGCCGAGTCGCACGTAGGATGGGCCGATGTCCCAGCGCTCGAAGAGGAAGAGGAGCGCCTCCCGTGGCGCCCGTCGCTCTGCCCACGCCGTCCCCGCCCGAGCCCGCTCCCGTCGTGGTCGCCCCCGCCGCGGAGCCCGAGGTCGAGGCCGCCGCTCCGGACCCCGAGGCCGAGGCGGACGCGGACGCGCCGCCACCTCGTCGCAGGAGGACGCATCCCGTGCCGCACCTGATGGAGGGCCCCGCCGGCTACGGCGTGGCAGCGCTGCCCCCCGACTACGGCTACGACCACCGGCCATTTGGCGTCGCGGCCCGAGGCCCCGACGAGCGCTGACGGCGACCGAGCGGGCCGACTCCGGTGCTCGCGCCCGCGCCGCGCTTCGCGCTACAAGGGCCTGGCGTGCTCGCCTCGTTCCGGCGCTTCTTCGACTCTCCGCGCGCGCTCGTCCTCGCGGCGATCGCTGCGCTCGCGTTCGCCGCTGTCTCTCTCTTCCTCGCGCGCCGCGAAGATCGCATCGCCATCCGTCTCGCGGCCGGTGATGCCCGCGGCCGTCGCGCCGAGATCGCCGAGGCGCTCGCCGACGAAGCCCGGAACCACGGGCTCGACGTGACGATCGTCCCGTCCGAGGGCTCCGAGGACTCTCGCGAGATGGTCGAGCGCCGCGAGGTCGACGTGGCGCTCGTGCAGGGCGGGCTCGACGGCAACGACGACGTGCGCGAGGTCGCCCCGCTCGTCCTCGAGGTCCTTCACCTGCTCGTGCGCGGCGACTCGAACGTGTGGGCGCTCGAAGATCTCCGAGGCCAGCGCGTCATGCTCGCCCCGCCCGGCAGCGGCACGCGGAGGCTCTCGCTCGCTCTGACCGAGCTCGCCGGGCTTCATCCCGGCCACGACTACACCGAGGTCGCGATGACCTACGCGGACCTCGACGAGGCGAGCGCTAGCGAGCTGCCCGACGCGATCTTCCACATCTCCACGCTCCCGTCGCCCAACGCGCGACGCCTGCTCATCGGGCGCGGCTACCGTCTCGTCCCGCTGCCGTTCGGAGAGGCGATGTCGCTCCGGGACGTCGCCGTCACCGCGGGCGCCATCCCCGCCTATGCCTACGACGCCGCGCCTGCGACGCCGCGAGAGGACGTCCCGACCCTCGCCACTCGGATGATCGCGATCGCCTCGCGCAGCACGCGCGCCGAGGCCGTGCGCCGTCTGCTCGAAGCCCTCGAGTCGGAGCGCTTCCTCCGGCGCGCGAACCTGCCGAGGCCCGATCCGGCCCTGTTTCTCCAGCCCGAGTTCCCGCTCCACCCCGGCACGATCGGCTGGATGCACAGGGACGATCCGCTCTTCACGAGCGACGACGTTCAGGGCATCGAGAGCCTTCGCTCGTTCATCGTCTCGCTCATCGTCGCGTTCGTGCTGCTCTATCGGTGGTGGCGCACGCGCCGCCTGCACGGGCTCGACACCTATCTCGCAGACGCGGCGCGCATCGACCGCGATGCGATGCTCGTCGAGGACGCGGCGAGCCTCGACCTGCCGCGCATGCTCTCGCTGCGAAGCGAGCTCGGAAGGGTGAAGACCAGCGCGCTCGCCGCGTTCTCCCGGGGAGAGATCCACTCGGAGGAGCTTCTCTCGAGCTTCCTCGTGCACTGCGCGGACGTGCGCCAGCACCTCGACCGGATGATCTTGAGCGAGCGCGAGCGCATGCAGAAGGTCGCGCGCGGAAGAGGTGAGGCAGAGGCCGACGTGATGCGCACGCTCTGGGCCGAGGCGCTCCAGGAGGAGCACGACGACAAGGAGGTCGTCGTCCGCGCCCCGAAGCCCGCCGAGAAGTCGTGACGATCGCCTCGCTCTTCTCGGCCTCGCTGGACGCCCGGCGAGACCTCTTCGCGCGCCTCCGTGAGGAAGACACGGACTGCGTGCGGCTCCTCCACGGCGCGACCGAAGGCATTCCCGGCATCGCCATCGACCGCTATGGCCCGGTGCTCCTGGTCCAGGCATGGGGCCGCTCGCTCACGCAGGAGGAGCGCGCCTCGATCGCCGAGATCGCGCACGCGCGCGTCGATCCAGCGCTCGTCCCGGCGTTCGTCCGGCGCGACGAGCGCGAAGAGCTCGGCCCGCTCGACCCGGCCCTCCTCGCGCCGATCGGTCGCGAGCTCGGTCTCTCTTACGACGTGCGGCCCTACCACCGCGGCAAGGACCCGCTGCTCTTCCTCGACCTCCGCGTCCTGCGCCGGTGGATGCGAGCGAACGCGCGAGGCAAGAGCGTCCTCAACCTCTTCGCGTACACGTGCGGCGTCGGTGTCTCCGCAGGAGCGAGCTCGGCAAAGGAGGTCCTCAACGTGGACTTCGCCCGCTCGGCGCTCGAGGTCGGCCGTGCGAACGCCGCTCGCAACGGGATCGCAGAAGCCGTCTTTCGCACTCTCGAAGAGAACGTGATCCCCGCGCTCCGTCAGCTCGCCGGGATGCCCGTGAAGGGGCGCGGCGCGCAGAGGCCCTACGCCCGGCTCGATCGCCGGACCTTCGACCTCGTCGTCCTCGATCCACCTCGCTGGGCAAAGACGCCGTTCGGTGCGATCGACGTCGTCCGCGACTACCCGAGCCTCATCAAGCCCGCGCTCGCTTGCGTCGCGCCTCTGGGCCGCCTCTTGATCACGAACCACGTGCCGAGCGTCTCGATGGAGGAGTTCGAGAGCATCGTCCGCCGCACCGCCGAGAAGTCGTCACGCGCGCTGACCGTGCTCGAGTCGCTCGTGCCCGACGCCGACTTCCCGACGCCGGACGGCCGCCATCCGCTGAAGATCCTCGTCGCCTCGCTCGCCTGAGCTGCCATGGATCTCACGTGAACATTGTCCTCCTCCATCCGGACGAGCTCCGAGACGGTCGCGCGACGATCGACGGCGAGCGCGCGCGCCACGTGCGCGACGTGCTCGGCGCGGAGATCGGCAGCGCGCTGCGCATCGGGATCGTGGACGGACCGCTCGGGACGGCCGAGATCCTCTCGGTCGACGCCGACCGCATCACGCTCGCGTGCGCGCTCGAGCCGAGCGCCCCCGAGCGGCCGCGCATCGACCTCGTGCTCGCGCTACCGCGCCCCAAGGTGCTCGCGCGTCTCTTCTCGCCGCTCGCCCAGCTGGGGGTCGATCGCCTCGTGCTCACCGGCGCGTGGAAGGTCGAGAAGTTCTACTTCGACACCCACGTCCTGCGCCCCGAGAAGCTCATCCCGAACCTCCTCGAGGGGCTCGCTCAGGCGAAGGACACGCGCGTCCCGAGGGTGAGCGTTCACCGCTCGCTCTCCTTCCTGCTCGAGGCAGAGCTCGATGGTCTGGTGCCGGCGGACGCCCTCCGGCTCCACGCCGACCCGAGCGCACCTCGCTCGCTCGAGGCACGGGTCGCCGCCGCGCATCCGGAGCGGCTCGTCCTCGCGATGGGCCCGGAGGGCGGCTTCACGCCGCGCGAGGTCCTGCTGCTCGAGGCCCAGCGCTTCATGGGCGTCGGCCTCGGAGCGCGCGTGCTGCGCTCGGACGTCGCGGCGATCGCGCTCCTGGCCCGCGCGCACGCCGCGCTCGGCTCGCAGGAATGAGCCCGCTCGAAAGAGAAGCGCTCCGCCAGCTTGATCTTTCGGACGCAGCCGCCGACGATCGACGAATCGCTTCTCGGAGGTCCCCCATGCGCTGTTCCACTCCCGCCCGCGCGATCTGCTCGCGCGTGCTCCTGGTCTCGTCGTTCCTCTCGCTGGGCGTGCTCGCCGGATGCGCGAGCGGCGGTGGCGACACGCTCGAAGACTCGGGGCCGAATCGTCTCGACAGCGGGCCTCGTGATGGCGCGGTGATCGGGAGCGACGGCGGCGACACGGGGGTGGTGGTGGGCCCGGACGCTGGCGACGTCGACGGCGGCGTCTGCATCGACGAGGACGGCGACGGCTTCGGCGTCGGCTGCGCCTCGCCCGACTGCGACGACACCGACCCCAACGTGAGCCCTGCGGGCACCGAGGCCTGTAACGGCGTCGACGACGACTGCGACACGATGACCGACGAAGGCCTCGACACGCCGGTCTTCTGCGGAACCGGCGCGTGCCGCACCTCCGTCCCGACCTGCTCCGGCGGGATGACGCCCACGTGCACACCGCTCCCGCCCGGCACCGAGACCTGCAACGGCATCGACGACAACTGCGACGGCAGCACCGACGAGGGCTTCGGCGGGACCACCTGCGGCATCGGCGAGTGCTCGCGCACGGTCGCGGCCTGCTCCGGCGGGACCCCGCCGATGTGCGTGCCCGGCATGCCGACGACCGAGGTCTGCAACGGCCTCGACGACGACTGCAACACGCTCACCGACGACGCGCTCGGCAGCGTCACGTGCGGTCGTGGCGCCTGCTTCCGGACCGTCGCCGCCTGCACCGGCGGCGTGCCCGCGACCTGCGTTCCCGGAACGCCCAGCGCCGAGTCGTGCAACGGCATCGACGACAACTGCGACGGCGTCGTCGACGATGGGTTCGGCTCGCTGAGCTGCGGCACCGGCGCCTGCTCCCGAAGCGTGGCTGCCTGCACGGGCGGCACGCCCGGCAGCTGCGTCCCCGGCTCGCCCTCCGGCGAGACCTGCAACGGCATCGACGACAACTGCAACGGCGCGGTCGACGACGGGATCGCGACGCAGGCGTGCGGCATCGGCGTGTGCGCGCGCACCGCGGCCGGCTGCTCGGGCGGGTCCGTCCCGGCCTGCACGCCCGGCGCACCGGCGGCGAGCGAGACCTGCGGCAACGGGCTCGACGACAACTGCAACGGCTCGGTCGACGAGGGATGCTGCACGGCGCCCACGAACTCGACCTGCGCGACCGCGACGCCGTACAGCATCGGCTCGACCATCGCGGGCGACAACTCCTGCAGCGGCAGCGCGAGCATGTCGACCTGCGGGAGCGGCGGGCCCGGCAACGACGTGGCGTACTCGTTCACGGCGACCGGCGCGCCGACTCGCTACACGTTCACGATGACGGGCCCCGTCGGCTACGACACGATCCTCTCGATCATGAGCAGCTCGGCCTGCACGACGGCGGAGTCGATGGTGTGCAACGACGACTTCGGGACCGTCAACGTCAGCCAGCTGACCGTCGATCCTCCCCAGGGCACGTTCTACATCGTCGCGGACAGCTACTCGACGGGGTCGAGCCCCCGCACCTTCACGCTCACGTCTTCGAGCGCTGCGGTGAACCACGACACCTGCACGACGCCCGTCGTCATCAGCGCCAACGGCCGGTACACGGGCACGACCGCTGGTCGCGTCGACAACTACAACGGCACCTGCGGGCTCGGAGGGAGCGCGGACGTCGTCTACTCGCTGGTCGCGCGCACGACGGGCACGCTCACCATCGACACGATCGGCTCGGGCTTCGACACGGTGCTCTACGCGAGCACGACCTGCGGCACGAGCACGATCTGCGACGACGACGGCGGCGGCAGCCTCACCTCGCGCATCTCGCTCCCGGTCGTCGCGGGGTCGACGTACTACATCATCGTCGACGGCTACAACGGCGCTTCCGGTGCCTACGTGCTCAACGTCGTCGGGTACTGACCGCTACCCGCAACGCAGCGCTCCAGCGAGCGCGGGAAGCACGTCGCTGGAGTCGCGCTCGATCCGGACGTCCGCCAGGTCGTCACCTCGGCTCTCGCCGAGGTTCACGATCGCGACCGGCATCCCTCGGTCCTTCGCCCTGCGGACGAAGCGATAGCCGGAGAAGACCGCGAGCGACGAGCCGACGACCAGGAGCACGCTCGATGCGTCGAAGAGCGCATAGGCATCGGCGAGCGTCGCTGGTCGCACGTTCTCGCCGAAGAAGACGACGTTCGGCTTCAGCGCGCCGCCACATCGCACGCAGCTCGGCGGTACGAAGCCGGCGAGCGCCTCGGCGGGGATCTCGGCGTCACCGTCGGGCGCGAGCTCGCTCGGCGCGGTCGAGAAGCGCGGGTTCTCTGCGCGCAGCCGCGCCTGCACGGCGTGCCGGCTCTCGAGCTCACCGCACGCGAGGCAGCGAGTGTCCTCGAGCGCGCCGTGCAGCTCCACCACTCGCTCGCTGCCGGCGCGCGCGTGGAGGCGGTCGACGTTCTGCGTGATGACGCCCTCGATCGCCCCGTCTCGCTCCATCTGACGAAGCGCGTCGTGCCCCGCGTTCGGTCGTGCCGAAGAGAACCGCTCCCAGCCGACCATGCTCCGCGCCCAGTAGCGCGCGCGCGTCTCCTCCGAGGCCATGTACTCGGCGAAGCGGATCGGGTTTCGCGCGCGCCGCCGCGTCTCGGGCCCGCGGTAGTCCGGGATCCCGGACGCCGTGCTCAGCCCCGCTCCCGTCAGGACGACGACGGGCTGGCCCGAGAGCAACGCGACGAGCGCGTCGAGGCTCGCACCGATGTTCTCCGCGGCTACGAGCGTGTCCATCGCGATCGCAACGATGGGGCCGAGCCCACCGCGCGTCGATGGGACAGCCGCTTCATCGTCGCCTTCCGCCGCCGCCGACCCGAAGCACGAAGTAGAGCAGCGTCAGCACCGACGAGAGCGCGGCGCCCACGTACGTCATCGCTGCCGCCGTCAGCACTTGCGACACGCCGGCCTGCTCCGCTGGAGCGACGAGCCCGAGGCTCGAGAGCGCCTGCTTCGCCCGGCTCGAAGCGTCGAGCTCGACCGGAAGCGTGACGACCTGGAAGAGCACCGTCGCGCCGAAGAGGACGACGCCGACCCAGGCCACCTCCGTGACCGAGAGGATCAGGCCGGCGACGATGATGAGCACGGCGAAGTTCGAGCCGAACGCGGCCAGCGGCACGGCGAGGCTGCGGAGCGCGAGCGGCTTGTACCCGCGTGCGTGCTGGATCGCGTGGCCCGTCTCGTGCGCGGCGACCGCCATCGCGCTCACCGAGCCCTCGTAGAACACCGCCTCGGACAGGTGAACGACGCGGTGCGATGGATCGTAGTGGTCCGAGAGGACCCCGCGCGCGGGGACGACGCCGACGTCGCTCAGGCCGTTCCGGTCCAGGATGTAACGAGCCACCGAAGCGCCGCTCATCCCGCGCAGGTTTGCGACGCGAGACCAGCGCGCGAACCGAGCCTTCGTCATCCAGGCGGCCCACGCCGAGAGCAGGATCGCGGGGAGCAGCATCACGAGATAGAGCGGATCGAAGAACATGTTCTTCTCCTCTCTTTCTCCTAAGCACCCGGACCATCCGGGCCACCCATGCCCACTCCTTCGGCCGGGCGCGCTCGCCTTCGGCCGCCGCCTCGCGCAGGATCGGCGCGCATGCGTCCCAGCCCTCTCGCGCTCACGCTCGTGCTCGTCGCCTCCTGTGCGCCCGAGGCCGTCCCGGAGCGAGTGGACGACTGGCGCGACCGCGTCATCTATCAGATCGTCACCGACCGCTTCGAGAACGGCGACCCGGGGAACGACACCGTCGACGGCGTCGGCCCGATGCCCGCGGACCTCTCACGCTGGCAGGGCGGCGACTGGCGCGGCATCACCGAGCGCCTCGACTACCTCTCCCGCCTCGGCGTGTCCGCGATCTGGATCTCGCCCATCGTGCGGAGCGTCGCCCGCATGGACGAAGGCGACGGCTACCACGGCTACTGGGGCGCCGACTTCACGTCGCTCGAGCCGCGCTTCGGGACCGAGGACGAGCTCCGCGCCCTCGTCGAAGGCGCGCACGCGCGCGGCATCGCCGTCATCGTCGACGTGGTGCCGAACCACGCGGGACGCATCTTCGACTACGACCTCGACGAGGACGGCATCGACGATCCCGAGGAGGCGCAGCCGGCGTTCGTCGACGCGCCCTACGGGGTGCCGCTGCTCTTCTCGGAGAGCGGCTCTCTCTTCGGCCCGGACGGCCCCTTCCCGCTCCTCCCCGAGCACTTCCATCGCCGCGGCGTCGGCGTGCTCGGAATCCCCGTCCAGCGTCGCTACGGCGACTTTCCCGATGGCCTGCGCGACTTCGACACCGAGAACGAGACCGTCATCGCCGGGCTCATCGAGACCTACGCGCACTGGGCGATCGCGCTCGACCTCGATGGCTTCCGCATCGACGCTGTCCCTCACGTCGACCGCGCGTTCTGGCCGCGCTTCGCGAGCGAGATCCGCGCGCGCATGCACGCAGCCGGAAGGGATCGCTTTCTCCTCCTCGGCGAGGTCTTCGACGTCGACAGCGTCATCGCCGACTACACGGGCGACGAGGGCTCGATCGACTCCGCCTTCGACATCCCGTTCTGGGAGGACGTCGTCACCGACGTCGTGCTCGGCGGCGGGCCGCCGTCCGCGGCGCGCGCCAGCCTGTCCGACGCGCGCTCGCTCTTTCGATCCGTCGGACAGCCCGGCGGCATCGGCATCTCGCCCTGGCAGGCGCGCGTCTCCATCGTCGACAGCCACGATCTCGTCCGGGTCCGCTCCGGAACGGATCCCTTCGCCGCCGATCAGGCGATCGTCCTGATGTTCACCGTCGATGCGATCCCCTGCGTCTACTACGGCACCGAGACCGAGCTCGCGGGCGGCAGCGGCCACGCCGCACGAGAGCGCATGTGGGACAGCGGCTTCCGCGAGGATCGACCAGCGTACGCGCTCATCCGGCGCCTGATCGAGATGCGCGCAGGATCGGTCGCGCTGCGCCGTGGCGAGCTCGTCGTTCGAGCGCTCAGCGACATCGGTGGCTCCGAGCTCGACACGACGGATCCAGGCGCGGCCGTCCTCGCGTTCGAGCGCGTCGCGGCCTCCGAGCGGGCGCTCGTCGTGCTCAACACGCACCCGACGCACGTCGCCGAGGTGCACGTCGAGACGGGGTTTGCTCCGGGCGCCGGCCTCGTCGATCGCCTCTTCGGCGATGCGCGCGCCACCGTCCTTCCCGACGGCTCGGTCGATCTGACGATCCCGCCGCGCGAGAGCCAGCTCCTCTTCGTGAGCGTCCCTTGAGCGCGTCGGCGAGTGGCTACGCGACCCACCCCGCGTAGAGCCCGGCCACGAGCGTCGCGACGAGGCGCACCACTGCGAAGAGCCGCGCCGGCAGCTGGCCGAGCCGCGCCAGGATCGTGGGGACGAGGAGGAGACTTCCGTACGCGAGGCCGAAGCTCGCGCCGCCGAGGAGCCAGGTCCCCGTGTGTTGCAGCAGCGGCGATGCGAGCACGACGGCTCCCATCGTGAGCGCGCCGATACACGCGCCGAGACCTCCCGCCGCCGCGGCCAGCAGCACGAGCGGGATGCGCCGCATGTGGGCCAGCGCGTTGGGCACGCGCCCGCCGACGCAATACCCGAGGAGCGCGGCGACCAGAACGCCGAGGACCTGCCCCTCCAGCGTCGGGAGGACGTGGCCGTGACCCGCGGCGACCGTCACCGGGATCGTGAGCAAGACCGCGGGCCAGACGGCGAGGCTCATCAGGTGCTCGGCCCAGAGCGCCTGCGATCCGAGCGCCTCCTCGGCGGCCACTCTCGATCCCGCGCGCGCGAAGACGACGCGACCGTTCGTCTCCGGGGAAGGGTCGCCGGACATCTCGAGCACCGCCTCGTCCTCTGTCTCCGCTGCGGCCGCTTCTCTCTTCATCTGCATCCGGCCCTCCGTGGGTACGGCCGTGCATTTCAACGTGCGTGCCGCGCCGAGATCGGCGAGGACCCACGCGAACACGGCGAGATCTTCGTGATCGCGCGAACGGCCGCTCGCCAGAAGGTGACACGGGAGCGATCGCGCGCGTCACGCTGACGCTCCGGCGCCGAGGATCACGCCGCGGCGACGCCCTTCTGCGGATCGCCCAGCCGCATGGAGCGCTGCCAGACGCCGGATCCCTCGTCGTCGCCGAACACGGCCGCGCGCGTCGGCACTCCGTCGAACGCGACGCCCATCCCGACGTTCGTGACCAGGCGACGCCAGGCGACGCGACACGGGAAGAAGTACTCGATGGCGTCTCCCGCGTCCTCGACCCGGACGACGACGCGCGTGCCCGGCTCGGGCGGGCGACGCGTGGCGATCGCGAGACCAGAGCCCGAGAGGTTCTTCACCTCACCGGTCTCGAAGCCGCCCGCCGTCGTGAAGAGCACGCGGGTGGGGACGATCACGCGCGACATGCTGCGCCGTCCGGCGGTCCCGGCCGTGTCGCCGGAGAGCAGCTGCTCGAGGCCTGCGAGCCGCGCCTGCTCGACGTCGTCGAGGGGTACGTCCAGCCGATCCTGCTTACCGCGCAGGAGCTGGTACTCGTAGATCATCTCGTAAAGGTTCTTCATGTTTCCTCGCGGCGTCGCGCCGCTGCGCTGCTTCTGTCGAGCCTGGTGACTGCAACCGAGGTGCCACCCCGTTCATTCGTGACCGCGTCGTGGGAGTGGCGGCGGATCCAGCCGTTCGACGCGCGATACGGCCCCAAAGTTCTTTCTGCGCCCTTTTCTTCGCGCTAGCGCGAAGAGCGGGCGGTCGGACAGCCGTGTCATGGTGCCCCTTGGATCGTGAGCCGGCTTACACATGCGCGTGCGCCCGCGCTCCGCTCGGGGCGGACGTGAGGCCTCCGCCCGCGCCGTGTGTGTGCGCAAATAGTGCGGTAGAGGGAAAAGATCCCGATGGACCTCTTCGACCACAAGGAGGAGCGCGAGCGCGAAGGCGCGCCCCTCTCCGAGCGCATGCGACCTCGTCGGCGCGCCGATCTGGTCGGTCAGGGGCACCTCCTGGCTGAAGGAGGGGTGCTCGCCCGTGCGATCGCTGACGATCGCATCCCCTCGATGATCCTCTGGGGCCCGCCCGGCTGCGGGAAGACCACGCTGGCGCGCACGCTCGCGGTCGAGTCGAAGGCCGAGTTCGTCGCGTTCTCGGCGGTGCTCCAGGGCGTGCCGGAGCTTCGGAAGATCCTGGAGTCGGCGACCGAGAAGAAGAAGCTGCGCGGCGCGCGCACGATCCTCTTCGTCGACGAGATCCACAGATGGAACAAGGCGCAGCAGGACGCGCTGCTCCCCTACGTCGAGCGCGGCTCGGTGATCCTCGTCGGCGCGACGACCGAGAACCCGTCGTTCGCCGTCAACGCCGCGCTCCTGTCCCGCGCGCGTGTGTTCAAGCTGGAGCCGGTCGGCGACGCGGACGTCCGCGCGCTCTTGACCCGCGCCCTCGGTGATCGCGACCGTGGTCTCGGCGCGCTCGGCGTCGTGCCCACGGACGACGCGCTCGACGCGATCGCGCAGCACGCGCACGGAGATGCCCGCCGCGCGCTCGACGTGCTCGAGCTCTCGGCGCGTGACGCCGCTTCGCGAGGCGCGCCGCTCGACCGCGCGCTGGTGTCGTCGGCGCTCGCCTCGCCGACGCTGCGCTACGACAAGAGCGGGGAGGAGCACTACAACGTCGTCTCGGCGTTCATCAAGTCGATGCGCGGCAACGAGCCCGACGCAGCGATCTACTGGATGATGCGGATGCTCGAGGCCGGCGAGGAGCCGCTCTTCGTGATGCGGCGGATGCTGATCTTCGCGAGCGAGGACGTCGGCAACGCGGACCCGACGGCGATCCAGGTCGCCGTCGCAGCCGACGAGAGCTTCCGTCGTCTCGGGATGCCGGAGGGTCTGTTCCCGCTCGCGCAGTGCTGCACGTATCTGGCGAGCACGGTGAAGTCGAACGCGAGCTACGAGGCGTTCGAGAGGGCGCGCGCGGACATCCGTGAGCACGGCGCGCTCGAGGTGCCGCTCCACCTGAGGAACGCGTCGACGACGATGATGAAGGAGTGGGGCTACGGCGACGGCTACCGCTACCCGCACGCGGAGGGCGGCCACGCAGGCGTGGACTACCTCCCGGACGAGCTACGCGGCCGGAAGTACTACGAGCCGAAGGACGCGGGCTTCGAGTCGAAGATCCGGGCGCGCTTGGAACGCTTGAGGGGCCGGCGGGAGGAGTGACCGCCCGCGGACCCCTCGGGTCGCTCAGCGGCAGACGCTTGCCGTGCAGGTCATGCCGGGCATGCAGTCGGCCGTGACGCCGCAGGTCTCGCCGGTCGCGTGTGCGCGGTTGGCCGTGAACGTCAGGTACGACGAGTACGCATCCACGTTGCCGGTGATCTGCGACATCGGCACGTGGCTGCCAGTGCCGACGGTCAGCGCGCGAACCGTGCCACTGCCGGCGACGTCGGGCTGCGTCGCGGTCACCGCGGTGATGAGGCAGCCGAAGACCTTGCAGCCTCCGACCATCACGTCGAGCAGCGAGTTGCAGGTGGGGCCGACGGCCACGCCCGCGCCGCAGTAGGTGTACGCGTGCGATCCGGCGCACGCGCCGCATGCGCCCGCGCCGGCCGTCAGCGCCATCGGCACCGGGATCTGCGCCAGCGACTGGACGGTGACGTTTCCGCAGAGGCCCTGCGTGGCGCTCGTCGCGGTGATGGTCTGGAACACGGTGAGGCCTGCCGCGAGCGATCCCGGCGGCGGGGCGGGGCGGTTCGGCGCCGGCGCGGCGTTGACGGCGGCGATGATGCGCGCCGAGTTCAGCGTGAGGATGGAGACTGAGCCGCCGAGCGAGAGCGGGAGCGTCACCCTCATCGGGCCGGCCGTGAACGTGCGCGCGGCGAGCGATGCGGGGAGCAGCGCAGTCGGGAGCCCCATTGCGTCGACGCCGCTGTGGTCGGCCCAGAACCACCAGTCGATCGGGTTGCCCGCCGCGGGCCATGCGCCGTGGGTGGTATCGACCGACGCGCCGACGACGCCGAGCTGAAGCGAGGGATCGGTCACGCCGGTGAGGTCGTCGAGGCCGATCGCCTGCACGAGGATGTTGATGTTGCCGTCGTGAATGTCGGTGCGGAGGAGCGGATTGACCTGACCGAGCGCTGTGGTCGAGAAGGCGTTGCCGAGCGCGTTCGTGCGAGGCGTGCAGGCCGCCGGCGCCATCGCGCGGGAGATCTGGAGGTCGGTGAGGCGGTCGAAGACCTCGTAGCGGCACGCGGAGTCACAGCCATCCAGGTTGCGGATGTTGCCGTCGTCGCACTGCTCCGCGCCGTCGAGGACGGAGTTGCCGCAGCCGGCCGCGACGAACGCGTCGGTCGCGACGAACGCGTCGGTCGCGACGAAAGCGTCGGCCGCGACGAACGCGTCGGTCGCGGAGAACGCATCGGTCTCCGAGAAGGCGTCGAGGTCGACCGCCGCATCGTCGGCGACAGCGCCGTCCATGTCGGTCGCGGCGTCGTCGGCCGCCGTCCCGGTGTCGACGAGGTCGCCGCTGTCCGCCATGACGACGCCGGTGTCGGTCGCCGCACCGTCGGCGCGCGCGTCGACGCTGCCGTCGCCCGGCGATCCGTCGGTCGTGACGCCTGTGTCGATGGTGCTGCCGACGGTTTCGTCAGCGCAGCCCGGGGCGGTCATCGCCATGGCGCACAAGAGGGCGATGAACCTTGCCGAAGACACGTGGCTCGAAGTCAACATGGGTCACCCCCTGGGTGCGGCGAGCCACTCGACGCGAGCGCGCTTCGCCGACGGTCTAGGAGCGTACAGGGGACCGCGGGGGCCTGTCTCGGGTTTTGGGCGGGGCGGTTGTGGGGTGGCGTCGTAGGGTGTGGGCGGGATGTGGTCGCGCGGGCGGAGCAGAGGCCGCCGCGACGGGCGACGCAGCCAGGCTTGGGCCCGGCGAGCCGTCGGGGATGGGGCGCATCAGTCGATATTCTGGCCGCAGGGTTGCCACGCCCCGGATGGTGTGATGGTGGCCCCTACCATGCTCGCATCCTGAACAGTCGTCCGCTCTCGCCCTCGTCGTGCAGGCGAACTATCACTTCCGACTCTTGTATGAACGATGAGCTACCCCGGGGGAGCGCGGGATGTCCGAGTCGATCAGCGTGATGATGTGCGGGATGCCTAGCTCGCCAGTCCCGCCGCACGCCGAGAGCAGGCAAACTGCCAGCCATTGCGCGCGCACATCAGCCATCGCAGCGCGCCGAAGAAACGGTTCCGATCACGACCTCGCAGGCCCCGGGCGGAGCTCCGTAGTTGTTGTCCGAGAAAAGCACCCCAGGATCAAAACGGGGCGGTCAACGCGGGAGATCGACCGGACGCGGCGCCCCGATCTCGTGGTCGTCGTCGATGATGCCGGACAGGTCCGAGCCCCAGCACCACACCACCCCGGTTGCGGATTGAGCGCACCCGAGGCCTTGCTCCTCGGCGACGGCAGTCGCGGCGAACGGGAGCGCCACGAGCTCGGCTGGGATCTCTGCGTCGGGGGCGGGGTCATGGGGGATGGCGCCCGTTCCCGGCTGCCAGCAGTACACGGCCCCGCTGATCGCATGGCCGCAGTCCCCGGCGATCGCGTCGATCGGTTCGGGGAAGGACACGGCTCCGACCAGGTGGCCTTCCGGGAACTCGGCGCACTCGATCCTGGTACCGGCGCGCCGAAGCACGCACCAGCGCGTCCCCGAGGCGATGGCTTCTAGGCCACCTTCGAGAGCAGGCAGGGCGCGTGGCTCTCCCTGTCGCGGCAGCAGGTAGACGTGCCCGTCAGGATCCTCTGCGAGGATGGTGCCCGACGAGCCCTGCCACGCGGCCACCCACGGGCCGGACGGTGCCCCTTGCTCGAGGACGACTCGGTCTCTTCGAACCATGAGCCAGCGGACCGCCGCGCCCCGCGAGTTCAGCGCGAACATCTGCCCGCCGAGCCGTACGGCGCTCACCGGGCCATCCATCGGCACGTCGAAGACCGGCACGCCCGCGGTTGCGTGCACGGCGAGCCCATCGCACGTCACCCAGGGCGCGTGATCGAGCGCGAGACAGCGGACGCTGATGTCGAGCGCGACGCCGATGACGCCTGTCGGGGAGTCCTCTCGAGCGGAGAGGTGCTCCAGCCCGAGGCACGCGACAGTCCCGCTCGAGACGGCACACAGGCGCATTTGGCTCAGAGCCAGGGTCGTCAGCATCGCTCGCGGCTCGACGCGGCGCGCTGGAGCTGGATCGTCCGCGAGAGCGGCTGATGGACGGTCGTGCTCCACACGGGCGACCTCGGGCGCGGCCGGGGCGGGCGGCGTCTCGGCCGGGTCCGCGCGCGGCTCGCGCGGCGGGCTCGAACACGCAGCGAGGAGCACGAATCCCAGCGCGAATCTCGTTGCCGGGGCGTTCGTCCCGTTGAACTTGCCGGGGACCATGACGACGAACACGTGGTACGCGCTCGCGCTGACGAACGACGAGAGCGCTCCGCTCACCAGTCGGACCTGGATCTCGGCGTCGAAGGCGCCCTGCGCGCGCTCGTCGATCCAGCGGGCCGAAGACGCGCGGAGGCCCGCGGCGTAGAGGCCGTCCTCGCCGCCGACGACGACCTCGGCGCGCTCGGGGACGACGCGGAGGACGTAGCGCGGGGGGCCGCCGCCGAGGCCGAGGCCGCGGCGCTGTCCGACGGTGAAGTGGTGGATGCCAGCGTGCTGTCCGACGATCTCGCCGTCGGCGCTCACGAGCTCGCCCGGGTGCGGGCTAACGCCTTCGCGTTCGACGAAGGCGCCGACGTTGCCGTCGGGGACGAAGCAGAGCTCCTGGGAGTCCTTCTTGTCCCAGTTGGGGACGCCGAGGCGCCGTCCTTCTTCGCGGGTGGTTCCCTTGTCGAGGGCGCCGAGCGGCAGGACGAGGCGGGCGAGGATCGGGCGCGGTACGCCGAAGAGGAAGTAGCTCTGGTCCTTCCTGGCATCGACGCCGCGCAGCAGGGTGACGGCGCCTGCGTCGCGGGCGACCTGGGCGTAGTGGCCGGTGGCGATGGAGGTGCAGCCGAGGGCGTCGGCGAGCTCGGCGAGGCGGCCGAGCTTGACGTGCTGGTTGCAGGTGACGCAGGGGCTGGGGGTGTCCCCGGCGGCGTAGGCGCGGACGAAGGGGTCGACGACCTTGTCGCGGAACGCTTCGCGTTCGTCGATGACGTAGTGGGGGATGCCGATGGCTTCGCAGGTCTTGCGGGCGTCGTCGCGGTCTTCGGGGGCGCAGCAGCGGCCGACCTTCTGTTCGCCAGCGGCGTCCCAGAGGTGGAGCGTGACGCCGACGCACTCGTGTCCTTGCTCGCGAAGGAGCGCGGCGGCGACGGAGGAGTCGACGCCTCCGCTCATCGCCACCAAGATCCGCTGGGGGGCCATCGGGTGGTGTTGGGGCCGGCGGGGGGGGAAGGTCAAACGGGGCGTCCACGCGGGAGGCTCACGAGCCTGGACACGCTCGCTCGACAGCCTCGGCGAACGTAGGCTCGCGCCGTGTCGAGCGTCGACGACCCGCTCACGATCGCGGCGCTCGTCAGCCGGTGGCTGACTGACCGTGGCTGACGGGGAGCGCAAGGACACGCACCCCGAGGTGGCGAAGCGAGTGCGAGCGATCCTCCTCGCGAGGTCGCCCGAAGAGCGCCTCCGAATGGCGAGCGCGTCCCCGCCGTCCTTCACGTCACCTCCCTGTGCCCGAAATCCGGATGCCTGGAATACCATCACCAATGCTCGCCGTCTCAGCGCCGCCAGAGCAACTGGATGCGAACATGTCCATGCGCACTCGCTCGGCGGAGCCGGGGCTCGGCTCACGCCTCCTCTCGTCTATGCACGCTCACGGCCGTCACGCTGCTGGTCGCCTGTTCCGACCCCCGCCCTGACGTCTCGCACAGCCGCAGCTCGACTCTGGGTCCGCAGGCATCGGAACCCCCGGAGCCGGGCTGTGCAGAGGCCAGTTCGGTCGTCGACTTCGACACGTTCGTCGACAGGTACGCAGCGGCCGCTCTTTCACACCAGACGCGTGGGTTGACCCGTCGTTGGCTCGTCGACAGCTTCGCCTACACGCGCAGCCGCATTGTGGCCGGCAGCATCGTGTTCGACGCCTCGCGGGCCGACGCGTGCATTCGCGGCGTAAGGGAGCAGGCACTCGGCCCGGCGTGGCGGGAACTCATCCGGTCCCGATGCCCGGCGCCCCACGACTCACCCTGCGGGACGAGCGACGACTGCGATCCCGATCTGTTCTGCGATGTCCCACCCGAGGCATCGTACTGCCAGCGCCTGGGGCGCTGCCGCGCGCGCGCGCGGGTTGGAGATGCGTGTGAACTGGAGCGCTCCAACTGCGCTCGGCCGGCGCCTGGATTTCAGCGAACCGAATGTGCTGCGCTGGGCGACGGCGGCACGTTCATCTGCGTCAACGTGCGTGAGACAGTCACTGCGGTTGGCGAGCCCTGCGCAGAAAGGCCTACCACCAATCCTACGCGAGAGAATCCAGTCATGGATATTCGAAGCTGCCCCAACGGCACTGCGTGCACCGCCGGAACATGTGCCCCCCCCGATCCCGGCGCATCGCGCGACGAACCGTGCGTGTGGGACTCGAGCTGTTTCGTTGGACTGTACTGCAATCGAGCGACGCTGCGCTGTGGCCAACTGGCGGACCTCACGTGCGACGACGAGCACAGGTGTCCTCGCGGGGAAGGTCTCGCGTGCGGAGGTGGACGATGCGTGGCGACGGGCGGACTGCGCGGCGACGTCTGCGACCCGGGCGACTCGCCCTCAGACTGCGCCGTCGGCTTCGGATGCGGCGGCGACCATCGATGCGGCGACCTCCTCGTGGATGGTTCGGAGTGTGCGGGGCTGACCAACATCTACGGGAACGACTGCGCCTCTGGATGTTGTGCGGAGTCGGGCCGAATGTATACATGCGTTCCGCCAGCACCATGAGTGTGGCGGAGGCCTCCATCCCCGTCGGCCGAGGCGACGCTGCCGCGCTTCAAAAATGACGCGAGTCAACTAACACCAGGCGCAGACCAAGGGTCTCGAGTGAGAACAGCGGGTTAGCAGCAAACCCACTCGCGGGCCAGTTGGTCAAAAGGACACGGCGCCGGACGACGCCCACCGAGCAGCGGAAGCCCAAAGCCAAGATAGCGAGCCATTGTCGAGCGTGCTTGCGCCACCGCGTACGGAAGAAGGGCCACGCAGACGCAGGCGTCGGCGCACCCAGCGGCGAATTCTACGCGGAATGCCGCGAGCCATGCCAGATTATGGGCCGAGACCAGCAACTGATCCGATCCGCCGATTGGGGGGGGCGGCAATGGCTCGAGCCCTGGATGATCAAGGCGGATCCGATCCTGAGCGCATCGGTTTTGCCGCCTGAAACAAGGGCTTGAGCTGGGTGAGCATGAGGATCAGCCTGTCGATGGAGGTCCGCATG
>JBBSAT010000031.1:0-41010 GCA_038252025.1 Polyangiales bacterium | reverse complement strand
CGCTCGAAGCGCGACAGATCCATACCGAGGCCCTTCGGGTACTCGAGGAAGAGCTCGGGGTGCGGTCGCCCGGCGACGAGCCCGCCCGTCTCCTCCTCGTAGAGGTTCTCCGCGAGCTCTCGCCGCACCGCGGGGAACGGGCACTGCACGTAGGCGCGCCCGACGAGCACCGGAAAGTCCTTCACGTAGACCGCGTACTCCTGCTCGAGGTGCACGTGGAGCCGCTCCTTCTTCACGGCGCCCGAGGTGAAGAGCGGCCAGGCCCAGTGCTTCTTCTGCTCCATCACGAGCAGCAGCGATTCGCGAAAGGAGTCGCGGTCCATCCACGGATCGTAGGGCAGAGGCAGCGGCCGATCGAGCTTTCGGCGGCGATGTAGGCTTGCGCCGCCGCATCGAATGAGGCTTACATCCGCGAGCCGATCGTCCAGGGGAGCCGGAAATGAATCTGTTCGCGAAGAAAGATCTCGCCGCCGTCATCAAGGAGGCGACCGATCCGAACCTGAAGGAAGGTCACGTCGGCCTGAAGCGGTCGCTCGGGGCGATGCACCTCACGATGCTCGGCATCGGCGCGATCATCGGCGCCGGTATCTTCTCGCTCACGGGCGCGGCGGCCGCGAACTACGCGGGCCCCGGCATCGCGTACAGCTTCGTGGTCGGCGGAATCCTCTGTGCTTTCGCGGGCTTCTGCTACGCAGAGCTCGCCTCGATGATCCCCGTCGCCGGCTCGGCGTATGCCTACGCGTACTCGACGATGGGCGAGCTCGTCGCCTGGATCATCGGCTGGGATCTGATCCTCGAGTACGCGTTCGGCGCCGTCGTCGTCTCGATCGCGTGGAGCGGCTACCTCGTTCAATTCATCGGCTCGCTCGACCACCTCTGGCCCGGCGGGATCTTCCACCTCTCGGACTCGGTCCTGATGTTCACGAAGGGCCCGTTCGAGACGGTGACGCTCGCGAGCGGCAGCGAGGTCACGGGCTTCTGGAACGTCCCGGCGAGCATCGTCGCGATCGGCTGCGCGTCGGTGCTCTACCGCGGCATCGCGGAGAGCGCGCGGGTCAACAACATCATCGTCGTCGTGAAGGTGACGATCGTCTGCATCTTCATCCTGCTCGGCATCGGCCTCGTCACGGGCGACAACCTCTTCGTCAACGAGCACGCGTCCGGCCTGGCAGCGCTGGTCCCCGCGCCGGTCGCGCTCCCGAGCGCCGACTGGTCACCGCTCGACGGCCTGCTGCACTGGCTCTTCGGCTACGCGCCGAGCCGCTACGGCTGGGGCATGGGCGGCGTGCTCACGGGCGCGGGCGTCGTGTTCTTCGCGTACATCGGCTTCGACGCGGTCTCCACGACGGCGCAGGAGGCGAAGAACCCCGGACGCGATCTGCCGATCGGCATCCTCTCCTCGCTCGCCATCTGCACGGTGCTCTACATCCTCGTCGCGATCACGCTCACGGGCGTCGTCCGCTACGAGGAGCTCTCCGTGCCGGCGCCGATCGCAGTGGGGATCAACCGCATCGTCGAGCTGAGGCAGTGGGACCCGACCGCGGGCGCGCTGTTCACGGCGACCATCAAGCTCGGCGCGCTCGCCGGGCTCACGAGCGTCATCCTCGTGATGATGCTCGGCCAGACGCGCGTGTTCTACGCGATGGCGAAGGACGGCCTCTTGCCGTGGTTCGACCGCACGCACGAGAAGTTCAACACGCCGTACGTCGCGACCTGGGTGACGGGCGTGTTCGTCTGCCTCGCGGGCGGCTCCTTGCCAATGCACCTCGTCGGCGAGCTGGTCTCGATCGGGACGCTCCTCGCCTTCGTTCTCGTCTGCCTCGGCGTGCCGCTCCTCCGGCGCTCGAACCCGGATCAGCCGCGGCCGTTCAAGGTGAAGGCCCCGTGGGTCGTCGGCATCTGCGGCGCGCTCTCGTGCGGCTACGTGATGATCGGCCTGCCGCCGGACACGTGGCTCCGCCTCATCGTCTGGCTCGTCATCGGCTTCATCGTGTACTTCTCGTACGGACGCCGCCACAGCGTGCTCGGGAAGAGCCTCGCCGCGAAGGCCGGCTGAGCTCTCAGAGCTCGCGCTCGTAGAAGCGGTCGCAGCCGCCGTGGCCCGTCGCGCCGCGCGGCCCGTCGATGCGCGTGAAGCCCATCTTCGCGTAGAGCGCCTGCGCCGCGTCCATGCCGGTCAGGGTCTCGAGGTAGGCGCGGCGGTAGCCGAGCGCGCGCGCCGTCTCGAGGCAGTGCGCGAGCAGCTTCTTCCCGAGGCCGAGGCCGCGCGCTTCCGGGAGGAAGTACATCTTCCGGATCTCGCAGGTGTCGGCTGGCCCGCCATCGAGCGGCGCGACACCGCCGCCGCCCACGATCCGAGTGCTCGCGGAGCGTCCCGCGGACGGAAGTGCCCGGAGGGGATGGACGGAAAGCGGGACCGCTGCGAGCCGACCACCGCCGATCACGCGACCCTCCGATTCGATCGACGAATCGGATCGCTGGGCCCGCTTCCGTCTGTGCTCGCTGCGAGCACTCCCGTCCGCGGTCGGCTCCGCGAGCACTCCTGTCGTGATCACGAAATACGCGGCGCCCGGGCGATCGTAGGCGGCAGTCATCGCGGAGACCTCGGGATCGTGGATCGCGAAGCCCGGACCGTCGGCCCCGAAGCTCGACATCACCGTCCGGATGATCGCCGCCACGGCCGCGTCGTCCTCGCTCCGGACCTCACGAAGGATCGGGTCGCCCATGAGCGGGAGATTGGCCGCTCTCCTCGCGACGCTCAACGCTATCCTCGCGCCGTGCTCTCACGAACGATCGGGCTGACCTTCCTGGCGCTCCTCGCGCTCCTCGCTGCCGGCTGCTCGTTCGGCGTCGAGCACTATCGAGAGGCGGCGCCGTCAGTCGATCTCGCGATCCGCTTCGTCGCCGACGACGATCATCCGGCCGAGACGACGCTGACGCGGCTCGACGGCGAAGAGATCGGCATCGCCGCCGGCACGCTCGTCTCGAGCGATCAGATCGAGCACGTGCGGTTGCTCGAGGCGGCCGAGGGCGGGCGCGTCATCGTGCTCGTGCTGAGAGACGCCGGCCGCGATCGACTGCGCGAAGCGACGACCGACGCCGCCGGAAGGCGCATCGCGATCGTCGCCGGCGGGAACGTCATCGCAGCGCCGACGGTGCGCGGGCCGCTGACGGAGAGCGATGCCTACGTCGCCGTGCCGCGCCGCGATCTGCGGCGGGCGTTCACGGCCATGACGACGGAGGCGGCTAGCGGTAGGTGAAGCGGAGCTCGTAGTCGCAGATCTGGTAGACGTCGCCCTCTTCGATGCGCTTCGTGTCGACCCGACGACCCTGGAACTCGATGCCGTTCGTGCTGCCGAGGTCCTTCATGTAGAAGCCCCCGTTCTGCAGGATGACCGCTGCGTGTCGGCGCGAGATGTTGCCGTCCTTGATGGGGAGATCGGCGGTCTTGTTCCCGCGGCCGATGATCCACTCCTCCTTCGCGACGGCGTACTTCTGACCGTTGAAGATGCAGAAGAGCGAGGGCATCCCGCCGTCGGCTGCCGTCGGTGCGGACGACGCCCCGCCCGGAGCGGAGGGCCGGAGCGGCGGAGGCTGCGCGCCCGGATAGGCGGGCGGACGCTGCGTGGGCGGCGGCGGATACGACGAAGGCGCCGACGGTCGCGGCGGCTGCGGCGCGGGGTAGCCCGGGTTGCTCGGAGGAGCGGGATAGCCACCTGCGCCGTAGGGGCTCTGCTGCGGCGCGGGATAGCCGCCCTGCTGGCCGTAGCCCTGCTGATAGTTCGCGGCCGGAGGCGCCGGATATCCGCCGGGCGCAGGCGGCGCGGGGTAGCCGCCGGGAGACGAGCGCGGCGCGGGCGGAGCGGGATAGCCAGGGTTGACCACGGGCGGAGCAGCGTAGGCCGGGGGCGAAGGATAGGCGGGGCGCCCCGGGGGCGGGCCCGGGGGCGCGGACGGGATCATCGGCTGGCTCGGGATGCGCGCGCGCCCAGGACCGCCGACCGCCGAAGGAGGCGCGGAGGGCTGGACCGCCGGCATGCCGCCCGAGCTCGAGTCACGACGCGTGTTCACCGGTCCGGTCGGCTCTGGGCCACCCGGCGTTCGACCGCCGTAGTTCCGAGAGCGCGCGTACTGACGCATCGCCTCGTTGACGAGGTAGTCGACCGAGCACTCGAGCTCCTGGCTCATCTGCTCGAAGATCTCCCAGAGGTAGTCCCGACACTGGAACTGTCTGAGGGTCTTCTTGTTCTGGTCGTTCATCGCCCTCTCGCCTTCTGGGGGAAGCTCAATCCACGATCGCGTAGCGGAGCAGTCACGGGGCCGGTGCTGCCGGAGCAGTCGGTGCGGCTTCGGTGGGGGCCGGCGCGGTGGGCGCAGGCGCAGCGGACGCGGCAGCCGCGCGCTCACGGATGGCAGCCACGGCATCGGTCGCGATCGTCCCGATGGCCGCGTGCTCTTCCCAGTGGTCGCCCTTCGTCGCGGTCGTCGACGTCGTGAGCGCCTGGATCGCCGGAAGGTCCGACTCCACGCCGACGCGGTCGAAGTAGTAGAGGGCGATCACCTGGTGCGCCCAGTCGGACGACGTCAGCTGCGCGCGGACGATCGCGGTCGGCTCGGGACGGATCTGCGCGAGGCGCTCGGCATAGCCGTGCAGCTCTTCGCGGGCGTAGCGGATGTGGTCTCCGACGGGGATGCGCGAGAACCACTCGGCGACCACGCCGCTGCCGCCGAGCGTGAGGAGCAGGCTGCCGACGCGCCAGCGCACGCGCCAGATCGCATGGTCGTTCTCCGCGTTGGTCTGCGTCGCGAGCGGCCAGAGCTGCGGGATGACCGTGCGGTCGTGGCTGTCGGCGACGCGGTCGAACGCGTAGTCGCGGACGCCCGCGGGCGTCGCATCGTTCAGCCCGAGCGCGAGGAGAGCCGAGGTCGCGGTGGCGGGCGTGTGACCTTCGAGCGCCTGGAGCGCCTTGACGCGCCGATCGGTGAGCGCCGCTTCGGTGGTCGGCGGCGTCGGCGTCGCGGTCTGCGCGATCTCGAGCAGGCGCGTCACGACGATCGCCTGGTCCGCGAGGTGGTGCATCGCGGGCATCGCGCCGAGCGTGATGAACTGCTCGCGGTTGAGCTCGACGGCCGTCTGGATCTGCGCGTCCGTGAGGGTCCGCGACGTGGCGACCGCCTGGTTGCGGATTCGCTCGGTCAGCCAGGCTCCGAACTCGGCGCCCTCCATCTCGCGCTCGATCGCGACGATCCGCTCGGCGGCGCGCGCCTTCGTCGGCGCATCGCCGAGCTGCGAGATCAGGAGCGAGATCTGGACGAGCGCTGCCTGCGGGATCCGCGCGCTCATCGCCTCGACGAGCTGGCCGCAGGCAGGCGCGCCGAGCTGACGAACGACCTGTTCCGCGCTGAAGCTCCCGGAGAGGTTCCGGCCGTTGAAGTCCACGGTGAACCAGCCGACGACGCCGTCCGTGAGCTGCTGCTGCACGGGCGGGCTCGCGTAGGCGATGAGGAGGAACGCAGCGTCCTTCGCACGCACCTGGATCGGTGAGGGGGGGTCATCGGCGCCGACCGGCGTCGCAGAGGCTGCCGCGCCTTCACCGCGCATGAGCTGCAGAAGGCTCGGGGCCATCCCATCGACGATGCGCGTCCGGTCCGCTTCCGGAAGGGCGCGAACCGCCGTCTGGAGCTCGCTCACGCCATCGACGTCGGTGCGCTCCATCTCGACGAGCGCCATGCCGGCGCGGACCCGCAGGTCATCGTGATAGCGGGGCGCCGACAGCACGGCGACGATACGGCCGGGCCCGCGCACGGTTCCCTTCCACGTCTCGATGTCGACCTCGGTGACCGCGCAGGAGGCGAGGGTCAGGACGAGGAGGGCCGACAACGCGCCGAAAGGGGCAAAGGGGCGGAAAAATCGCATGGATCCTCGGTGGGCCAGATCGCGAGCGGGCGCGTGGGCGCCTGCCCGACGTTCGAAAGGCGGGGCGATACTAGCGGGCGAACGAACGCCCGATCAAGAACAGCCGCCACCTGACTGCGTTCTCTGTTTCGGGACCCCGATCGGCGGGGTCGTGAACTTGACCGTCAGGCGGTTCTGATCGCATGACGCAGCCGTGCCCCAGGCCGCCACGAACGCTCTCGGGGACGCCGAGCCCGACCCTCAGCCGGTCGAGGTCAGCGTCGTCCTGCCGATCTTCGAGGAAAAAGAGAACCTGAGGCCCTTGCTCGAGGAGATCGAGGCCGCGCTGAGCGAGGCCGGCCTGAGGTTCGAGGTCATCGCCGTCGACGACGGGAGCCGCGACGGGAGCCGGGAGCTGCTCGAGGTCCTCGCCAAGGAAAAGGCCTACCTTCGGGTGGTCGTGTTCCGGCGCAACTGCGGGCAGGCCGCCGCGTTCGATGCCGGCTTCCGGCACGCGACGGGCCGGCGGGTCGTCACGATGGACGCCGACCGACAGAACGATCCGAAGGACATCCCGAAGCTGCTCGCGAAGCTCGACGAGGGCTTCGACGTGGTCACGGGCTGGAGGCGCGACCGCAAGGACGGGATGTTCCTCCGGAAGGTCCCCTCCAAGATCGCGAACGCGTTCATCCGCCGCGTCACCGGGACGCGGATCCACGACCTGGGCTGCTCGCTGAAGGTCTATGAGCGCGAGATCACTGACGAAATCAGGCTCTACGGGGAGATGCACCGGTTCCTCGTGCCGCTCGCGGAGAGCCAGGGCGCGCGGGTCACGGAGCTCGAGGTCAACCATCGGGCGCGGGTCGCCGGGGTGAGCAAGTACGGGATCTCGCGGACCGTGAAGGTGCTGCTCGATCTGCTCACGGTCTGGTTCCTGCGCCGCTTCGCGACGAAGCCGATCTACGTGTTCGGCGGCGCGGGCTTCGCGATGATCGGCCTCGCGCTGGTGATGTCCGGGGTGGTGCTCTACGAGAAGTTCGCGATGGACGCGTGGGTGCACCGGAACCCGCTCTTCAACATCGCGCTCATGTCTGGCCTCCTGGGCGTCCAGTCGATCGGGCTCGGCCTCCTCGCAGAGCTCGTCGTGCGGACCTACTTCGAGTCGCAGGGCCGGACCTCGTACCCGATCGCGAAGCGCATCGGCTTTCCGAAGGTTCGCGTTCTCCCGCGCAGCGACTGACGACCCGAAACGGCGCCGAGTCGACGGCTCGTCGGCAGATCGGCGGCGGGGATGGCGGCATGCGCTAGACCTCGGGCGATGTGCGGGATCGCCGGGGTGATCGGGAGCGCGCCGGCCGAGAGCACGGTGCGAGCGATGCTCACGCAGATCGCGCACCGCGGGCCCGATGGAGAAGGGATCAGCGTTCGCAGCGCGGGCGGGCGCGTCGCCACGTTCGGCCACCGCCGGCTCTCCATCGTCGACCTCGCGGGCGGGGCGCAGCCGATGGAGGACGCCGAGGGGCACGCGCTCGTGACCTTCAACGGCGAGATCTACGATCACGTGGTCCTTCGACGCGAGCTCGAGCGAGAGGGCGCGCGCTTCCGGACGCGCTCGGACACCGAGACCATCGCCGTCGGCTACGCGCGATGGGGAGCGCGCGTGATCGGTCGGTTGCACGGCATGTTCGCGTTCGCGCTCTTCGATCTGCGTGACGGCACCGTCGTGCTCGCGCGCGATCGCGCGGGGATCAAGCCGCTCTACGTCGCGAGCCTTCCGGACGGCGGGCTCGCCTTCGCCTCGGAGCTCTCGTCGATGCTCGAGGTCCCCGGCATCGAGAAGAAAGTGAGCGACGACGGGCTCGCGTCGTTCCTCTTCTCCGACTACGCGCACCCGCCGCACACGCTCGTCCGCGGCGTGGAGAAGCTCGCGCCGGGAGAGATGCTCGTGCTCAGGCCCGGCGAGAAGCCAGCTCGACGGCCGTTCGTGCCCGTGGACCTGGGGCAAGGAGATGCGCCGAGCCCGCGAGAGCTCTGGTCGACGCTCGGCGACGCGGTGGAGTCGCAGCTCATGAGCGACGTGCCGCTCGGAGTCTTCCTCTCGGGCGGGCTCGATAGCTCGTGCATCGCCGCGCTCGCCAACCAGCGCAGCAAGACGAAGCTCAAGGCGTTCTGCATAGCGTTCGACGAGCCGAGCTTCGACGAGAGCTCGCACGCGCGCGCCATGTCCGCGCACCTCGGGCTCGAGCACGTCGAGGAGACGCTCACCGAGGAGGCGATGCTCGGCGTCGTCGACGAGGTGCTCGGCAAGCTCGACGAGCCGCTCGGTGATCACTCGATCGTGCCGACGTACATGCTCTCTCGCCTGGCCAGCAAGCACGTGAAGGTGGCGCTCGGCGGCGACGGTGCGGACGAGCTCTTCGGCGGCTATCCGACCTATCGCGCGCACACGATGCACGCGCGGCTCGCGCGTCCGGTGACGAAGCTCTTGCGGCCTTCGGTGCTGCGCGCGCTCGTCGAGCGCATCCCCGCCAGCGACGGCTATCAGTCGCTCGAGTGGAAGGTGAAGCGCTTCCTCGGGCGATGGGACGACGACGTGCTGCGCCGGCACCTGAGGTGGATGTCGACCCTCGATCTGCCTCTGCTCGAGCGGGCGATGGGAGTACGGTTCCGCGAGCCGGCCACGCTCCGGACGCCTCTGCCGCGCTCGCTCGATCCGATCGCGCTCACGACCCGGCTCGACTTCGCGACGTACATGCCGGGCTCCGTGCTGACGAAGGTCGACCGAGCGAGCATGGCGCACGGCCTCGAAGCGCGGCCCCCCTTCCTCGACGAGAACGTCGTCGCCCTCGCGCGGCGCGTGCCCACGAGAGACAAGGTCCGTGGCAAGACGACGAAGTGGATCCTTCGCGAGGCCTCCGCCCACGCGATCCCGCGCGCGATCCTCGACCGCAGCAAGCACGGCTTCTCGGTGCCGCTCGCGCGCTGGCTCCGCGGCCCGCTCGCGCCGCGGATCGAGCGAGTCCTCGCCGACTCACCCTGCTGGAGCGTGCTCGACCGGAGCGCGTTCGTCGGCTTCGAGCAGGCGCACCGCGCGCGCCGGGGCGATCACGCGAAGGGTCTCTGGGCGCTGCTCGTCCTCGACACCTGGATGCGGCGCTTCGGCGTCTCGGGCTGAAGGCGCCTCCGAGGGCGATCAGTCCTCGCAGAAGTGGTGGCCGTTCATGAAGCAGTACGTGCTCGTCGTGCCGGTCGTGCATCCCTCGACGTCGCACTTGTCGATGTCCGTGATCGGCGCGCCGATCGGAGGCGGCGGCGCGGGCACGGCATCGATGACCAGCGCGACGCGCGTCCGATGCCCCTGGTAGAAGGCGCGCTGGATCCGGTAGCGCACCTCGGGCGCGCGATCGTCCCCGAGCCCCGTGCAGTCGCGGCTCGCGCAGAAGCGGATGCGAACGCCGAGCTGACGCGTGAAGGACGCCCCGCCGGCGACGACGCTGAACGGAAGCATGCTCACCGCGGTCTCGAGCGCGCGTCCATCGATCGCGTCGGTCCCCGCCCAGGCTTCGTCGAACGACACGACATCGGCCGAGCGTGCCTGGACGTAGGCGAAGAGCGGCGCACCGGTCGCGGGCTGGGCGGGGAGCGTGAGCTCGACCTCGAGCACGGCGTTCTCCGCGCACCCCGTCAAGACGAGCGCGAGCGCGAGCTGTGAGAGACGCCGGATCATAGGCGGATCACGTCCTGGCTCTCCGGCCGTAGCTGCGCGGAGTCCCACGCGAAGTAGCCGCCGATCACCGCGCCCGCGACCACGACCACACCGACCACGATCCAGAGCGCAGGCTCCTCGAGGATCGACTCGCTGCTCGCCGTCGGCTCGGGGTCGAGACGAACCGTGAGCGCTTCGGCGCCGCCCGGCGCGATCTCGCCTTCCCAGGCGAACGGGCGAAAGTGCTCGAGCGTGACGACCACGCCGTGCCGCCCGGGATCGACCTCGAGGACGAAGGGACGTCTTCCACCGTCGAGACGGACGGTCCCGTCGATGCGCAGGACGAGCGCTTCGCTCGGAGTCGGCAGCTCGAGGAGACGGAGGGTCGCGATGCGGCTCGCTTCCTCCTCGCGGAGGTTCCTGGCTTCCGCGCGCGTCGCGTCGCTCACGTCGGGGAACTGCGTGAGCAGCTGATCGAACGCATCGCGCGCGTCGACGTGACGGCCGAGCGATCGAAGCGTGCGGGCGGCGTTGTAGAGCGCGGCCGGGTTGCCCGAGAGCTCGAACGCGCGGACGAAGTCCTCGAGCGCGTCGGCGAACTCGCCCGCATCGGCCGCGGCGTTCCCGGCCTGGTAGCGTGCGCGCGCCTCGGCGAGCTCGCTCGCGGAAGGATCCCCGAGGGGCGCGTGGAGCTCCGCCGCGGCGGGCGCAGGCGATGCCAGGCCGATGGCGCAGGCGAGCGCGAGCGAGAGAGCGTGGGTCGACGGGCGGGGACCTCGGAACATGCAGGCGGAGAGTATCGCGCTCCGCCTCGCGTCCGTGAAGCCGAAGTGCATCGCGGCTTGCTCCCCCACGCGCCGGCGCCATAGGTTTGGCGCGTGGACCAACACGAGCCGAGCGCGAGCGAGAAGGAGCTCTGGGACCTCATCGCCGCGCGCCGGAAGGCGGGGTCCGACGAGGCGCACATCGATGGGCAGATCTGGCAGCGGTACGGCCAGACGTGGGCCGTGATGTTCACAGATCTGACCGGCTTCTCGCGGATGGTCGCGGAGTTCGGGATCATCCACTTCCTCCAGGTGATCCACGAGCAGCGCACGCTCTTTCAGCCGGTCGTCGCCGCCCACGGCGGGATCCTCCTGAAGGAGGAGGCCGACAGCATGCTCCTGCTCTTCGAGAGCCCGGCGCGGGCGATCGAGTGCGCGATCGAGATGAACCGGTGCTCGCGCGAGGCGAACCAGGACCGCACGCCGGAGAACAAGGTGCTGCTCTGCGCGGGGATCGGATACGGGCGAATGCTCCGCGTGGGGCAGCGCGACGTGTTCGGGCAGGAGGTCAACGCGGCGAGCAAGCTCGGCGAGGACATCGCGCGGGCCGGAGAGATCCTCGTGACCGACGCAGCGCGAGAGGCCATCGGCGACGCGCTTCCGTACGAGCCTCTGACAGCGGCAGTGGCCGGCTCGGCGAAGAACTTTCGCGTCCTGTACGAGCCGAGGTGAGGAGCACGAGCGCTCCTTCACCGTGCCGGTACGAGAAGACGAGTGGCTCCACGGCTGGGACACCACGCCGGGCATCGTCTCGGTCTGGGCCGAGCCGGACGGGCGCGCGTTCGTCTGGCGTCGCGTGCCGGAGACGGGCGAGCTCGTTCGCGACGACGTCCGCTATCGACCCTGGGTGTTGCTCGCGGCGCTCGAGGATCTGGCGCACCTCGGCGGGCGCCTCCGGAGCGAGCGCGACGGCGCGGGCGCGGGCGCGATCACGTACGAGGAGCTCGAGGGGCCGGGCGCGCTCCGCTACCTCGTGCGCGCAGACGACGGGCGCGGGCTCGCCCACGCGATCCTCCACGGGGCCTCGCGCAGGCTCGGGCACGCGCTGCGCGATCTGAAGGAGCTCGGCAAAGACTCGGTGCTCGTCCTCTCGCCCGAGGACCAGTACCTCACGATCTCGGGGCGCTCGTACTTCCGCGGCCTCGGCTTCGACGCGCTCCGGCGCGCGCAGCTCGACCTCGAGACGACCGGGCTCGATCCTTCGCGCGATCGCATCTTCCTCGTCGCGCTGCGATCGCCCGACGGGAGCACGGAGACGCTCGAGGCCGAGGGAGAGAGCGACCGCTCCGAGCGGGACCTCATCGAACGGCTCGCCGCGCGCGTTCGGGCGATCGATCCGGACGTGATCGAGAACCACAACCTGCACGGCTTCGACCTGCCCTTTCTCGTGCGACGCGCGCGCTCGGTCGGGGCGAGCTTGGCGCTCGCGCGCTGGGGCCCGCCCGGCTTCGCGCAGAGGCCGGCGGCGCGGGGCGCGCGCCTCGGCGGAGCACCGGACACCTTCATGCGCCGCGCGCGCTACACGCTGCCGGGCCGCGAGCTCATCGACACGATGGACGCCGTGCGGCGGCACGACTTCTCTGCGCGCGATCTGCCGGGGCACGGGCTCAAGGCCGTGGCGCGCCACTTCGGGATCGCCGCGGGAGGCCCGAGCCGCGAGCTCATCCCGGGGGCTCGCGTGTTCGCGGTGTGGAAGAGCGATCCCGATCGCGTACGCCGCTATGCCGGCGCCGACGTGACGGAAGCCGCGAGCCTCGCCGCGCTCCTCGGCGGCGCGACGTTCGCGCTCTCCGGAATGGCGCCGCGCCGGTACGAGCGCCTCGCCGACGCGGGCGCGGCGACGGGCGTGATCGATCCGATGCTCGTGCGCGCGTATCTGCGCGAGAAGAAGGCGCTCCCGGCGTGCGAAGAGAGCGACGGGACCCAGCACACGGGCGCCGCGCTCCACCTCTTCGCGACCGGCGTCGCGCACCGGATCGTGAAGGCCGACGTGGCGAGCCTCTATCCGTCGCTGATGAGGGCGCACCGCATCGGGCCCGCGCGCGATCACCTCGGCGTGATGCTGACGCTCGTCGACCGCCTCGTGATCCAGCGTCTCGAAGCGAAGGCGCGCGCGCGCACACTGGTGGCGGGCTCGGAGGAGAGGTTCGCGCTCGAAGCGCTCTCGGCAGCGATGAAGCTCGTCGTGAACTCGGCGTACGGATACCTCGCCGCGTCATCGCTGACGCGCTTCTCCGACGTGCACGCGGCGAACGACGTGACGCGGCACGGGCGCGAGGTGCTCGGGCTCATCTGCCGAGAGCTGCAGTCGCGCGGCGTCACGCTGCTCGAGGCCGACACCGACGGCGTCTATTTCTCGGTGCCGCAGCGCTTCACCGAGGAGGACGAGCGACGCCTCGTCCGTGAGGTCCGCGCGCTCTTGCCGCCGCTGGTCTCGCTCGAGCACGACGGGCGCTATCGCGCGATGCTCTCCCACGAGCCCAAGAACTACGCGCTCGAGGGCTACGACGGCCGCCTGCATCTGCGCGGCGTCGCGTTCCGATCGAGCCGCGCGGAGCCCTTCGGCGAGGCCTTCCTCCGCGTCGCGCTCGCTCGCTTGCTCCAGGGCGACGTCGCCGGCGTTCGCGACGCGTACGTCGCGGCTGCGTTCGCGATCGCGCGGAGGCAGGTGCCCACCGGGGACGTGAGCGCGCGCGTACGGCTGACGAAGAGCCCCGCGGAGTACCTGGCGACGCGCGCTTCGAGGCGCGAGCTCCCGTACGAGGCGATGCTGACGAGCGGCCGAACCGCGTGGGAAGCGGGCGAGCGAGTGCGCGTCTATCGCGCGGTGGGCAAGCGCGCGGCCCTCTTCGTCGAGGAGGACGGCGGGGCAGAGCCCGCTCTCGATCCGCGGGACTACGACACGGAGATCTACGGGCGGTTGCTCCGCGAGACTTTCGCTGCGCGTCTCGTGCGCGCGCTGAGCCCCGAGGACTATCGGATCGTCTTCGACGATCCTCGCCAGCCGTCGCTCTTTCCGGCCTCGCTCGCGGAGAGTCGGCCCATCCTCACGGTGCTCGCCGACCCGATCACACTGGCAGAGGCGGAGCCGGCAGAAGACTGAAGACAAGGCGCGACCATTGTGGGTCACGCTTTGAGCCGTCGATGATCCACGGACGGATCGCTCCCTGAGCGGCCGATCATTGGAGGAGTGCTCGCGGAGCGGCCCGCGTACGGGAGTGCTCGCTTCGAGCACGGAGGGGAGCGAGCGGCGTAGCGAGCCGATGAATCACAGATCGATCAACCGAGCAAGAGCGCGCGGGGGCGGGTTCGATACGTGGCGAGGTCCACGCCGCGCGGCGGTTCGACGTGCCTTTCCGGCGCTGGGATGCAACGTTCCGCCTCGCATGACGACCGAGGACGCACGCGCGCTGCGCGGCTCGACCGATCGCTTCGGCTACGAGTGGGCGACGTACGCGCGGATCCTCCCCGAGCACGAGGCGCAGCTCGCGCGCTGGATGGGCTCGACGGGGCTCGCGAGCTTCCGCGGCAAGCGCGTGATGGACGTGGGCTGCGGCATGGGCCGGAACCCGTTCTTCATGCTGAAGAACGGCGCAGCGCACCTGACGGCCGTGGACGTGGACGAGGGCTCGCTCGCTTCCGCACGGAAGAACCTCGAGGGCCTTTCCGCCGATGTGAAGAAGGGCTCGGCCTACGACCTCGACCCCATGGAGCTCGGCACGTTCGACCGCGTGACCTGCATCGGCGTGCTGCACCACCTCGCCGAGCCCGAGCGCGCGCTCGAGTCGATGTGGCGCTGCGTGGCGCCGGGCGGAGACCTCGTCCTCTGGTGCTACGCGAAGGAAGGCAACCGCCTGATCTTGCCCGTGATCCAGTCGTTTCGTTTCGTCGGCTCGCGCCTACCGATCGAGGCGACGCACACGCTCGCGAAGGTCACGTCGCGCGTCGCCTGGCCGCTCTTGAGCCGGCTGCCGTTCCGCACGGACTACTACCGGAAGCTCCGGACGCTGAGCCCGAAGAACGTCGAGTCGATCATCTTCGATCAGATGCTGCCGCACATCGCGCACTACTGGACGCGAGCCGACATGGAGCGCCTCGCGTGGCCGCTCGGGGGCGAGCTCTTCCTCGAGTTCGTGCAGGGCAACAGCTGGCACGCGCGGATCACGAAGAAGCCCGCCTGACTGGACCTCCGGACGAGGCCTTCCGCTGGCGGCGCGCGCGGGTCACGCTCGGACGGATGACGTCCGCTCGCACCACCCTCGCCCTCGCCTTCGCGCTCGCCCTTCCCGCTTGCTCGAGCAGCTCACGTCGCCGCCCGCGCTCTCCTGCATGATCTATCTGTGAGGACGGAGCCCTCAGCGCGCGATCCGCTCGACGAGCGGCCGAGAGCGCTGAGCCCACGTGACGACGCTCTCGCTGCTGGGGATCGCGCTCGTCGAGGCGGGCTCCTGTTGCTGACCGGCCTCGTCGTCGGTCGCGCGCCGTGGCGGCTCGCGCTCGCCGTGGCCTGTCTCGCCGTGCCGACGTCGGCCGTGGCGCTGAGAGCGCTGCTCGCGTTCGCCGCCGGGGCGCGTCGACGCCTGCGCTCGGGTCGCCGCCCGTGACCGTGTCGGGTGATGTGATTGACCCGTGAGCCTTCACGTTGAGCCATCGCATCCGCGCGTCGGGCCGGGGCTCGATTGGCGATGATGACAGTCAGTGTGAGCTCTGGACACGACATTGGCTTCGTCGTGCTGAGGTGTCTTGTCTGCGTGCTCGCTCTCGCGGGCACGCCTCCGGACGGAGTCGACACGGCACTTCACGGACGGCGACCCGAGCGCAGGAGCTCGCGCTCTATGGGACGAGCATCGTCTCCCAGTTGAGCCGCTGGATGCGTGCGTCGAGGACGCGTCCGTCGCGCGCCGCACGATCGGCCGCGCGCCGCGTCTCCCCGACGTCGATCGCCGGGATGGACCGAAGCTCACGAGGGCTGTAGCGCCCCGGCGCCGCCACCGCGTGATCGGCGAGGTTCGTGAGCACGATGTGCCGATATCGCAGCATGTCCTTCTGGATCAACGCCAGCACCAAGCTGCCGCCGTCCGCGAAGTGCGCCGATGCGTTCGTGCGGTTGATCCGCGCGACGAGCTGCTCGAACGCGGCGACCTCATCGAGGAGCGACGCGAGCAGCTCTCCGGGCGGCTCCGGCGGCGTCGCTCCCTCCTCCGTCTTCGCGTTCCCATAGAGCCGCTTCTTCAGCGCCTCCATACGTGCCTTGATGTCCTTTCTCTCCATCAGCGCTTCGGCCAGCTTCATCGTCGTCACCCTCGGGCACGAGTATCTCGTTCATCGACGGCACCGTGCCGTCGGCCAGATATCGATTCCATTGCTCTGCATGTTCGCGCTCCGAGAGCGCACGCACCGCCGCGATCGAGAGGCGAACGATCGGCTTTCCATCCGTGCTGCTGCGCGGGCGGTGGCGCAGCTCGCGCTCCGCGTAGACGGTGAGCTCGATGGTGAACACGTCCTCGATCAGCACGTGAGTGAAGTCGCACGCTTCGCCGTGCTTCATGATGCTCACGCGGTGCACCTCGTGCGGCCAGCGCAGCGCGCGTACGTGCGCGATGACGTCGAGCGGATCGGGCGCGAACACGTGCAGATCGATGTCGCTCCCTCTGCGGACGTGACCCGTCGCGACGGACCCGATGAGCCGCGGCGAGAAGGGCTCGAGCGCCGTCATCGCCTCGAGCGCCACCACGCGCATCGCGAAGAGTCGGCGCGACCGCCCGTCGCCCTCGATCTCGATCACGCGCTCGAGGAGAGCCGCTTTGATCTCGCCGTTGCTCGGCAGATCGCGCGGCCGATAGCGAAGGCCCCGCGCACCCCCCTGACCGAGCAACCGCTTGGCGGCGAGGCGCTTGGCGGTGAAGTACTGCTTCACCTCCTCGCCGTGCATGATCTCGGCAGCGAGCTTCGCGATCGCGGCACGCAGCCCGCCGTGGCGCTCCCAGCTCACTTGGCGAAGGGCGCGAGCGCTTCGCGAAGCTTCGAGAGAGCTCCTCCGACGACCACGCCGCGGCGAGGCGCACCGTGGAGGCGCTTCTGGATCACCTGCTGAGAGACTCCGGCCCTCCGGGCGATCTCGGACTGGCTCAGCCCCTCGAAGAAGAAGAGCTCCACGGCCTCGCGCTGCTTGTCGGTGAGCACCGTCGCCACCGCATGCCTCACGGCGAGCTCCAGCTGATCAGGATCGATGGTCGTTTGGTTCATTCTCCCTGAGCAGCGCGAAGGCCGCCTGCGGTGACAGGACACGTGCGTGAGTGGAACGGCCTCCCAGATCCCAGCGGCGCAGCCGTTCGAGGTCGAGGAGCAGAGGGCTACCCGCGTGACGACGCCGCGTGCGGCGTGGATCGCGGAGAAGATCGAGGTGGTGACGGACGAGCCAGACCACGCGGTCGGGCACGAGCCCCTCGAGGAGGTCGGCACCCACCTCGTCGTGGGAGGCGCCTTCGTATCGGATCGACTTTCCCACGTCGTGGAAGAGGGCCGCGGCCCAGAGCTCCCGGTCGGTCGTCGCGCTCAGCGCGAGCTGGAAGACCTGGAGCGAGTGAAAGAGAGCGTCGCCTTCGGGATGGTAGCGTGGGGGCTGCGCCACGCCATCGAGCGCGAGCAGAAGTTCGAGGAGCTCGTCGTCCATCTACCCTAGGCGCTGGCCACACCCACCTCAGCAAGAGTGCTCGCGGAGCCGAAACGCGGACGGGAGGCTCACGGAGAGGGGCGCGTGACCGTCCAGCCGATCGCGCCGGCGCTCGCGAGGGCGCCGAGGATCGAGCGCGCGCCGGGGAGCAGCCGCGCCCACTCGGAGAGGCGGGCGGTCCGAGCCGAGAGCGCCTCCCAAGCGCTCGCCGTGGACGCGTCGATGGCGACGAGCGAGACGGCGCCGTCGACCTTGCCGACGAGGACGAACGTCGCGCCAACGCTCGGCTGCCCTCCGGCGTGCGCCGCGAGCGCGTCGGTGTCGAACGATCCGGGCCGGAACGCAGCGCTCGTCGTGATGAACGCGTCTCCGCGCGTTGGCAGGGGCCCGCGCTCGAGGAGCGACTCGACGGCGGGATCGCTGCGGCGCGCCTCGAGGATCATCGCTTCGAGACGCGCGAGCTCGACCAGCCAGAGGGGCGCGGCGCCTCGCGAGAGAAAGCGGGCGAGGCGCGCAGGGAGCGAGCCTCGATCGAGCAGCTCCGGGCTCGCCGCGAACGAGCGAGCGAGCGCGGGGCGGAGCTGGGCTCGTGTGCGCGGCGCGGCGTGCTTCAGCCCGCGATCCAGCTGGGACGCATCGCCGTGGTCCGAGTCTCCCGTCGCCAGCACGCGCACGCCGCCCGGCAGCGCGCCGATCGCGCGCGAGAGCGTGTCGACGTCCGCACGAGCGCGGACGAGCGGCGCGATGCGGGCGAAGGAGGACGGGCGGGCGTGCGCGAGCCTCGATGCGAGATCCCACGCGCGCCTCTTCTCCTGCGCGCGGAGGATCGCGGACAGATCGAGCGCGAGCGGCGCGAAGAGGAGCGCGTCGAGCGTGCTCTCGACGGACGCGGCAAGCGCTGCGAGGCGCGTGTGGCGTGCGCACCCTGCATACGAGGCCAGCACGAGCGCCACCGGCTCGCTGGCGAGGCGCGCCTCGTGCGCGAGCGCATAGGCCATCGCGTCGCTCGACGCGTCGAGGTGCGGCTCGTCCTCGTGAACGACGCGAACGACGCACCCTCCAGCGAGCTCGCGATCGACGGCCTCGAGCTCCCGCTCCGTGTGGAGGAGCGACCAGCGCAGACGAGACGCCGCGCGCGCGCAGCGCTCGCGCAGCACGTCGCGAGGCTCGCTCCGCCAGCGCGCACGATCGAGCGCGGCAGACGGCGAACGCCCATCGAGCAAAGCGTCGTAGCGCGCTCCGTCGCTCTCGAGCCGGAGCGCCTGCTCGAGCCCGTACCAGGTCGAGACCGGCAAGATCTCGTTGAGCCGCGCGCCGACGTAGCGCTCGAACCGCAACGCCCCCGGTCGATCGAAGAAACCGACCGCGCGATGGAGGTGCTCGTGCGGCGCCCACTTCGCGACGTGCTCGGGGTGATGGGCGACGAGCGGATCGTCCTGATGGAACGTGTCGTACTTGCCCGTGACGAGGACGCCTCCGTCCCACGCGCCGGCGCGCGAGAGGACCGCGCGCGTCTCGTGCCGCACCGAGCGCACGCCGAGCCGCGCGCCCAGCGCGATCATCCGGAGTCCGAAGGGCGATGCGACGAGCTCGCCGAGCGGAAGGTCGATCGCGGCCGCGAGCGAGGCGAGCGCTCGGTCATCGAGGCCCTGGAGCGATCGCACCATGCGGTAGAGCCGCGCGCCGAGCGCCTCGTCGCTCTCGTCGGCGAGCGCACGCCGCCTCGCGCGCGCGCTCGCGCCGCGGGGCCGCGGAAGGCCGGAGAGCATGGCGAGCACGGACGAGAGCCTACGCGATGCGGAGGGTGACCGCGGAGCGCCGTGCGCGATGCTCCCTTCGTCGCATCGAGGTATGCTCGCCTCGTGACGTCGCGCGTTCCCGGCCTCGTCGAGTCACGCCGCTCGGTCGCGATGCCCGAGGTCGGTGCGTCGAGGCGCTACGCGGCCCTGCAGCGGCCCGGCATTCGTCTCTACGTGATCGAGACGGAAGGCCTCGTGGTCGACTCGCGCCTGCTCGGTGCCGCGTCGGGCCACCTGCTCCTGTCGTCGACAGCGATCGGCCACGTGACCATCCCGCTCGCGGGCAGCTTCGTCGCCCGTCGCGGCCGAGGCGATCATGCGCTCGACGTTCGGTGCCGCGCTGCTCCGCGACGTCGTGGGCACGCTGGCCGCGCACGGCGTCCTCGACCTTCGTGCGCTCGACCTCGGCGACATCCCGGCATCACCGCGCACGCACGACCTCGCCGACGCAGTGAGCGCGCTGATGACGAACCGATCGTGTAGCCTCCCCCGATGAAGTTCGACGCGGGGCTCCTCTCGGTGCTGTTCTCCGGCCTCGCGCTGCTCGCCCCGGGATGCGGTGACGGAGCCGCAGCGACGGGCCCGGACGCAGCCGCGAGCGACGCCGCGACACCGCGCGACGCCACGGTCCCCGATGCACGTCCGACCGACGATGCCGCAGCGTCCGCCGACGCGAGCTCGCCTGATGCCGCGCCTGTGGACGACGCCGGCTTCGATGCCGCCCCGCAGGACGATGCCGCGCCGCCGGACGATGCCGCGCCGCCGGACGACACGTCCGTCGACGCGCGCGTCTGCGTGGAGGAGACGTGCGACGGGCTCGACGACGACTGCGACGGAAGCACGGACGAGGACGTCGTCTCGCCTGCCTGCGCGCTGACCGTCGGCGTGTGCGCGCTCGGCGTCTCGAGCTGCGCGGGGGTCGACGGCTGGCGCTGCGACTACGGGCCCGCGTTCGAGGTGAGCGAGACCGCTTGCGACGGGTTCGACAACGACTGTGATGGAACGACGGACGAGGGATGCGGCTGCCCCGCGGTCGGCCCGTGCGGTGCGCAGACCGAGGCGCGCTGGGAGGACACGCAGTACCTCGATCCATGGGCGCTCGAGCAGCTCGCCGGCGGTGCGTTCGCGATCGGTGGCGACATCGGAAGCGGCGGGTCCACGAGGCCCCTCGTCATGTCCGCAGCGCTCGACGGCACGCTGCTCTGGGCGAGCTCCTACGATGCGAGCCTGCGCGCTCACGTGCGCGACCTCGAGCCCTTGTCCGACGGCGGGATGGTGGCGGTCGGCTACATCGAGGCGCTCGCGCCCACGTTCGCAGACGCTCTCGTGATGCGCATCGACGCGGGCGGCGCCGTCGTCTGGGCGCTCCGTCCGGACGCCGGCGGCAACGAGCGCGCGTACGGCGTGGAGGTCTCGGGCGACTCGATCCTCATCGCCGGTGACTCGGGGAGCAACGTCCTCTTCGCCGAGCTCGACCTCGACGGCGCCGTCCGCCGGGCGCTCGCGCTGGACTCGCCGAGCACGCTCGAGAGCGCGCGAGACATCGCGGTGTCTGCCGACGGCCCCGTCCTCTACGGAAGCGTCGACGACGCGACTCGACCGGGCGTGTTCGCCTACGAGCTCGACACGAGGATCGGCACTCAGATCATCGTCGGGTACCGCGCGACGACCCATCGCATCCGCACGACCGCCGACGGAAGCTTCTTGATCTCCGGGCTCACCCAGAGCTCCGCGGGCGACACGGGCTCGGCGTTCTCCGCGCGCCTCGATGCGGCCCTCGGGCTGACGTTCTTCCACGCGCACTCGGAGACCTACTCGGACCTCTACGACACCGTGGAGGTCGGCTCTGGAAGGACGCTCGCCGGCGGCTCGAACGCGTGGGCCTTCCTCGAGTCGCTGAGCGCTTCCGGCACTGGAAGCAGCGGGCTCGTGTATCGCCCGCTGGCTCCTGCGGGCCGTAACGAGATGCGCGCGATCACCGCGCTCGCGGACGGCGGCTTCGCGGCCGTGGCGCAGGACGGCAGCCACCGAATGTGGTTCTTCCGCGGCAATGGCGCCGGCGTCGCGACGACCTGCAACCACGAGCCGAGCTGGTGGGCGACGTCGAACAGCACGCGCACGACGGCATCGATCCCGTTCACGCGGAGCACGCTCGTCCTGACGTCCACGCCGCTCGTGGTCTCGCGAGCGGCGATCACACCGACCACGACGGCGGTCTGCTCCGCGCCGACCTACTGAGCGACGCGGCGCCTCCGCGCGCGCTCAGGGGCAGTGGACCGGGCGCGCGTGCGGCAGCGCGATCCGCGGGTGAGCGGGATCGAAGTACGTGAGCGGACCGATCGCGCCGGCGTGCGCTTCCAGCACGCGGACCATGCCCTCGCGCATCGGTGGGCCGTCGTCGATCGTCACGCCGCCCTCGCGCGCGGCCGCGGCGCGAAAGAAGCCGTCGCCGCCCGTCGCGAGGAAGTCGCTCACCACCAGCGTGAGGGTCTCGCCGGGAGTGACCGTTCGACCATCGTCGCGCGTGAGGGTCGTCGTCAGCGCGCTGCCTGCACAGTGAACGTCGGCGTGCATGCCGGAGATACTGAGCACGCTACCGCCGTGGCTCGCGTCCTCGGTGATCAGCCCGGCGAGCTCGGCCCCGGTGAGCCGCACGATCGCGAAGCGATTGTCGAACGGGAGCGCCTCGTAGAAGGATCCGTACGTGAGCGGACCGGCTGGCAGATCGGCGCGCAGACCGCCGCCGTTGTAGAGCGCGACGTCCGCCTGCGGCATCGAGGCGTGCATGAGATCGGTGAACATGTTGCCGAGCGCGCACTCGCGGTCTCCGTTGCGGTCGATCACCGCGGAGATCGTCACGCCGAGCGGGCGCGAGCGCTGCGCCTCGGCGCGGGCGACCGCCTCGTTCACGATCGCAGCGACCTCGGCGTTCGCGTGAACCGGCGCGCCTTCGTAGTCGCCGTGGGCGCAGGCCGAGGGGTCGGAGCCGACGGGCGGACGATCGGTGCAGAGATCGTGCGGCGGGTGAACGCGCACGTTCGTGATCGCGCGCGAGCCGAGATCGATCGTGAGGTCGACGCGGCCGAACGCGCGGCCGTACGAGTGCGACTCGATGATGGCGATGCCGTGGACGAGGTGCGCGACCGCCTGGTGCGTGTGGCCGCCGACGATCACGTCGACCGCGTGCTCCGGGAGCGCCTCGGCGACCCGGAAGATCTCCTGGTGAGCGTCGCAGCTCGAGAGATCACTCGGCTCGTCGGTCCGCTCGCAGTCGCCTCCGGCGTGCGCGGCGACCACGACGACGTCGACGTGCTCTTCGCTCCGGAGCCGCGCCGCCTCGACGGCGATCGTCGCGGCGAGCGGCGCCATCGTGAGATCGGCGACGTTGGCGGCGATCGTCGTCGTGAGCGTCTGCTCCGTCGTGACGCCGATCACGCCGATGCGAACGCCATCGCGGGCGATCACGGTGCTCGCGGGCGCGAGATCGGCATGACCGCCCTCACGCCGCATCAGGTTCGCGCTCAGCCATGCGAAGTGCGACTCGGCGATCCGCGCGCGCAGCGCCCCGCGTGGGTCATCGCCGGGCTCGGCCGACGTCGCGCGCACACCGACCGGCCCGTAGTCGAACTCGTGGTTCCCGATGGTCACCGCGTCGTAGTGGAGCGCGTCGTAGGCGCGCACGATGGGCGCGCCCTCCGGTAGGTTCGACTCGAGCGTGCCCTGGAAGACGTCGCCGCCGTCGAGCAGGACGACCGCGCCGCCATCCCTCTCGCGCGCGGCGCGCAGGTTCTCGAGGTAGCCGGCGAGCAGCGGTAGCTCGCGCATGTGCCCGTGGAGATCGTTCGTGCCGACGATCGAGATCGTGACCGGGCCCGCGGAGACGGCGGGAGCCGCGCCAACGGGCGCCGGCGGAGGGCGATCCTGAGGCGTCGTCCCACAGGCGGAGCCGAGCAGCACGACGAGCACGAGCAAGACGCTTCGCATCGCCGCCATCGTAGCAGCCGTCGTGAGGCACGACGCCCCACGGAACGGCGAGGGGTGTGAGAAGCGGGGCTCTCTGCGTGGGCACCGCGTGCGGGCGACGCTATCCTCGGACCCATGACGGTGTCGGATCGCGAGCGTCGCCACTTCGTGCGAATCGCCGAAGCGAAGCGTGTCGAGCGGGAGGCGCGCGCGCTCGAGGCGCTCGCCGAGCCAGCCATGAAGCGGATCATCGACGGGCTCGTGCTCGGAGACGCGGTCCCGCGGGACGCCGCTACCGACGCGATGCTCGAGCTGCGCACGCTCGGTCAAGCGGGGCTCCACGCGCGGGCGCGTCGGCTCGGGCTCATCCGATGAGCGAGATCCCGAACCTCCTCGCGCTGGCCCGCGGAGCGCTCGACGAGAGCGGCGCGCGCTACGCGGTGATCGGAGGGTGCGCGCGAAACGCGTATGCCGAGGCGCGCGCCACGAAGGACGTCGACTTCGTCGTCGACGCGAGCGAGGCGATCTATCCGTCCGTCGCGGCGGCCCTCGCGCGACGAGGCTTCGTCCGGGCCGTGATGGTCAAGGAGCCCAGCGACCTCGTGCCCGACTTCGAGTCGTTCCGCGATCCGGGCGGGCGACGGATCGACCTCCTCTTCGCCAAGACCGACTTCGAGCGGAGCGCCCTCTCGCGGTCGGAGGAGCGATCGCCCTACGCCGGGATCGCCCTCGCCGTGGTCTCCCCGGAGGATCTCATCGTCTACAAGCTCCTCGCGGGCCGAACGCAGGACTGGAGCGACCTCGAGGCCGTGCTCGAGACCCAGGCGATCGCGAAGCGAGCGATCGACTGGGGCTACGTCGAGGGCTGGGCCAAGGAGTGGCAGGTCGAAGATCGCCTGCGCGATCTCCGCGCCCGCATCAAGCCCTGAGCGCCGCGCGCGACCGGTGCTAGCGTCGGGCGATCATGCTGCCGTTCATCGTGGGAGTCGCAGGCGGGACGGGCTCCGGGAAGACCACGGTCGCCCGCAAGATCGCCGAGGCGCTCCCGGCCGAGATGGTCACGATCCTCGAGCACGACTCGTACTACTTCGACCGCGGGGACCTCAGCTACGACGAGCGCTGTCTCCTGAACTTCGACCATCCGTCGTCGCTCGAGACGCAGCTCCTCGTCTCGCACGTGCACTCGCTCCGCGAGGGCGTGGCGGTCGAGGTCCCGATGTACGACTTCAAGATCCATCGGCGCGGTCCGAGCACGCGCCGCATCGAGCCGACGCCGATCGTCGTGGTCGAAGGGATCCTGCTCTTCTCCGACGCATCGCTCCGCGAGACGCTGGACCTCAAGCTCTTCGTCGACACGGACGCCGACGTGCGCGTGCTGCGCCGCGTTCGACGCGACATGGAGAAGCGCGGCCGCAGCTTCGAGTCGGTGCGCGACCAGTACTACAAGACGGTGCGGCCCATGCACCTGCAGTTCGTCGAGCCGTCCAAGCGCTGGGCGGATGTGATCCTGCCCGAAGGTGGCGACAACTCCGTCGGCCTCGACCTCATCGTGTCCAAGGTGCGCAGCGTGCTCGCCTCGCGCGCCTGACGGGCCCGACCCGAGGTCAGGGCGCGCACGCGCCACGGCTCCAGAATTCGTAAGCGCCGACGTCGGGCACGCCGGTGCGCGGCTGGCCGGTCCATCGCTCACGGGTCAGTCGACGACCACGTAGACGACGCGGCCAGAGTCGTAGCATGGGCGCTATCGCACCGCGCCACAGGTGTAGATCCTCGGCTCGGCTGGGCTCGATCGGCGCTTGGCCGGTGCATCGAGCGAGCCAATGTTGGCAGTCGTCGATGAGGGATGCGGCCTGGCACAGCGACTGCTGAGTCGCCTCGAATGGATCTTCCGGACGGACCTGGGACGGACGTACCGGAGGGGCTCTTGCTCCTGGGAGGGCCGCTTTACCGCGTCGGGCGTCGCCTCGGTCTGGTACGCGGAGAGACGAACACCCTTCCCTTGGGCGTCGCGCTGGGGGTCTCGGCGTGGGCGATCTTGCTGGTGCTCGCGCTCGCGAGCGGCGTCGAAGATCGTCTCTGGTTCAGCGGCGCCATCGGTGTGCACGTTCGGATGCTCTTCACGATCCCAGTGCTCTTCGCGACCGAGTGGATGTTCGGCCGGCGGGTGTTGGCGCTGGTTCCGTGGATGGTGACAACGGGCGTGGTGCCCAAGAAGGCGTACGCGGGCCTCGGCTCCGCGGTCCGGGACGTGGCTCGCTGGAAGAATGCGTGGCTTCCCGAGGCGCTCTGTCTTCTCGCCGCGCTAGCCTTCTTGTGGGTGGGGCCGAACCTCGGGCTTCCCGGCCAGACCGCAGCGCACGATCCGCGGCACATGAGCGCATCGGCGACGCTCGCCGGCTGGTGGTGGGTGATCGTCTGCCTGACGCTCTTTCGCTTCCTCCTGCTGCGGTGGCTGTGGCGACTCGTTCTATGGACCGTGTTCTTGGCACGCGTCGCGAGGCTAGACCTCTCCCTGGCGCCTTCGCATCCCGACCGCGCGGCGGGCCTCGGCTCCATCACTGTCGTGCAGGGATATCTCGCGCCGCTCGCGCTCGCCTTCTCGGCCACGCAGTCTGCCGCGATCGCAGAGGGCGTGCTCGCCGGGACCACTCGATTCGAGGTGATCTATCCGAGCTGGATCGTCCTCCTCGTTGCGGACTTGGTCCTCGTCGTGGGGCCCCTGACTCCTCAGGATGCTCATGGGTCTTTGAGCGGCCGAGCCGTGGCACGGCCTTCGCGTTTCGAGCGTCGGCGCACAGCGCCGAGGAGAGCGCAGCATGGATCTCGCGCAGGCATTCCGGATCGCGCTCGGTGTGACCGTCTTCGCGACGGTCTTCGCGACGGGGCTCACGACCACGACCGAGGACCTGGGGTATCTCCGCCACCGTCCTAGCTTGCTGCTCAGGTCGCTTCTCGCGACGGTGGTCATCGCTCCCCTCGTGGCGCTGCTCGTCGTTCGAGGGCTCGCAGTAGGCACGCCCGCGGCGATCGCGATCGTCGCCGCCGCGCTGGCGCCGGGCCTGCCCACGTTGCCGAAGGCCGGGAAGAAGATGGGAGGCAACGTCGCGTTCGCCTCGAGCCTGCTCGTGGTGACGGCCGTCTGCGCCGTGGTCACGGTGCCGCTCTGGCTGATGATCATCTCGGCTCTCGGCGGCGTCGACGTCTCGGTGTCGCCTCGGTCCATCGCGCTGATGCTCGGGCTCGGCCTGCTGCTGCCGTTGCTGCTCGGCGCGGCGATTCGTCGGCTCGCGCCGAAGCTCGCGGCGCGGGTCGCGAGCCCCGTCGATCGCGTCGCGGAGGCCCTGCTGCCTGGCCTCGCGCTGGTCGTGGTCCTCGTGGGTGCGGAAGCGATCGCGGACCTCGGGTGGCGCGCGCTGCTGGCGATGTTGGTGGCGCCGCTGGTCGCGCTCGTCGTTGGGCACGCACTGGGCGGTCCTGCTCCGCGCGACCGCAGCGTGCTGGCCATCGCCAACGCGGGTCGCTTCCCAGCGCTCGCCGCGCTGATCGCTTCGGCGGCCTTCCCCGATGTCCGCGCGCTCCCCGCTGTGGTGGCCTATCTCGTCATCTCCAGCCTGGTGGCGTTGCCCTACCGGTTGGCGCGCAGGCAACCGCGAGCGCGTGGTCGCCGCGTGTCCGCACCGCCCCCTGCGCTGCCGGCGGCCCCGGCGTGAGCCGCGAAACGATGCAGCGCGTTGGGGGGTGCATGTGAACGTTCGAAGCGCGCTCTGGATCGGCCTGTGTCTGATGAGTCCATGGCTCGGCGCTCCCCTCTCTCGAGCGAGCGCACAGGAGACGCCGAGCGAGCCAGCGCCGAGCGCGGACGAAGCCAGCGCCCCTGCGGCGACGGATGGCGAGACGGACACGGGGCTCGCCAACGGGCTGGCCAACCCGCTCGCGAACCTCGTGAGCATCCCGCTACAGAGCAACTTCGACTTTGGTCTCGGAGTCGGCGACGGTGGGTTTCGCTATCTGCTGAACGTGCAGCCGGTCATCCCGATCGCGCTCGACCGCGGCTGGATATTCATCACACGCCTGATCCTGCCTTTCGTCTACCAGGATGGCGTCGTGTCGCCCCAGGGCACGGGCGGAGGCTCGGTGGCGGGGATGGCCGATACGACGCTCAGCATGTGGGTCGCGACGCCGCCCCTGGCCGGAGTGACCCTCGGCGTCGGTCCTGCGATGGTCTTGCCGACGTCCACGAACGAGCAGCTCGGACCTGGGCACTTCGCAGCGGGTCCGACGATCGTCGCGCTCTGGCAGGGAACGGGCCTGACCGTCGGCGTGCTCGCGAACCACGTCTGGGCCGCGACGCGCTCGGAGACCGGCTACATCCAGACCTACGTCCAGCCCTTCGTCAACTACGTGCTACCGACGAGCACGACGCTCGGGGTCTCGAGCGAGACCAGCTACGAGTGGCACTCCGCCGTATGGACCGTCCCTCTCATCGTGACCGTGAGCCAGCTCGTACGGATAGGCCCCATCCCGTTCAGCCTCGGCGTCGCCGGAAGGTGGTTCGTCGAGCATCCGGTGCTGGCGCCCGAGTGGGGTCTGCGAGCGACCGTGACGGCTCTCTTGCCGGTCGCTCACTGAACTGAACCGCCGCACCGAGTCGGCTCAATCGGGGTCGCAGGGCCCATCACATGCGTGGATCACCTGGCCGTCGGGGCGCAGGAACGCATCGAGCTGCAACAACGCCCCTTCGAGCGCTCGAACACCGTTGTGTGTCGGCGTGTCGGGCCCGGGGTCGTGGGTCCCGGGCGGAATCGGATCCACGCCTGGCAGGCGATAGATGGTGAGGGCCGAGTCGGCGGGCCCCGTCGTCGTGACCAGGCCGAAGGGCTCCTGGACCGAAGGCACCATGAGCGGGATTCCGATGGTGCGCGCCTCGTAGTGGGACGCGGCGTTCGAGACTGCGACGTCGCCGATGCCGATCTGCATCATCACGTGCTTGGTCGGCGTGCCGGGGAGCGGATCGGCGAGCAGGTGCGGCGCGTAGCTCGCCGCGTCGATCGGGTCCCAGAGCGTGGCGGTCATGAGGATCAACAGGTCGCGCTCGAGCGCGTCGTCGAAAGACGATGCGATGAGGGTACCGAAGGTGCGCCACGCGTCCGAGCGCGTGATGAGGAAGCTCCACGAGCCGGCCCCGACGCCGAGCGCGAAGCGATCCGTGTCGGTCGCCACGCCCGCGAGCGCGCCGCCGAGGATCGCGCCGAGGCTGTTGCCGTAGAAGTACGGTGTGTGGGCCGGATACGCGGGCGCCGTCCCGCCGCCGTCGAGCGGCACGGCGAGCGCGTCGAGCTCACCGCAGGCCCCCGAGAACGCGCGCATGAGCCCGAGCGTGTTCACGATGCCCTGGTGGAGGCGCTCGGGCGTCGAGTCGAACTCGTCGAACCTCGCGCTGAGCGTCGAGACGAGGCGCGCGAGATCCTCGCGGCTCATTCCCCACCAGTCGGTCGCGACCACGACGAGGCCGAGCCTCTCCGCGGTGTTCGTCATCCACTCGGAGTCGATCTCGAAGCGATTGCCGAGGATCCCGTGCCCGTAGATCACGAGCCGCCCGGGCTCCCCGCCGGCGGCGACGCGCGCGCGAACCGACTCGGGGACGAGGGCGAGGAACGGCGCGTCGACCCGACCGTTCTGCATCGGGAGGCCGCTCGGGCCGCGCACGAGGCGCGAGGCCGCGGGATCGGCAGCGTCCGCGCCGACGAGGAACATCGGCGTGGAGAAGGTGCCCTCGATCCGGCGCCACATGCCCGGCGCGAGCGTGTCCCCGGCGCTCGCATCCTCGACGTGCGTCACCGTGCAGCCGAGGCCCTCGGGCCCGAGATCGGCGAGGGCCGCGTCGCGCATCGCGAGAAGATCGCGGTGGATGAGCTCGCCGCTGCCGGTCTCGAACGACCAGGCGGCGATCAGCTCCTCGCGCGGAGCGCCGGCGGTCTCGAGGATGGCGAACACCTCCTCGAGCGCAGGGCGCCTCGCGTCCACGTCGGCGCCGTCGAGATCGGTGCCGTCTCGGAGCGCGGCGAAGAACGCGGACGGCTCGACGGCGCTCCCGTCGGTGTGACGCAGCGCGCGGATCCCGACGACGTAGCGCGCGCCTTCGCGTAGCCGTGCGGCGGGCCGGAGGTAGAGCGGCGCGCGCGCGGGATCGGTCGCGTCCCAGCCGTCGAGCTCGGCGAAGTGCGCGACGCGCGCGCCCGTCTCGGCGTCCACGATCACCGTCGTCGATCCGACCGCGAGCGTGTCCGGGACGTGATCCTCGTCGGCGAGGAGCGACGCGTCGATCTCGCCGGGAAACGAGATGACCATCGACGTGGCGGGGCTGAACCCGTCCGCGCGATCGAAGGGCGCCGGGTCGGCGTGCACGCCGTGTCGATCGACGGGCATCGCTTCCATCGGGATCGCGACCCGAAGGCCGGTCGCCGTGCTGGGATCATCCACGAGAAAGAAGCTCGATGGCCACGGCAAGAGACAGAGCGTGGGATCGATGTCGTCGCAGTACGCGGGGTAGACGGGCCCGGCGTCAGCCCCGCCCGCGTCCGCGGCGCCCGCGTCGGCCCCGCTCGCGTCGAGCGCGGCGGGCGGCGGGTCACATGCGGAGAGCGAGAGAGCGACGAGCGCGAGGAGCGTGAGCGGGCGTGGGCGTGGGCGATTCGAAGACATCGGGCATCATACCCGCTCGGCGAGCTCGCCTCTCGCGGTCGCGCGCTACGGATCGAACACGTACGCCGAGCCCTCCTGCACGGCGTCTCCGCTGCTCCAGCTCGCGCCGATCGCGAGCCGCGCGCTCGCACCGGAGCCCGTCGTCGCGAGCGACGCGCCGAGGTCCGGATAGGCGCCCGACGTCTCGCCCGCGATGATCGCGAAGGGCGCGCCGATGCCCGTCGTGCGCGCAACGACGAAGAGGCGCGCGCCGCCCGAGTTCGGCGTGCCACCGAGGTTCGCGTAGAGGCCGCCCGACGCGACGAGGTCCGCGCCTCCCGGTCCCGCATCGGCGAGCACCGCGACCGACGTGCCGAGCCGCTCGCCCGGGCCGCCGCCGTTCACGAACCACGTGCCGGCGATCGCGACCGTCTCGAACGCCACGTCGCCGGTCGCCGCGCGCTGGGCGAGGATCCGTTCGCCCGAGAGGACGAAGACCCGGCCCACTTCACCGAGCGTCGTCGTCAAGCGCGGCGCGCCGACGACGAGGTCGGGCTTGCCGCCGCCGTCGAGATCGACGCCGCCCGCGACCGAGGTGCCCGCCTGCATCGCACGATCCGTCGGGCGCAGGACGATCGAGGTCGGCGTCGCGCTCGCGCAGCCGGCCCCGAAGCCGAAGAGGACCGTGACGCCGCCCTCGTCGGTCGCTCCGGGCCGGTCGAGCCTCGGCGCGCCGATCGCGACCTCGTCGCAGCCATCGCCATCGAGATCGCCGATGCGCGCCGCGCTCGTGCCGAGCTCGTCGTTCAGCGCGCCGCCCTCGAAGACCGCGTCCGCCTGGCAGATCACGGTCGCGTGCCCGCCCGCGTCGCGCGCGCGGCCGAGGACGACCGCGTAGCCGCCGCGACGCTCAGGCGTGCTGCCTCCGAGCCAGTTCGCGCCGCCGACGATGAGATCGCCGAGCCCGTCGCCGTTCACGTCGAGGTCGCCCGCCACCATCTGGATCGTCCGGCCCGTGGTCGCGCCGAAGTAGACGAAGCTCGGGTCGGCCGACAGCGTCTCGCCGCTGCGCACGCCGGACCAGACGAACACGGCGCCGGGATCCGAGCGAGCGGCGGTCCCGCAGTCGCCGTCGAGCACCCAGCGCGTGTCGTCGAAAGCCGCCGGCAGATCTTCGAAGCGCGCCACCACCGCCACGTCGATCCGGCCATCACCGTCGAAGTCGCCGGCGCTCGAGACGGCCTCGCCGAGCCAGTCGGACTCGGAGTGGCTGGCGTTGCTCGCGAGCGTGTAGCCGGCGAGCGTCGCGCTCGGGCTCGTCCCGAAGCCGCTGCCATCGCCGGCGTAGACGTACGCGGCGCCGTAGTCGACGCCGCGCAGCGCCGCGCTGGGATCGGGCTGATGAGGCGCGCCGAGCACGAGATCGGCGACTCCGTCCCCGGTGAGATCTCCCGCGAACGCGACGCTCTGTCCGAGGCGGCGACCGCTCGCGCGCCCCGGGATCGAGATCTCGGTGAAGACCGAGGTCGAGGACACCAGGTAGCAGCGGCCCGTGTCGAGGCCGCCGTCGTCCGCGTACGGCGCGACCGCGAACACGGCGCTGCCCACGATCGCGAGCCCGTTGCCGAAGCGCTCGTCGTCGTGCACGCCCTCGATGGAGCGCGTCGGCGTGTCCGATGGGAGCCCGCCGCGCACGCCGCTGAAGACGTGGATCTGTCCTGCGCGCGAGAGGGCCGAGCCCATCGGCGTGACGCGCGACTCCGCGATGACGAGGTCCGCGAGACCATCGCCCGTCGCATCGGCGATCTCGACGCCATGGCCGAAGAGCGCGCTGCTCATCGCGCCTTCGTGCGTCCAGTCGGCGCTCGCGATCGGCGTCATCGCGCTCGCGGGCGTCATGCCGAGGGCGCGACCGAGGAAGAGCTGGGCGGCGCCGAGGTCGTTGACCGCACCGGTGGCTCCCATCGCGGGTCGGTCGTGGACGTGCTGGCTCGCGAGGAGATCGTCCAGCCCGTCGCCGTCGACGTCGCCCATCGAGAGAAACGTCCCGAAGCGGCCCGAGCGATCGCCATCGGCTGTCGCCGCCCAGACCATGCTCGGGAGCTCGGCGAGCCCGCCGTGCGTATGACCGCCGGCCGCCGGGACGCCGCGGTAGAGCGAGACCGAGCCGTCGCTCGAGGTCGCCGGATCGGGCTTCTGTGCTTGGACGGCGAGGTCCGTCAGGCCGTCACCGTCGAAGTCGCCCGCCGCGAGCGCGCTGCCGAAGCGCATGTCGTTGTGCGACGTGATGCCGCCAGCGCCGTCGGGGAGATCGCCGAAGAGGATCTCCTCGGCGCGACCGAGGATGCGCCCGTCATAGCTGGGGAAGATGTGGACCGCGCCCTGCTGATCGCGACGTGGCGTCCGCGCGTTGTCCTCGTCGTCCGCGGCGCCGACCGCGAGATCGGTGAAGCCGTCTCCGTCGAAGTCGCCCGCCGCGACGGCGACGCCGAATCGATCGCCGCCCGAGACGCCGTAGAGCGACAGATAAGGAGCGGCGGAGAACATCGCGCCCGGCTCTCCGTGATAGACGAACACCGCGCCGACGTTCGAACCGAGCGAGTCGTCCTGCCAGGAGCCGACGATGAGATCGAGATGGCCGTCGTGGTCGAGGTCTCCGAGCGTCGCCGCGCTGCCGAAGTTGTCGTCTCGCAGCGTGCCCGTGAGGATGCGCGCCGGCTCGGGCTCGAGCCCTCCGGAGACACCGCGGAGCAGGAGCACGGCGCCGGCGCGCGAGGCCGCCAGGTTCGAGCCCGGCATCGCGACGAGCACGTCCTGAATCCCGTCCTCGTCGAAGTCACCGGCGAGCACCGTGTTGAGCTCGCTTCGATCTCCGACGCGCGTGGAAGGCGCGGTGGCGGCCCCGAGCGCGCTCGCCAGCACCGTGACGCTCGTACCGGTGTAGTGATCGGTGACCGTGATCGTCGCGTCGCCGGGGCTCGCGGCGACGATCGCAGGACCGTCGATCGTGAAGCTCGAGCTCGACGCCGTCAGATCGACGTAGCCGCTGCCGCCCGTCACGCCGATCACGTGCCTGCTCCCGACGGGGACGCCGACGCGGCCGACGTCGAGCGCGAGCCCGGCGCCGGTGCGCACGCGGATCGACGCGTCCGCGGTCGCGCCCGTGACGTCGTCGACGACGCGCACGAGATCGTCTCCGTCGGCCGCGCCTGCTCGATAGGCGCCGCCTGAGGCGATGGTCGCGCCGGACGCGGTGCGGACCATGCTGAACGTGAACGGCCCGGCGCCGCCGCGGACGACGAACTGGATCTGCGTATCCGGCGCGACGTCGCTCGTCGCGGGCTCGAGCGCGAGGGCGTCCGAGACGTGGACGCTGACCATCGCCTCCCCGAGGCAGCCCGTGTCGGTGACGGTGACGTCCTCGTCGCCCGCCGCGTCGCCCGCGACGAAGACGCCGGTCGTCTCCTCGACCCGGCTCCCGGTGGACCCTCCCATCACGAGCGCGTACCGATGGCTCGCGGTCCCGCCGGTGACGCGGATGATCGCGATCCCGTGTGGAGCGACGGTGATCGACGCCGACGTCCCGGCGAGCGCCGGATCGCAGGGGCCGAGCATCGGGTGATCAGGATCGACGACGCCGCCGATGGAACCATCGCACGCGGCGAGGAGGAACAGAAACAGGGTCAGCGTCGTCGTGCTCCGGCGCATCGATCCTCCGTCAGAGGAGGAGCGTAGGTGACGAGGCCGGCGCTCGACAACGACCAACGGCGAGCGCCGGGCGTGGACCGAACTGCGAGCTCGTAGATCCGGCGGTCGAGTAGAGTCGCCGACCATGATGAAACAAGACCGCCTCCCCGCTGCGCGGACGCTCGTGCTCGTGTCGTTCGCGGCGTCGATCGCGTGCGCGGGGGCGTCGGGGGCCGTGACCGTCGAACCCCAAGCCGCCCGGGACGCTCCGTGGGTGTTCGTGCCGCGCGTGCCGGCCGGGCGGCTCGTCGGCCCCATCCAGGATGGCGACGGCTGGGTCGCGGGCGCCGGACGGCTTCGCCTTCGCGTCGACGCGAGCGGCCACATCGAGGAGGCCGCCGACGTCTTCGCGTCGGAGCTCCTCGCGGTGAGCCACCTCGGAGGCGCGTGGGTGTTCACGACGCGACGTGGCGAGGTGTTTCGCGCGAGCGAGCCGCTCGGTGAGCTCACGCCGGTCGGCGACATGGGCGCGCATCGTCCGCTCGCGCTCGTGAGCAGTGAGCACCGGATCGCGGTGCTCGACGAGGAGTCGATGCTCTTCGTGATCGACGCGTCGAGCGTCACGCGCGTGGGCTCGAGCGCGCCCGTGAACGACGCGTCGTTCGCGAGCGCCACGTTCGGCACGCGGATCGTTCTCGGAGGCGAGGTGCTCCGCACGAACGACGGCGGCGCGAGCTGGACGCACGTCGACGGGCCGTGGGAGCAAGCGCCGCGCACGACGTTCCACGAGGGCGATACCGCATATCTCGCGGGTGGCTACGGAGAGAGCTTCGCGGTGTCGCCGGAAGGGGCGGTCACGCGCGCAGAAGCGACGAGCGACGAGCGCGAGGAGTGGTCGTCCGACGTGCAGCACGCAGTCGAGGAGTACCTGCGCCCGCCACACGGCCTCGCGACGGCGATGACCGAGTCGCTGCGCGCGCTCACCCGCGTGGACGGAACGCAGGTGCGCCTCCTGGGTGGCGGTCCGTCGCTCGCGCTGCCCGACGGATGCCGCAACATCGTCGTGTCAGGCGAGCGGTTCGTCGCGCGCTGCGAGGGCGGAGCGCTGGTGAGCGACGGGAGCGTGCCGTTCGCTCCGCTCGTGCTTCCGGACGACGCGATCCTCGATCCGAACGGCCAGAGGTTCGTCACGCCGGGCGCATGCCAAGGCACGGCGGCGCCGAACACGCCGACCGTGGACGAAGACGACGCAGACGAGGACGACGACGACGACGAGGCCTACGACGACGAAGAGGAACGAGCGCCCCGCGGCGTCTCCTCTTTTTGCGTACACGGCACAACGCCACGCGAGATCGTTCTGCAGGACTACTGCGCGGGGCGTGTGCTCGGGATCGGGAATGGGCGCCTCGCGATCGCGGCCGACTGCCCGGACCATCCGCGACTTCTCGTGATCGCGCTCGCGACGGGCGAGATCACGGAGACCTCGCTGCCCGACCACGTCGCGCCGGCGAACGGCTCGGTCGCCGCGGACGGAACGCTCGTGGTCGAGCTGACCGCGACCGACCCGATCTACGAGAGTGAAGAAGAGGAAGCGCGCCACGCTGATCGGGGGACCTGGTACGCCGGCCCGCTGGGCGGCTCGCTACGCGCGCTCGATGAGCTCGCGAGTGGCACCACCGTCGTGGTCGCGATGGACGCGCGTCACCTCGTCGCGACCGAGCCCGACCCGGACGACCGAGAGGACACGAGGCTGCGCTTCTCCGAGGACGGAGGCGCGAGCTTCCACGTGGTGCCGAGGGCGGCGCTCGGTGCGTACGCGGCGCGCATCGACACGACGGGGAGCGGCACGGGCGACATGCCCGATCTGTGGGGGATCGAAGCCGGCCGGTGTGGGCCCGCGTCCGCCGATCTGGGCGACTGGATCTGGATGCGGCCAGGCGCCGAGGGTGTCGTCGTGGCCGAGGTGGACGCGATCGACGTTCCCGAGGTGCGCATCCACGAGGCACACCCCGCGCAGGTCGCGATCGAGGTCGATCGGCCGCGCTTCTTCGGTGGGCATCCCGTCTTGCGAGTGCCGACGCCAGCGTCCACGGAGGAGGTCGCGGTCGCTGGTGGGTGGGCGCGGATCGACGGCGGACACGTGCAGGAGAGCATCGAGGGCGCGTTCTCGCTCGCGGTCGGTGGCGAAGACGAGCGCGGGCCCTTCGCGTGGACCGCTCACGCGACGGCGCCGCCGACGCCGGCTCCTGTTCCGGCATCCCCGCCCCGCCGCCCGATGGTGTATCCGCTCGGCTTCACGCGAGCGCTCGCCGCGTTCGAGCGCTGCATCGAGAGCGACCGGAGCGAGACGTGCGACGTGCTCGTCGTGCGTCCGAGCGGAGCCGTGTCGATCGTGCCGGAGCGGGACTTTCGTGTGGTGGGCGCGCAGAACGTCGCGGGCGTGCTGGTGGGGGCGGATGGTTCGCTCGCGATCCGCTTCAGCACGTACCGCCACGACAGCTCCGAGGGGGCGGAACGACTCGACTCGATCTTGACGCTCGCGAGCGACGGTGGTGCCTCGATGCGCGTGATGCCGACGGGGCAGGTGAGCGCCGTCCGTTCGCTCGCGCGTGACGAGCACGGGCGCGTCGGCCTGCTGGTGGAGCGCGGATCGGAAGCACGCTTCGTCGGCGTCGACGGACAGGTCGACGACGTACGGCCCGGCGTGGGGGCGGCCGTGACGCGCACGTGCACGGGTGCGCCCGGCGAACACGCGCTCGACGTGGTGAACGCGATGTCGATACGCGTCGGCGACGACGTGTCGAGCGACGTGGTGATCTCGCTCGGGAGAGACGGTGGCGCGTGCGTGCGCGCGCTCTCGGCGAGGTCGGACTACCACGGGGGCCCCATCGATCTTCGGGGTGCGCTCGTCGGGCGGGCGGCGGGCGGTGCGCTCGCGTGCGCGATCCTCGGTGCCGACGGGACGCGCCTCGCGCTGCCGTGTCGGGTGACGGCGCCGGAAGCACGGTCGGCAGAGCGAGAGCGGCCGAGCGCGCCGATGCGAGCGCCGATCCTGGGGCACCTCTCGAGCGGCGCGCTCGTTGCGGCAGTCCCGCGGCCGGGTGGAGAGCTCATCCTGCTGCGTCTCGGGAGCGGAGGATGGACGAGCGGCACCACCCTCGAGATCCTGGGGGAGGGTGGACCCGCGGTCGTGCGGCTCGTCGAGGGCAGCGATCGCGAGGAAGTTGCCGCGCAGGACGCGCGCTTTCGCGTCGTCTCGGCGTCGGGCACGGAGGAGCTCGCGCGCGACGCTCACCTCGTGCGGGGTCCGGCGAGCGAGAGAGAGATCCTGACGGCAGCGGACGATGGTGGCGGCGCGGTCCTGGAGCTCCGCCGAATCGCGGGCGCACCGCTGACGCTTCGTGCACCGGCGCGCGTGCGGCGCGTCGAGATCTCCACCACCAGCCCAGACCTCGCGCTGATCGCGCTCTCGGACGGAGACGATGACGACCCTTCGATGCCGCTCGACCGCTACACCTACCGGGCGATGAGCCTCGCTGGGGCGAGGCTCGCGCTCTCTGCGCCCGTGACGACGCGCGCGATCGACCGCGCACCCTGGGCTGCTCCGATCGTGATCGGCGGTGCCTCGACGCAGCCCGTCTCGCTCTCGTACGAGGAGACGCCGACCAGCCGCGCGGGATCGCTGATCGCACGGCGGCTCGAGGCCCAGCGCGCGACACCGATCGGACCGCCGTTGACGACCACGTTTCGTGGAGCGTCGCCGGTGCCGCTCGCGGTGCTCGGTGCTCCGCTTCGCATCGTCTATGGGGACCTGGCGCTGCTCGGGGTCGAAGGCATCTCGGACGTGCGCGTCGTCGAGCTCCGCGGTCGCGAGTGGTTCGACGTGGCTCCCACCTGGCGCGCCGACGGACTCGCCGTCGCGGCGGCGAGCGACGGGGACGATCTCGTGGTGCTGGGCGTCGACGCGCACGGCGCGCTGCGGAGCGTGCGGCTGCATGCGGGCGCGTGGGCAGAGCTCACGGTACCGGAGCTCCCCGAGAGCGCCGCTACCGACGACTGACTCACGCCGGTTTCTCATGGCGTCCCGAACGGAGCGAGAGCTCGACGAAGCCATCGTCGCGCCTGACGGTCGGGCCACGAAAGACGCCGGTGTAGCCGCCGCCTCCGCCCGCACCGGCTCCCCGAGCAGGCTGCACGGTCGCGCCGCATCACCGCCCCGCTGACCCGCACGCCGTCTCCGCGCGCTCGACGTCGGCGCGGAGCACGTCCCACGCGCTGCCCATCGACGCGGTCGAGACGTCTCCGGCGAGCAGCGTCGCGCGCTGCCGATGCCGGAGCTCCTCCCAGTCCTCGGCGTGGATGTGCTCGAGCCAATGGTTGAACGCCGTGATCGCCGCGAGCGACGCACGCGCGCGCTCGAGGGCCTCGCCTCGAAGCAGCATGCCATCGAGGTCCCGTCGATCCTGGACGATCGTCTCGGCGGTGAACGTCGCGCTCATCGCGTCGCCGACGACCTCGTGCAGCCGCGCGTACGCGCGCGCCTCGCTCCACCCACAGGCCTCGCTCGGGTAACGCGCCATCGACGCGTCGCAGCCCCGGACGAGCGCCTCGAAGTCCTCGCTTCGCTGGGAGTAGAACGAATAGGTCCGTCCGGCGCGCGTCGTCGCATCGCTCGCCGCCTCGGGCGATACCTCCGCGAACAGCACCGCGGCGTGATCGAACAGCGCGCGATGACGCTGCCCGGCCTGCTCCACCCGGTCTCTCTCCCAATCGCTCGTCGACCCCTCGTCGATGGAGCGAGTGAGGCCGCTCGCGTACGACTCCCATTGATCGAGCAGCGCGCTGCAGGCTTCGTCCGCGTCCTGTGCGAGCTCCTCCGCGTCGAGCGCTGCGAGCTCTGCGTCCTCCGCGTCCTCCTCGTCCTGCTCCGAGCCCGCGGTCGACCCCTCGGTCGCGGCCCGGCCCACCACCACCGTCGGCACGAGCGCGCCCTCGCTCGCGCCCGCCGCGGTCCCGAGCGCCCGGATCTCCGAGATGCAGATCTCCCGCCAGTCGGCGTGCGTCCCCGGCACCGTCGTGAGGACCTCGATGCGAAGCGTGCCGCCCCGTTCGTTCACCGGGATCTCCACGAGCTCGCGGGAGGACGTGTCGAGGTCGTGCTCACCGAGGACGTCCACTTCGCCCGCGGCCTCCACGCGCGAGAGGCGCACGCGCGACACGCGATGGTTGCCGACGAAGAGATCGCTCCGATCGGTGGTGCGAGTGAAGCCGACCGTCATCGCGATCGCGCGTACGTTCGCCTCCGCCGGGAGCTCGACCTCGATCCAAGCTCCGACGAGATCGCCGGATCGCGAGTTCCATGCCGTGGTGAGGTCGCCATCGGCGATGCGCGCGATCTGACTCGCATCGTCGTGGTACGCGCTCGACACCGCGACACGCGCAGGCACCGCGTGCAGCAGGTCGACCTCGGTCATCGGAGCCGCCGGTACGGCGTCGGGTGCCGATACGCCGGACGACGTCTCGGGCGCGGCAGCCACGACGGCGGGGGCCGACGGCGGCGCGACCGGCGCTGGCGTCGGCGCCGCGGGCGAGCCGCATCCGAGCGCGAAGACCAGAGCGAGAGTGAGTGCGAGCGGTGGGTTCATATCAGGGCTCTCCGTTGCGTTGCGCCGGCGCCGGTTGCAGCGCGCATGCCGAGCGAAACGAAGCGGAGAGCGTAGGCGATTCGCCGATGGCGGCGCAGGCGGATGCGACCGCACGTGGAACGGTCCCACGTGGACGTCTCACGTCCGACCGCGATCGCCTGTGTTCTGGCCCGCTCGGGGGTGGAGCGCCCCTTGCTCATCCGGTCGGAATGACTCTTCAATGCCCTGCGTGCGGCGCGGCGATCCCGCCCTCCGGTATCAACATCGACCGACTGGTCGCCGCATGCGCTTCGTGCGCCGAGGTGTTTCCGTTCGAGCCGAAGCGCGGCCGCAAGCGACGAACGGTCGCCAGCGTCCCGAGGCCCGCGTCCAGCACCGTCTCGGGGGACGTCGCGCCGGGCCACACAGAGCCCGCGTATCGTGAGCGCGCGGCGCGGTCGGCGCCCGGCACGCTCACCCTCCGGCGTCGCTGGTTCTCTGCGCAGACGATCTTCCTGCTGTTCTTCGCGATCTTGTGGGACGGATTCCTCGTGTTCTGGTACGCGACGGCCCTCGAGAGCGCCGATGCGTTGATGCTCGCGTTCCCGCTCCTCCACGTGGCCGCTGGCGGCTTGGTCACCTACGGCGCGCTGACCGGGCTCTTCAATCACAGCGAGATCACCGTGGGCGCCGAGACGTTGAGCGTTCGCCACGGACCGCTGCCGTGGCCCGGCAACGTCGTCGTCCCCACGTCGGAGCTACGGCAGCTCTTCGTGCGACAGCGCGTGAGCCGCGGCGAGAACGGCACGAGCACCACCTATGCTCTCTGCGCGGACATCGGCGGCGTCACGAAGGACCTCCTCCGGTCGCTCACGAGCCAGGACGAGGCGCGCTATCTCGAACAGACGATCGAGGCGCACCTCTCCATCGAGGACGATCCCACCGCGGGCGACGTCTGACGGAGTTGGGGCAGCTCCGTCGTGCACCGCCGCGTCGGTCGCGCGCGCTGGCGTCGCGACCCGCGCCGCCGCGATCCGTCCGAGCACCTGCTCGCGGATCGCCGCCGGCGCGCGGCGCTCCAGACCCGCTCTCGAGCCGGGCTTGGAGGCCGGTGGTTGGGCCGAGCGGTAAGCGCGCCCTACCAGTCTCGTCAGCCGTGCCGCGCTACCGGCGAGCGGGCCGGGCCGCAGAGTGTCCGGTGCGCCGCGCGTCGCGGAGCGCCGGGAGAAGGCACCATGACGGAAGCATCGATCGTTCTCGTTCTCGGCAGCACCGGAAGCTGCGGCCGCTACTTCGTGGAGCACGCCCTCGCCGCCGGCCGGCGCGTGCGCGTGCTGGTCCGGCGGCCAGAGGCGATCACCGCTGACGCCTTTCCGTGGGCGACGCATCCCGCGCTCGAGATCGTGCGCGGCGACCTCGCCGATCCGGCGACGGTCGCCCGGGCCTGCGAGAGCGTCGCCGCCGTCGTCTGCCTCGCCGGACCGCCGAAGGGCGCGAAGGTCAGTCCGATGCCCGACGCTGTTCGCAACACGGTCGCCGGGATGCGCGCGCACGGCGTGCGTCGCCTGATCGTGCAGACGGGCGCGTTCGTGAAGCTCCACGGCGAGAAGGCGGGCCTCTTCGAGCGCGGCGCGAAGGCCGTCTTCGGGCTGGCGATGCGCGAGACCGCGACGCTCGAGGGCAACGATCTCGTCGCCGCGTTCCTCGAAGGCGAGTGCGCCGATCTCGACTGGACCCTCGCGCGCCCCGGGATGCTCGAAGAGGGGCCGTCGAAGGGCGCGGTCGGACCGGCGTTCGAGTACGGGCCCGGCATGCCCTCGGACCACCCGAGAAAGACCGACCGGGCGCGCTGGTACGTCGCACTGCTCGACGACGCGCGCTCGCACCGGAAGGCGCCGACCGTTCGCTACGTGTGACGCGCCCGGAGAGTCGCAGGCCTCGATCCAGAGACGGCCTCGCGAGGGTGGCGCGCACGCGGCCGAGGCCGTCTCCTCGGCGTGCCCGGTCAGATCTCAGGCGCGCTCGCCGCCATTGAAGGCCGCGCCGCGAGCGTGGTAGTGCGGCTCGACATGGCCGCCTCGCACGACGCGCTCTTTCGGCGCCTGCTCGCCGACCGCGCCATCGCGGCGGACGTGATCACTGCAGAAGTGCTCGCGG
>JBBSAT010000030.1:0-41797 GCA_038252025.1 Polyangiales bacterium | reverse complement strand
GGTACGCGTGCGAGCGCATCGGGCGCGATCATCGCGCGCTCGTCGACGTACAGCGCGGCCCAGAGCGCCGGCGCCGCGAAGACGCCGAGCGCTGGCGCGAGCCCACCGCGCGCGTCGACCAGCAAGGGCATCGCGCGCAAGGCCTCGTCGGCGACCGACGCGCTCGCGAGCGCCTCCAGCACCGCTCCGCCGAGCCACGCGGGAGGCGCGGCGTCGGTCACGAGCCGCGTCGAGAGCCACGCCGCGAGGGCATCTCCATCGAACGCGCGCGCACCGAGCATCCTCGCGACGTCTCGTTCGCGGGTGGTGAGCGCTCCCAGCGCGCGGTCTCCGTCGCCGAGATCGACGCCCGCGAGCGCGTCGGCGAGCGGAGCGGCCATGAGCCGCGCGCGAGCCGGCGCGAGCCGCTCGCCCGCCGCACCGGGAAGGCATGGCGCATCTCGGAGGCCGAGGACGAGGGCGGCTGCGAGCGGCGCCATCGACGCGGCGAGCTCGTCCTCGCTCGAGAGCACAGGCAGCACGTTGGCCCGCTCCGCCCCGAGCGCCACGACGACCTCGGCGAGCGCTGCACCCGCGGCGCCGAGCAGCGCAACGTTCCACGCCGAGTCGAGCACGAGCCGCTCGCGATCGAGCGTCACGTCGAAGCCCGCGTGGACGAGCGCCCGGAGCCCGCTTCGCTCCGCGGTCGGCAAGAACGCATAGAGCGTCGGCCCGGCCCACGGCATCGGCGCTCCATCAGGCCCGATCGACACCGCGACTCGCACCGTGGTCTCCCGCGCGCGACCCTCCTCGCGCGCCCCGGCGAAGCTCACGTCCCGCGAGGCCGTACGCGCGCGACGCACCTCGCCGTCGCTCCGCAGCACGTCGCATCCGCCCTCGCGCCCGAGCCGCCAGCGCGTCGAGTCGGCTCCATCGCTCCGCACCTCGATCTCGCGCAGGTGGCGGAGGGTCAGCAGCGTCTCCGGTGGGATCTCCAGCGCACGCGCGCGGAGCACCCCGCGGTCCGGCGCTGCCGCGTACGGAAGCAGGAGCCACGTCTCGTCCGGGGCGCGAGCGGGTCGTTCACCCAGCGCGCGCGGGATCGACACGTGCGCGATCTCGAAGTCGAGCGCACCGGAGTGCACGCGCGGCCGCTCGCAGATCTCGTAGATGCTCTTGAACCCGACGCCGAAGAAGCCGATCTGCTCGGTGCTCTTGTTCGTCTGACCGATCGAGAGGACGCCCACGAGATCGAGCAAGGAGAAGGGCGCGCCGTCGTGCCGCACCGCGACGCGATCGCTCTCGATCGACACGGACCACCGCGTCGCGCCTGCGTCCTCGGCGTTCTGGAGGAGCTCGAAGAAGAAGTGCCCCGGATCGGCGTAGACGCGCGCAGCGAGCAGGTGCTCCGCGTTGGCCTGCGAGATCGACTTGGGCGCCCGCGCGAGCGCGTCGATCGCCGCGCCGATCGCAGCTCGGACCCGAGGACCACGGATCGAATCGGCCTCGAGCTCTCGGAGGCGCGTGCCGGTCGCGAAGAGGAGCCAGCGCGCGTCGGCATGTTCGCCCTCGAGCGCACGCGCTGCCTCGAGCGTCACGCGCGCGAGCGCGACGGGGGCTCGCCGGCGGGTCCAGCGGACGAGGAACGCGAGCGCGGAGAGACGCGCGATGGGCCAGCGCCGCAGCGCGTCCTCCGCGAGCCGAGCGAGGAGCACGCCCGCCGGCTCGCGCGGGGTACGCGTGAAGAGGTGCTGGAGCGAGGCGTCCGAGAGCGACTCGAAGATCGCGACGACCTCGATCCACAGGCCACCCTCGATCGGTCCGCGCGCGGTGAGCGCGTCGAGCATCCGTCCGAACGGCTCGGCGTCCGGGAGCGCGCCGGTCGCGCACAAGAGCTCGCGCGGATCTGCGCCGGTCCGGGCGAGCGCGTCGATCTCGGCCGCTTGTGCGTCGAACGGAAGCGTGGCGAACCTGGGCACGGCGGGCGCGCACTCTACCTCGCGAACGCGGCGGAGCCGACGTGCACTGCGCTGCACGGTCGGCTGCGCGACGACGCGCACGGAGTCCCGCTCCTGCCCGCCGACTCCTGAGCGAGCTCGGGCGTCGTCGACCGCTCAGGGTCCTCGAACCGCTCCCGCTTGAGCGCCGAGTCATTTGAGAGCGTCGGGAAATCCAAATTCCTAGCGATTCAAATGAATCGGTGCGCTAGCCGGTCGCGCATCAGCCGCTCCGCGAGGCGGGATTCGTCTACGCTCCCGCGGTGGCCGCCCGAGACCGCGCCAGGACGACGCCTACCGACGCGATCCGCGTCTCGTCTTTCGTACTGACGTGGCCGCGCTTGCTGGGCCTGCCGCTCGCCGAGGTCGCGCGCGCGTCGTCGATCCCGCTGGCCAAGCTCGAGAGCGCGAGCGCTCTGTCGTACGAGGAGACCCTCTCGCTCTGGGCGGCGCTCGAGTCGCTCACCGGCGATCCCGCGGTCGGTCTGCACGCGGGGGCGCGCTTCACGATCGATCAGATGGGCGTGGTCGGCCCGGCGCTCGCGCACGCGACGCACCTCGATGCCGCCCTCGACACGCTCGTCCGGATCATGAACGTGTTCGCCCAGAACACCGGCATCCGACGCGTCTCGTCCGACCTGGGCGCCGGGATCGAGTATCGGATGCCGACGCTGCGGTCCACGCATGGCGTCGACACGATCTTCGGGGCGACGATGGCGCTCGTCCGCCACTGCACCGGAGCTCCGATCACCGCGCTCGCGCTGGAGCACCAGATGCCGCGCCGGAGCGATCGCGAGCACGCGCGCTTCTTCGGCGTGGAGCCACGCTGGGGCCGACGCGCGAGCCAGCTCTGGTTCAAGGCCGCGGATCTCACGCTCCCGTTTCGGGGCGCGTCTCCCGAGCTCGCCGGGCTGCTCGCCGAGCACGCTCCGCGGTTGCTGTCGCCATCGAGCCAGGTCTCCTCGTTCGAGCAGGACGTCGAGCGCGCGTTCTGGGTCGCAGATCAGGCGGGCGGAGCGACCCTCGAGACGACGGCAGAGGCGCTCGGGATCAGCGCGCGCACGCTCCAGCGTCGGCTCACGATGGGGTCCACCACGTTCGCGGAACGACGCGCGGCGTTCCTGCTGGTTCGCGCGACCCAGCTTCTCCGCGAGGGGAACGAGCCCATCGACTCCATCGCGCTACGCCTCGGCTACAGCTCGCGCGCGGCGTTCGAGCGCGCGTTCTCGCGGTGGAGCGGCAAGACACCGCACGCGGTCCGCACGACCCGCCGCTGAACTGCGTCGTTCGCCGTCACCGAGCGAGCTCGGCGTCGATCGCCGCACGGACCTCGAGCTCGTCTCCCGCGTCGACGCTGATTTTCACCATGTGGACCGTACGCACCGGCACTCCGCTCGCGTGGATCTCGCGGATTGCGTACGTGACGCCGTGGACCTGGTCGGGGAAGTCCAGCACCACACGGCCCACGCGCGTTCCCCGGGCACCGAACGTGCGCACGCCGAGCACGAGACAGACGACGCCGGAGACGAGCACGAGGGCCGTGAGCACGAGGAGCGGCGCGTCCCGTTCGCCAGGAGGCGGCCCACCTGACCGACCGCCGCGAGCAGGGAGAGAAGCAGCGCGCCTGCACGAACGCATGAGGGACGCGGCGGACGTCGAGCGCCCAGCGCGCCTTCTCGGTCCAGGGCGAGTACGGGAGTCCGAGCAGGACGGGCATGCCTGGATATAGCCCGGACGGCGGCCCCGCACTCCAGCCCGCTTCAGCTCGCCACGCCCCGCGCGCTGCCGTCCATCTGTGCGATGATGCGAGCCACCGTCCGCGCACGCGCGGTCGCGCCGGCCTTCTGATGGAGCCACATGCCGTGACGCAGCGCGGCCAGAGCATCGGCGTAGCGCCGCGCCCGCTGCCACATCGCGCCCGCCATCACCCAGGAGGCGGCGTCGTCCAGGATCGCGGCGCGCTCTCGGAGAGCGAGCGCGGCCTTGCGGAGATCGCCCTGCTTCGCCAGGCGGAGCGCCCGGCGTGACAGGATCGAAGCGGCATCGTCGTTCGCGCACATGGACACAGCAGACCTCCGGGGACGAGCCGTACCCAGCAAGCGGCGGGCCGCGATACGGCTGGGCGCCTCCTCGTCGCCGCGTGTTGAAATCACGGCGCTTCTGGTCGGCCCCGATAGGCCGGACGTGAACGACGCGCGGCGATGCGTGACAAGCGAGTCACGTCACACCCGCGCGCTGTTACGAATTGCGGGGCGCTTTCGGGGACGCGGCACACCCGTTGCTGAGCGGCGCGCATGACATCGGCAAGGCTCGACATGGCACATCGACGCAGCGTTCTCATCGTCGCGCTCGGCGCTTCTCTTCTCGGCGCGTGCCTCTCCCACACGCGGGATGACGAGAGCGATGCCGGCGTGGCCGATGCGGCAACGACCGATGGGATGGTGTCCGACGCGTGCGCCTGCCTCGACGTCGGACCTCTGCCCGACACGGGTGTTCCGCCCGCGTCGTGCGCCGCCGCCGACGCGCAGGCCATCGTCTGTCCGACCGGCGTCTGCGATGGCCTCGACGACTACGTCTGGGACGGCGAGCGCTGCGTGATGATCGACTGCGGCACGTGCGTCGGCGCCGACTGCGGGCTCGCCGCGCACAGCATGGAAGCGTGCGTCGCCGCGCACGCGACCTGCGAGCCCGCGCTCTGCACGAGCACTGGCGGCGAGTGGCTCTTCTTCGCCGAGGAGTGCCACCACTTCGCGTGCGGCGTCCCGCTGCCCTCGGAGTGCCTGGTCGGCATGCCTGTGTGCAACTGCGGCGCGAGCCGCTCGTTCGCCACGGGCACGGGCTGTTTCGACGATGCGCTGTGCCCGGAGGTCGACCCGATCGCGCCCGAGGTCCTCTGCGGGGATACCGGCGGCACGTGGACGGAGAGCATCTGCTGCTCGCCGCACTGTGGCGTCGCGTGCGCCGCACTCTGCGATGCGCCCGCGTGCGTGTGCGGTCCCACCCAGGTCTTCGACGCCATTCGCGGCTGCGTCGACACGGCGGAGTGCCACGTGCGACCCGCCGGCGACGTCTGCGACGAGGGCCGCGACGTGCGGTGCGCGGACGGGCTGCTCTGCTGCCTTCACTGCGGCGGCGCCGGCTGCGAGGCCGAAGCCCACTGCCAGCTGCCCGTGTGCGATGCCGATCCGGACATCGACGAGTGCGGCGACAACCGGCTCGCGCCCTGAGGCGCGCCTGCACTCATCGGCTCGCTGCGCCGGCCCGCTCCCGTCGGCGCTCGCAGCGAGCACTACCGTCCGCGGGCCGCTTCGCGAGCACTACCGTCCGCGGGCCGCTTCGCGAGCACTCCTGCTTGGGGCTACTTGCGACGCTGGAGCGGGATGGCCGGCGTCTCGAGACCGTGCGGATCCAAGGGCGGGCCGAGCGCGGTCGCGATCGCAGCGCGACTCATCGGGCGGGGCGGCGCGAGGCGCTTCCTCGCCGCGATCACCGCACGACCGAGCACGCCGGTGCTCGGCCGGATCCCTTCGTCGAGAAGTAGATCCTCGAGCGACTCGAAGAGCTCCTCCGCGGACGAGAGGCGGTGAGCGACGTCGCGCTCGAGCGCGTGAGAGATCAGCCGGAGGAGATGGTCCGGCAGGTCGCTTCGGAAGAGGCGGAGCGACGGGACCTCTGCCTGCTGCACGCGCCGCAGGGTGTCGAGGTCGTTGTCGCCGAGGAACAGGCGCTTTCCGGCGAGCGACTCCCAGAGCACCACGCCCATCCCGTAGAGATCGCTCGCGGCGCTCGGTCCTCCGTCGCCGTCGAGCAGCTCCGGCGCGACGTATCCGAGCTTTCCCTTGAGCATCCCGGGCTGTGTGAGCCGCGCGCGATCGGTCGCGTAGGCGAGCCCGAAGTCGGTCAGCTTCGAGATGCCGTCGATGCCGACGAGCACGTTGTAGGGATCGACGTCGCGGTGAAACACGGCCGCGGGCGTGCCGTCCGCAGCGCGCCGCGAGTGAGCGCTCTCGAGCCCGCGGAGCGCATCGATGGCGACCTGCACGACGAGAGACCACGGAGGGAGCTCCCGTTGCTCGCTGTACGACCGCACGAAGCGCGCGAGGTCGAGGCCATCGACCCACTCCATCACCAGATAGAATCCGTCCGGATCGATGCCGAGGTCGAACACGCGCGTCACGTTCGGGTGTGTGAGCGTCGCGGCGATCTTCGCCTCCTCGACGAACATCGTGACGAGGTGCGGATCCTCGGAGAGGCTCGGCAGCATCCGCTTCAGCGCGACGGTCGCCGCGAAGTCGGCCGCGCCGCGCGCGCTCGCACGCCACACGGTGGCCATGCCGCCGCGGCCGAGGACCTCCAGCAGCTCGTAACGATCCGCGATCAGCGATCCCGTCGTGTCCATCTTCGCGTGAATACCGTCAACCGGGCGGGAAGTCGCACACCATGCCGGGGCAGCCCGCGGGAACGTCGATCACGGGGGCGCCTGCCCAGGCTGAATTGAGGAAGAGCTGGATCTGGTCGAAGGCCGCACGGCCGGCAGGCGTGTCCCGCGCGGCGAACCCATGCACCTCGTAGAGCCCGATGTCCGAGACGCGGAACTGCGTGATGCCGGTGGCCCCGCTGATGCTGTTCGCGAACGGAAGGTCGCCGATCACCGAGAGCCTCCCGCCGATCTGCGTGGCGCCCGTCGCGATGGCGACGAACTCGTTGCCCGCGTTCGGCAGGACCTGGTCGCCCATGCTCTCCTGGATGAGATAGATGTCGCCGCCGGCGCGAGCGAGCTCGCCGAAGTTCGCGCCGTCGGCCGGATCGAAGATCGTCTGCGCCATCGCGAGGAGCGTGACGATGTTCACGTCGCCGCCGTTCCGCGTGCGGATCGCGGAGAGGAACGTACGGAAGACCGTCGACTGGAACGCCCAGTGCGACCAGGCCGCGCCCGGAACGTTGAGCACGGCGAACTGGATGTCGGAGCTCATCGACGCGATGACGAGCCCCATCGTCCCGCCCAGCGAGCCGCCGACCCACGTCGGCAAGGACCAGTCGATCATGCGACCGACGTGCGGGTTCGGCTCACCGTTCAGCATCGGCGCAGCGAGCGCGTCGGCGAGGATGCCCCCGAGGGCCGTGTCGATGGCCGTCGCGTTGGCGGTCGACTGCATCAGCGGCGCGAACGCGCCGTGCGCGCCCTCGAGCAGATCGACGAGCCGCGCGACGGTGCCGACCAGGGTGTCGTCCGACCAGCCGTCGAACTGGACCCCGACCTTCGCGACGTTCTGCTCGGCGAGGGTCTCGTCGAACGCGGAGTCGTGGAAGTTGCCCGCGGCGCCATGCCCGTAGAGCACCGGTCGATAGCTACCGGTCCCGCGCGGCACGACGATCCGGAACGGCGCCTCGCCCGTGCCGATCTGCATGGGGATCCCGTTCTCGTCGGTCGTCAGCTCGTGCACGTCGTTGACCCACCACGGAAGCCCGACGAGGCGCCCCTCGAGGATCGTGGCCACCGGGCCGTCGGGGCGATGCTCGACCACGTCCCAGACGATCGAGACATCGCCGTTCGTCACGGCGGCCTGCGCGGCGGCGACCATCGAGAGGAGCGGACGCGTGCCGTTCTCGATCGAGCGCGTCGTGAAGTCCCAGACGCGGAGCACGTGCGCCCCGTCGATGCTCACGTGATCGAGGAGCGCGCGCGTCGGCGCGTGATAGGCCGCGAGGTCGGCAGCGACCTGGGAGCGCGGTGGCGCGAGCGCGAGCGCGGCGAGCGTCGCCTCGTTCGGTGAGAGCTCGCTTCCGTCCATCGCGCGGAGGTCGTCCATGACGACGGCCACGTAGTCGGTCTCCGCGTCGAGCACGACGAGCGGATCGGCCACGAGCGCGGAGGACACCACGCCCTCGCGCGAGGTCTCGTCGTACGTCTCGATGCGGAGCGGCTGCTCTTCGCCGAAGTGCGGAGAGGACGGGCTCGCGTTGAAGAGCCGGACGACGCCACCTCGCGGCCCGCCGAAGCTCGCCGGATCGAGGAGCCCCGGAAACACCTCGACGAGGCTCGTCACCCGCGAGAAGCCGTCTGCGGTCGAGAGGCGCACGGCGCTGTCCATCGGATTGACCGTCGAGACGTCGGCGACGACGCGTAGGCCCGTCGCAGTGCTCGAGTCGACGCGCGTGAACGTGCTCGACGGCCACGGGACGAGGCAGCGGGTCGCTTCGGGGCCCGTCCCATAGAAAGGAGCACAGTCCGCGGTGAGCGGTGCTCGAACGCCCGGCTCGCGCGGCGTCACCGCCGGATAGATTCCAGCATCGGAGCCGGCATCGTCCACCGCGGCATCCGTCGTCGAGGACGGCGGCGGGTCGCAGGCGAAGGAAGGAAGGAGAAGAAGAGCAAGAGGCAAGGCGACACGGCGCATGGCCAAGAGGGTCGCACGACTCCCGCTCGCGCGTCTCCCTCCTACGCGCGAGGGCCGGCGCGGGGACGGGATCCTCAGTCCAAAAAGTTGACGCCATCTTGCCCCCGCGGTTCAACCGTGGTCGATCCCCGGGAGGGCGAACCCCGCGGGCAAGGATCCTTCATGAACCACGTCCATTTCTTGCTGCTGCAGGCTGGCGGCGCGGCGCCGGCCGAGCTCGATCCCATCCAGCTGGTCCTCGACGCCTCCTTCGTCGTGAAGCTCACGCTCCTGACGCTGGCCGGCATGAGCGTCGCGTGTTGGTTCATCATCGGAACCAAGGCCGTGCGCATCCAGCAGGCCACCCGGCAGAGCGCGAAGTTCCTCGACGCGTTCTGGAGCAAGCAGGACGGCAACACTTGGACGCCCGAGCGGCTCGAGAGCATCTACGCGCAGATCGGAGCGCTCGGTGGCTCGCCGCTCGCGCGGGTGTTCCATGCCGGCTACGTCGAGCTCGCCAAGATCACGCAAGGCGAGAAGGGCGCGTCCCACGGCGATCTCGAGTCGGTCGAGCGAGCGCTGAAGCGCGCGACGGGCAACGAGATGACGACGCTCGAGAACCAGCTCCCCGTGCTCGCCACGACCGGCTCGGTCGGCCCGTTCATCGGCCTCTTCGGCACGGTGTGGGGAATCATGAGCTCGTTCCTGGCCATCGGCGCGCAGCACGGCGCGACGCTCGACGTCGTCGCGCCGGGCATCGCCGAGGCGCTCATCGCGACGGCCGTCGGCCTCCTGGCCGCGATCCCCGCGGTCATGGCCTACAATTACTTCGTGCGCCGGATCCGCGTGCTCGAGTCGGAGACGGACGCCTTCGCGTCGGACCTCCTCAACATCGTCAAGCGTCACTTCCTGAGGTGAGCCCATGGCGATGAGCAGCGGGGGTGGCGGTCACCGAGCGCCGATGAGCGAGATCAACGTGACGCCGCTCGTGGACGTCATGCTGGTGCTGCTCATCATCTTCATGGTCGCCGCGCCGATGATGACGGCCGGCGTCACGATCGATCTTCCGCAGGCCGACGCGCCGCGGCTCGCGGTCGACGAGCAGCGCATCCTCCTGTCCATCGACCGGGACCAGCAGATCTTCGTCGGCGAGGACCCCGTACCCTTCGAGCGGCTCGAGGAAGTCCTGAGCCACAACGCGCGGCTCGCCGAGGAGCACGAGCTCTTCGTACAGGCGGACGAGAACGTGCCCTACGGTGTCGTCGTGCGCGTGCTCGCCGTCGTGCGACGCGCCGGCGTCGAACAGCTCGGCCTCGTCACCGATCCACTGGGCTCGGGCAGCGTCCCCACGCCGAGCGGCGCCGCCCCCACGACCCCCGCGCCCACCCCCTGACCCAACCCGCTCCTCGATCCAAGGTCAGAGAGATCAGCAGACCCGCCGATGTACCTCGACGCCGACGATCACAGGCCGCGCTCGCTCTTCGATCAGAACCGGATCGAGCCGCGCCAGCTCGCCGTCGGCACCGCGATCACCGCGGGGGTCCACGTCGCGATCCCGCTGGTGGCGACGGGGATCGTCGCGATCTTCGCGGCCATTGGGATCTCGCTCGGCGCGCCGGAGATCGAGGCGCCGCCGCCGATCGAGAACGTCGTGCAGGCTCGGTTCATCCAGCTCGGCGAGATCCTCGACCCGCACCATCTTCCTGATCGTCAGGTGCCGATCCTCCGCACCGACACGCCGGACCCGCGCCACGCGCCCTCTCTCGATCCGCACCCGCCGCCGGCCGCACCGCCCCCTGATCACGTGCGGCAGCGCGAGTCCATCGACGATGCGATGCAGCGGCTCACGCAGGACTCCCAGATCTTCGCCGAGCGAGAGGAAGCACGTCTTCGCGAGGGGGATCCCGACGGAGTCGAGGGCGGCGATCGGACGGCGACCGAGGGCGATCTCTACGCCGGGCGGCTGGCTGCGTTCTTCCGGCGCGGCTGGTCGGTGCCGACGACGATCTCGGACGCTCAGCTCCATGGTCTCTCTGCGACGGTGTCCGTCGAGATCCACGACGACACGACGATGGGCGCCTGGCGGATCGAGCGATCGAGCGGGGACCCGGACTTCGACGAGTCGGTCAGCGCGCAGATGACGCGTCTGGTCGCGAGCAGCCCGAACATCCCGCCCCCTCCAGAAGAGGTCGCGGCGCAGTACCTGGGACAGCTGCGCCACTTCCGGTTCAACGGCCGCGACGCGCATCGCTGAGGGCACTGCCGTTCCGCGGCGGGGCGGAACGAGCGCTCTAGAAAGTGAACCTTTTGCGTTCGGGATCGGCCGTGGCAGGCTCGCGGCCCTGGCGCACTCCTTCGTCTGAAGCGCGAGCGCCTGTGTTCCGTCTACGCCGAGAAGCCATGTCGTACCGCATCCCGACTCCCCTCATCGCGCTCGGGCTCACGCTCACGGCGCTCGCGATCGCGCTTCCGCCGCTCGGCCAGCAAGCACGGTCCCAGGACGTGCCGACCGGGCCGACGGAGAGTGGCTCCACGCTCGAGGCCGCGCCGCCCGACGTGGCCACGGCGCCCGGCGAGGAGCTTCCCCCGTCCACGGTGGTCATCGACGTCGACGCGCCAGAGCGCGCGCTCTACCGTATCGCCGTCCCCAACGTCCTCGGCGATGTGGCGCTCGGCGCAGAAGGCGCCGACGTCCTCCGCACGGACTTCCGGCTCGTGTCGCTCTTCGACGTGCTGGACCCGCGCGGCTTCACCGCCGACCCGGCCGCCGAAGGGCTCGGCATCTCGACGTCGAGCTGGCAGACCGTCGGCGCGCAGGGAGTCATCAAGGGTCGTATCGAGCGCACTGGCGGCCAGATCCGCGTCGAGATGCGCCTCTACGAGCTCAGCCACGGAGAGACCGCGACGCTCGTTCGCACCTACGCGGGCGGTGTGGGTGAGCTCCGCAACTTCATGCACGACTTCGCGAACGAGGTGATGGCGATCCTGACGGGCCGCGCCGGCGCGTTCGGGACGCGCATCGCCTTCGCTCGCCGCGTGCGCGAGGGTCGCAAGGACGTCTACATCGCCAGCTTCGACGGCCACAGCGTCGGCCGCATCTCGAGCGGCCGCGGCGTCGCGATGCTCCCGGCGTTCGGCCCCGGCGGGCTCTGGTACTCGATCCTCACGGACACGGGGATGTTCATCACGCGCGCCAACCTCGATCCGCCCGAGACGGCGATCATCGACGCGCCCGAGAGCATCAACATGGGCCTCTCCATCTGCGGCGGGCGCGCGTACTTCACGAGCACGCGCGACGGCAACAGCGAGATCTACAGCTCGGCGCTCGACAACACCGACGTCGTACGCCTGACCAACAACCCCGGCATCGACGTGTCGCCGACGTGCGGCGGCCCGGGTGGCCTCATCGCGTTCGTGAGCAACCGGCACGGCACGCCCCAGATCTTCGCGATGAATTCCACGGGCGGCGGCGTCCGACGTCTCACCTTCCGCGGCAGCTACAACCAGACGCCCGCGTGGTGCCCCGATCATGGTCAGCACCTGCTCGCGTTCACCGGCCGCTCGGCGGGCCTCGACGTGTTCACCGTGAACATCGACACCCAGCAGTACACGCGAATCACGCAGGGCCAGGGCGTCAACAAGGACCCGGCGTTCTCGCCGGACTGCCGGATGCTCGCGTTCTACTCGACGCGCGGCGGCATCTTCATCTCGAACCCCGAGGGTCTGAACCAGCAGCTCGTCATCCCCGGCGTCGCCGAGACGCTGAGGTGGAGCCGTTAGGGCGCGCCGAACGCGCCGCGACGGGCCGTCGAGTACGGCGCTTTCGCACTTCCGCCCTTGACCGTCCGAAGAGACTCCGAAAGCCTACGCCCGTGACAGCGACGAGCACGGTGCTGGTCATCGACGACAGCCCTTCGATCCGCGGCACCACGCGGAACCTCCTGCTCACGGAAGGCGACCTGTCGGTGCTCGAGGCGACGGACGGCCTCTCCGGCTTCCGCATGCTCGTCGAGGCCAAGCCTGACCTGGTCCTCTGTGATCTGGAGATGCCGCTCGCCGACGGGCGGAAGTTCCTGGCGCTGCGGCGGTCGCGACCCGACCTCGAAGACGTGCCCGTCATCATGCTGACCGCGGACAACGACGCCGACCAGAAGGCGGACCTCCTCGATCTCGGCGCCACCGACTACGTGACCAAGCCGTTCCACGCGCGAGAGCTGCTCGCGCGCGTGCGCGTGCACCTGCGCATCTGCCAGCTGACGCTCGCGCTCCGAGCCGCCAACGAGCGCCTGGGCGAGATCGCCGACACGGATGCGCTGACCGGCCTCCCGAACCGCCGCCGGTTCGACGAGCTGCTGATCGTCGAGGTCGCGCGCGCGAAGCGCTACGGCTCTCCGCTCTCGCTGGCGATGGTCGACGTCGATCACTTCAAGGGCGTCAACGATCGGTTTGGCCACGACGTGGGGGACACCGTGCTGCGCGCGCTCGGACAGGCCCTCGGCGTCGGCGTGCGTGAGACCGACTTCGCAGCACGGTTCGGTGGCGAGGAGTTCGCGATCCTCATGCCGCACACGGGGCCCGTCGAGGCGCGCGTTGCGGCGGAGCGTCTCCGTCGGAGCTTCCACGCCGTCGTGCATGCGGCCGGAAACGACAGCCTCTCGTGCACGGTGAGCATCGGCGTCGCCGCGTACGACGCGAGCAAAGGCGTCGACGACGGACGCACGCTCTCCAAGGCGGCCGACACCGCGCTCTACCGCGCGAAGTCGGAGGGAAGAGATCGCGTCGTGGTGGGGTGAGCCTGCGTAGGGGTGACGCGGCGACGCAGTCTCATGCCTCGCGACAGGCCTCTGGCGCTCCGCCGCCGTGACGCCGACAATGCGCCGCATGCTGAGCATCCTCGCCGCCCTCGTCACCGCTCTCGTCGGCCTCCTCCACATCGGGTTCATGGTCCTCGAGACCTTTCTCTGGACGACACCTCGAGGCCTCAAGACCTTTCGTCAGACGCTCGCCGACGCGGAGAAGTCGAAGGTCCTCGCGGCGAACCAGGGCGTCTACAACGGCGTGCTCGGTGCGTTCCTGATCTGGTCCGCGATCCTCGGGGAGCAGACGACGAGCCTCGTGCTGCTCACGTTCGTGCTGATCGTCGGGCTCTACGGGGGCTCGACCGTCGGCAAGAGCATCCTGTTCGTCCAGGCCCTGCCAGCGGTGATCGCGATCGCGCTCAACGTGATGGCGTAGCTCCGAGACGCGCCGCTCGGAGCTCTCCCATCAGCTCGTCGTGGACGAGGCCGTTCGTCGCGACGGCTCGGCCTTCCCCGAGCCGCACGTCTCGACCCTCGTAGTCGGTCAGGCGTCCGCCAGCGGCGAGGACGAGCGCGGCTCCGGCGCACATGTCCCACGGCGCGAGCTTTTGCTCCCAGTAGCCGTCGTACGTTCCGTCGGCGACGAGCGCGAGGTCGAGCGCTGCCGAGCCGCAGCGCCGGATGCCTTGCACGCGGAGGACGATGCGAGACATCTCGCGCACGTTGTTCTCGTCGCTCGTTCGACGGTCGTACGGGAAGCCGGTGGCGACGAGCGAGCGCGAGAGCGTCTCCGCCCCCGAGACGCGCATGGGCGAGCGCACGCCGCGCCGGATGCGGTAGGCGCCGTGCCCGACCGCGCCGACCCAGCTGGCGTCGAGCGCCGGGGCGTGGACGACGCCTGCGACGGGCACGCCGTTCTCTGCGAGACCGATCGAGACCGAGAAGAAGAAGTGTCCGTGCGAGAGGTTCGTCGTCCCGTCGAGCGGGTCGGCATACCAGACGAGCTCGTTGTCTCGGTCGCCGCCGCCTTCTTCCGCGACGAGCCCGTGCGACGGGAACGCAGCGCTCATGCGCGCGCGGATGATCGCCTCGCTCGCGAGATCGTGCTCGGTGACCAGGTCGATCTCGCCCTTGTGCGAGACGAGCGAGGTCCCGTGAAAGCCCTCGAGCAGTCGGGCGCCCGCCTCTTTCGCGATGCGGAGCACGGGCTCGAGCGCAGCGAGATCGACCGGTGAGCGCATGCCGCGCGGGATAGCACCTCGAGCGCCGCGACGCGCTCGCCGGGGCGGCGCGTCAGGCGTGCGCGCGTCGTGAGCTACGGCGCCACGGGGCCGAGCGCGGTGCCCGGCGGCGCGAAGGCGACCAGCGCGGTCCCGTCGGTCGTGAGGCCGAGGTCGGTCAGCGTCTGCTGCGAGAGGTCCATCGTGCGGCCGGTGCTCGTGTTGGGGCCCCAGTCCACGGGCCGCACCACGACCTGCGCGCCGGTGCTCGGGTTCGTGACGACGAGGCGCGCGTTTCGCCACCAGGTCGTGCTGTTGGGCGTGTAGCTCCACCGCATCGCGATGAAGTAGTAGTCCGCGGGGCGCGAGTCGATCGTCGCGCGGTCCGCGTGCTCCGGGCTCGCGAGAGAGCGCAGGCGCTCGCCGCTGACCGCGCCGGTCTCCGTCGTGGTGACGCCGGTGTCGCTCGGACCGCCGAACCAGCTGACACGACCCGACACCCAGCTCTCCGAGCGGTAGGTCACGACGCTGCCGTACGGCTCGGTCGAGACACCGAGGGTCGAGCGCAGCGTGGCGTTCGCGAGACCGGCGCGCGGGATCTCGGAGCCGCTCTGCGTGAGGCCGCCATAGACCGAGCTCGTCGCCACGGGGGGCGTCGTCGTCGTCGTGCAGTCCTCGCTCGCGGTGAAGCGGTAGTGCGCGGTCGTCGAGAGGCTGCCGCGGAACGCGCCGTCCAGGATGTTCCAGCCGGTGACGTAGACGTACACGTCGAGGTCGCGGCTGGCTTCGAGCGTCACGCTCGCGAACGCGTCGCTGCGGCCCGTCGTGGCGGAGACGACGCGCACGTCGGGGTGCAGCGCAGCGACGTCGCCGCCGTAGGCGAGGCGACCCGCGCGGTCCGAGACGAGGATCGCGGGGGTGAGAGCGCCGGCCGTCCGCTCGAGGCGCAGCGTCGTGGCACCGCCCGGATAGAGGTGCGCCCAGTACCGATGCACCGAGAAGCGACCGCTCGTGAAATTCTCGTCGATCGACCAGCTTCCGCATGCGTTGAACGCGGCCGTCGGGTTCCAGCAGGCTGCGGTGGCGCAGGGCCAGAGGGCGTCGGAGCAAGCGGTGCTGCCGACGTCGCCAGCGAAGGAACAGGAATCGCTGCTCGCGAGACATGCGCCGCGGGAAGCGCAGAAGCCGCAGCCGCTGCTCGCTTCGCACATGCCGCAGGTCGTGACCTCTCCGCAGGACGTCGGGGTCGGCGTCGGCGTCGGGGTCGGCGTGGGCGTCGGAGGCATCGACGCCGGGTCACCGAGGCTCGCCGCCCGCCCGATCGAGAGCAGCTGGTCGATGCGCGCGAAGAGGTAGTCGCCGGGACAGTCGGTGCTCGCGCCAGCGTGCTCGCGGTGCCCCTTCACGACGCTGCGGTCGAGGTTGATGCCGTACACGCGCGAGAGCGTGCCGAGCAGACGGCCGCCGCCCTGGAGCATCGCGTCGGGCGGTGTCGTCGGGCCCATGCCCGAGCAGCTCGTCGAGTGGAAGCAGCCGACGAAGGAGACGCCGATGTTCCCCGTGTTGTTGCCCGCGACGTGCGCGCCGAGGAGACCGATCGGGCGGCCCTCGAAGATGCGGCCGTCGATGCCGACGAGGAAGTGGTAGCCGACGTCACACCAGCCGCGCGTGTCCATGTGATAGCGCTGGACGCCGCGAACGTGCGCCTCGGGGTTGACCGAGGGCGTCATCGTGTAGTGGATGGCCATGCGGCGATAGCTCGAGTCGCGCGTGGTGCAGCGGGTCGCAGCCGCGCCCCAGACTGCGCGCGTCACGATGCCGAGGCCGGTCAGGCTCGACGTGAGCTCCTGCGTCGTCACATCGGTCGGCGGAGGAGGAACGTCGTCACCGAGCGCCTCCTCGGGGACGCTCGCGTTCCAGAGCAGTCCCGCGATTTGATCGACGGAGTCGACCGGGATGCGCAGCTGCGCGCCGGTGGAGGTCCGTCCGAGCTCGGCCACGGCGACCTGCTGGTTGCCTTCGGCCCAGGTGGTCGCGACAGGGATCCACTCGCCGGACGGCTCGCCCAGCTCGGTCGCGCGCGCCTCGAAACGAGGCATCGTGCCGTCTTCGGCGGTCAGGTGAACCAGCATCCCGACCCGCGTCGCGATCGCTTCCTCCTCGTTGGCGGGAGAGACGAGGTAGTCGCCCTCGCGCGTCCAGCCGCTCGTGATCTCCGCGGTCGAGACGGCGAGGTCCACGGCGAGGCCGTCCTCTCCTTGGCGTCGTGCGCCCAGCTGCGACTGACACGCGGTGGAGACGACGAGCCACAGAGCGATGAAGAGCGAGCGAGCGAAGCGGGACGACATGCGGGCCTCCGAAAAGTCGGACGCCCCATCGCAAGCCGAGTGCCGCTCGGATCTCCGCGGAAAGCGGAATGCCCTGGAAAAGCCTGTAGACCTGGGTCTGCACCCAGGCGGGGAGGGGCGATGCCGTGCGTGCGAACGTGCACGGAGACCAGGAGCCCCAGAAGGCTCCGCCGAGAGTGAGGAGGCATCGGTGCATGTAGGCGCCGTCACACTCACTCACACTCGGCGGTGCGCGGCTTCGTCGAGCCGCCACGCTCGCGTCAGTGGTCAGGGCGTGTGGGTCCGCGTCGACGGCGGAGGAGGTGTGCTCGGCGGCGACGGCATGCTCGGCGGCGACGGCATGCTCGGCGGCGACGGCGTGCCGCTCGGCGTGCTCGACGTCGACGGCGTACCGGACCCAGGGGTCACCGGCGCGCAGGTCTCGGCTGTCGTCGAGGCATGATGGAGGATGATCTCGACGCGGCGGTTGTTCGCGCGGCCCTCCGCCGAGGCGTCGCTCGCCACGGGCTGGGTCTCGCCCCGGCCCTCCGCGCGGATCGAGTCACGCGAGACGCCCTCGCTGAGGAGAAAGTCGCGCACCGCGTCGGCGCGGTCCTGCGAGAGGCGCATGTTGCGAGCGTCGGAGCCGCGAGAGTCCGTGTGGCCAGCGATCACGACCGCCTGATCGGGCGAGGCACGCAGCACGGCGGCGACGGCGGCGAGCCGCGAACGCGCCTGCGGCCTGAGGGTCGCGCGTCCGCTCTCGAAGAGCACCTCGCCGCTGAGCGTGATGACGGTCTCCGTCGGCTGCTGACGCACGGACGCGAGCTCCGCGACGCGCGCCATCGCGGCGGCGGCGTTGGCCTCGGCATCGCGTCGCGCCTGCTGCTCGGCCGCGAGCGCCGCGTCGTGTTCTTGGAGGGCCGCCTGCTGCTGGTCGATGAGCCGCTGACGCGCGGCGAGCTGCTCCTGCGTCGAGGCGACCATCGAGCCTCGCTCACGCGCGATGCGCTCGAGCTCCGCGCGGTACGCCGTCTCGTCGTGCGCGATGTTCTCCTCGATCTCGCGGCGCCGCGCGTCCGCCATGGCCGCGCGCGTCTGTCGCTCGGCGATGTACGCATAGTGCATCTCTCGTGGAGAGCCGTTGTCCTCCGCCTCCGCGATGCCGAGCGTACGCTGCGCGACCAGGAGCTCGTCCGGCTCGAGCTGAGCCGCCGACCCGCGACGTGCTTCGTCCATCACGATGCGCGCGTTGGCCAGCTGCGGCGAGATCGCCGCTTGACCGCAGCCCATCGACAGGGCCGCCAGCGCAGCCGCGATCCCGAGCATTCCCATCAGCCGTTCGTTGGTTGCCATCACGTTCACCGTCCGTCCATTTCGTGTGCGTCGCGGCGGACCTCTTCGATCTGCGCCCTCGTGGAGGCCGCGTACGCGCGGACCTGTGCCTCTCGCTGCAACGCCGCCGCGAGGTCGGCGTCCACCTTCGCGCGCTCGAAGACGCGCTCGGCCGACTCGACGCGCCCCTCGCGGATCAGCTCCTGCGCCTGACGCAGCTGATCGTCCGCGAGTGCGAGGTGATAGGCCGCCTCTGGCGTGTTGGCCGCTCCGAGCTCCCGCGCGACGCGCGCAGACGCCACCGCATCGGTCTGAGCTCGGACTGGGAACGGCGCACTGCCGCAGCCCGATGAGAGCCAGATAGCGCACGCGAGCACCGGCGCGCCGAGGGATCGTGTCAGTGTCATGGGTCGCCTCCTTGTCCCCGACGACCGAGCAAGCTCGGTGCCGCGACAGTCGCGCCCGCGTAAAAAGAACCACCATCGATGCGAGCGCGGTCGCGGACGCGGCGCGGCCGCACGAATCGCGACATGGCGCCCCCACGCGCGCGGGAACAGACCGCGCGATACCGGCCTTGTTTACGGTCGATGCGCGAACCGAGTACCGTGCGCTCCATGTCGAACGAGATCCTGCCCGGCGAGGTCACGCCCACGCTCTTCGTCGGTCTCGGAGGCTCCGGCGGACGCGCCGTCGGGCGCATCGCCCAGCACCTGAGAGCGCGCGCAGACTTCGGCGTCCGCTTCGACGGGCTGGTCCGCTTTCTCGCGATCGACACGAACGAAGCCGACCTGTCGCGTCTCCGGAAAGGCCCAGGTGCCATCCAGAGCACCGTGGCCATCTCGGACTTCGACAAGGTCGAGTACTCCTCGCTGCGTCGCGGCGAGGGCTTCGCAGACGCGGACCCGTACTTCACCCAGTGGGTCCATCCCTGGTACCGCTTCCGCGAAGAGTCTGGCGCAGGCGCCGGGCAGATCCGGATCGAGAGCAGGCTCGGCTTCAACCGCGCGGTGGAGGTGGGCGCGCTCGCGAGCCGGCTCGGCGAGATCGTCGACGCCCTCCGTCATCACGGACAGGGCATGCGCAAGGCCGACGCCCCCGTTCAGGTGTTCGTCTACTTCTCCGTGGCAGGAGGGACCGGGTCCGGCGCGTTTCTCCCCTTCGCGTACATCCTGAGAGACGCGCTCGCCGACAAGCGCGCCCGCGTGTTCGGCTTCGCCATCCTTCCCGAGGCGTTCGAGATGGTGGCCGGCCGCAACCGCGACGGCGTGTACGCGAACGGGTACGCCGCGCTCAAAGAGCTCGAGACGCTCATGAAGCTCGACACCAACACGGCCGGGTCACCGAAGGACATCACGTTCCACTACGACCCACGCAACAAGTCGCGCACGAAGGTCACGCGGCGTCCGTTCGACCTCGTGTATCTCGTCGACCGCCCGCAGAGCTTCTCGCTCGAAGAGGTCGGCGAGGCGCTCGCCGATGCGAGCTACGTGCAGATCTTCAGTCCCATCCTGGGGGACCAGCAGGCGGACTTCGACAACTACACGAAGGAGAGCCGCGCGCTCTTTCCGCCCGAGCTCGGGAGCGAGGGCTACACCGCGTTCTACGGGACGCTGGGCGCGTCGCTCGTGCTCCTGCCGCGGCGAGACCTGCTCGCGTACTCGGCACGGCGGTACGCCGCGACGGCCGTACGGCGATACCTCCTGCTCGACGATCCGTCCCTCGTCTCCGACGCGCAGCGCGAGCGCTTCAAGCAGTTCGCGCTCGATCCGGAGACGCTCGACACGCTGTCTCCCGACGAGCGCGCGGCGCGGATCGACCGGGCTTTCCTGCAGCGCATGGAGCTGCTCGCGAGCGAAGATCGTGAGGGCGGCGTCTGGAAGCGCATCCTCAAGGTGAAGGAGACGGCCACGAACAAGCTCGCGGCGCAGCTCGCGGCGATCGAGACCGAGCTGAAGGGAAAGGCGACCTCGATCCGCGAGATCTCGGCGGACCGCATCCTCGACGGGACTTGGACGCCCGCCGCCACCATCGGCGCGCTGGCGCGAGAGGTCGAGAAGGCGCGCGGCGACGTGGAGCTCAAGGCGAGCACGCTGGTCGCGCAGATCGACGCCGGGCAGCTCTACGCCGAGTTCTTCAAGACGGCAGGGCCGGACGGCTCGCCCGAGCTCTCGCCTTACGAGCAGCGCTACGTGCTGACGAACTTCCGCGAGGCTGGCGGGCCGCTCGCGGTGACCATCCTCGACGACCTCACGCGGCAGATCGCCGGGCTCGAGAAGGAGTGCGATCTCGGACGCGAGGGGCGCTTCTCGAGCGAGCTCACGAGCTACGCGGCCGAGCTGAAGCGGACGCACGGCGGCTTCGACGCGATCGTTCTCCGGCACGACAAGGACTTCGAGGCCACGCGAGAGCGGACGGTCCAGACGTTCAACGAGCAGGTCGAACGGCTTCGCGCGCTCCTGGTTCGCAAGTCGATGCACGCGATCCGCGCGTCCCTCGGTCGGAGCGCCGACGCTCTCCGTGCGAGCTTTCGCAACATCGAAGCGTCCGCGTCGCGCCTCTCGATCGAGCTCGAGGAGAAGGCGCGACGCTTCGAGTTCGACGGGGGCGCGCTCGGCGGCGCGAGCGAGGCGAACGACTACACGCTCGACGTCGAGGTCCTCCAGCACCCTTCGGGAAAGACCCGTTTCTGGAGCTGGTACTACCTCGATCAGATCGCGTCGCTCTCGAGCGAGAGCGAGTCCAAGGATGTGCTCGCGGCGGTCGAGACGGCGCTCCGCCCGCGCTTCGACGACCGTGGACGACCTCTGACCCGGACGGCGAGGGAGATCGTCGTCGACATCGAGCGCGGCCTCATCGAAGTCGCGGAGCGAACGCTGGGAAAGATCATCCTGGGCGATCCGAAGTCGGACGATCCGATGGCCCGCGCCGGGCTGACGATCGATCAGGCCCTGGCCCTCGAGGCTCGCTACTACCAGCTGCACACCGAGCGCGAGCTCGAGCGTGACCAGAAGCGCGAGACGCAGGCGGAGCTGCTCCGGAGGACCGCACCGCTCTCACCGACCGCGCTCTGGAACGACCCCGTGGTCGAGCAGTACGCGCTCCGAAAGCTCCGCGCCGCGATCAGCAAGTCGCAGCCGCTCACCCGCTTCTCGCCCGAGGCGAAGAGCATGATCAAGCACGCCGACATGCTGCTCGTGGGGATGCATCCGGCGCTGACCCGGAGCGCGATCGGCAAGGCGTTCGACCTCGCGACCGAAGGCACGAGCGCGCAGACGCTCGCGGACTGGCCCGATCCGGATCGGATCGTGTTCTATCGATCGGTCCTCGGGATCCCGATCTATTGCTTCCCGCACATCAACGAGGAGATGCGCGCCTGCTACGAGCGCTTCCAGGCGCAGTCCGAGAAGGCATGGCCGCTCCACATCGACGTGCACTGGGAGGGTCTGTCGAACCTCGATCCGGAGCGTCGGCGCGCCGAGCTCGAGGCGCAGAGCCGCGAGTCGCGCCGTGCCGTGGGGACGCTCGCGCTCGCGATCTCGCGCGGCGTCGTGAAGAGCGAGGCCGGGATCCTCGCGCTGACCCTGCCCGGCGGGACGACGCTGTCCCTCGCGCGCGGGCCCGTGAGCGCGGCGGCTGCGCTGAACAAGCTGGCGGTCGACAAGCCGACGGTCCACGAGATGGTCGTCGCGCCGCTGGCGCAAGACCTCGACGCAATGGCCGCCGAGGTGAGAGCGGAGCTCGCGCTCGGGCAGAAGGCCTGGAGCGAGCGGCTCGTCGCGCTGGAAGTGGCGCCGCGACGAAGCCCCGACGAGGAGTCGGAGTATCGCGAGCTCCGCGACGCGGTCTCGGTCCTCAAGGCGCTCTGAGCTGGTGGCTTGACCCGAAGGGCCATCGTCCTCGGGCTCGGCGTGCTCGGGGCCGAGGTCGCCGAGCGCGCCCAGCGCGAGCTCCGAGAGCGCGGCGCGGACGACGCGCTCGCGAGCGGTGTCGAGGTATCGATCGACCTCGAGATCCCCGCGCCGGACATCCTCGCGAAGGACGTGCTCGCGCGCGCGCGACTCATGCTCGCGCACGAACGGATGGTCCACGCGAGAGACGCTCCGGGCGAGGACGGGCTGACGGAGCTCGTGGTGATCGTCATCGCGAGCCTCGGGGAGGCAGACGTTCGCAGCAAGCTCTCGGATGCGATCGCGGCCATGGAGTCGCGGCTCCTCGACGAGCTCGGCCCGATCTTCGAGCGCCATCGCACGCGGAGCGATCGCAACCTGGTGATCCTTCCCCTGCTCGCGATGCCCCACCCACGGGCGCACGCAGACGGGCCCGAGATCGCACGCGCTGCGCGAGAGCTCGTGGAGCGAGTCCGCGTGACGCCGGTCCTCGATCGCGCGGTGCCTCAGGTCTATCTGGTCGAGGACGTCGCGGAGTTCTCCGTGCTCGGCCCGGCCGAGCTGGCCGAGACGCTGCGAAACTTCGTCATGCTGCTCGCGCTCTCGCGCTCGGTGGTCGACGAGCTCGGTCCGCTGATCCACGGGCCGGCGCCGGATCGACCGCTCGCGACCTTCGCGTGCGCCGTCGCGGAGCTCCCGCGCGAGCGCATCGCGCGATACGCCGAGAACTTCGTCGCCCTCGAGACCCTCGACGCCACGCTCGATGCGAAAGTGGAGAACGCGAAGCTCGCCGATCTCGACGCGCTCGAAACGCTGGAGCTCGCGATGCTCGATCGCCCGGAGGACGCAGAAGCGCTCGTCCGGGAGCTCATCGAGCGATACGTCCCGAAGCCGACGCCCGATGCGCGGCCGCTCTGGCACGAGTCCGCCGAGGTGCTGCGTGAGCGCTACGGGCCGGACACCGGCGACCCGAGCCTCGACGACGAGGTGCCCGAGCCCGATCCCCCCGAGGGCTTCGCGCTCGAGAAGATGCGCGGCATCGAGGACGCGTGGCGCCTCTTGCAGCGCCGGCGCTTCGACGACGTGATCGCGAGGGAGCGAGCGGAGATCGAGCGAGCGCGCGACGCGGTGCTCGAGAAGGTACGGACGTACGTCGACCGCTCGCTGTTCGCCGAGCCCTCGCCCGAGGCGTTCCGCCGGACGACGGAGATCGTGGACAAGCTTCGGCGCGCCGTCGGCGGCGAGCTCGAAGAAGCCGTGTCGGCGCGGGACGCCATCCGTCCGCCGAAGGCGCCGAGCTTCAGCGCGTTCGCGAGCTCGCACGCGGAGCTGCTGGACGCGGCGCGTCGGAAGCCGGACCTCCGCACGCTGGGCATCTACGGCACGGCGTTCGTTCTGGGCGCCGCGACGCTCGGGCCCACGCTGCTCGCTGCGCTCGCCGACGCGCTCTCGGTGTCGCCGTCGGACTGGTACGCGCCTCTGCTCGGGCGTCACTCGCTCCTGACCGCGATCGCCTCCTCGGTGATCGTCTCGGCGCTCGTCCTCGGGCTCGATCTCTCCCGCGCCGTCCGCCAGGTGAGCGAGCACTGGAAGGCGATGTGGGACGCCCTCGAAGCGACCATCGAAGGGTCGAGCGGCTCGGTGCTCCACTACTTCGAGCGCCGCGTCTCGCTCGCGAGGCAGACTGCGCGCGTGGAGGCGCTCCTTGCGGTGCGCGCGGCGCTGGACCGCGACGCGGAGCGCCTGCTCGTGATCGATCGCGCAGCGCAGAAGGCCCGGAGCGCGCTCCTCGACGACCAGCAGCGGCTCGGAGCGATCCGAGGCGCGTCGGGCGAGGACCTCTCGGCGCTCCTCGGGCGCGCGAGCGGGACCTTGATCGAGTCCCTCACGGCGGCGAGCAGCGCGCGCTCGCTCGTACGCGGGCTTCCCGCCGAAGCGCGCGCCTCCCGCGTCCGCGACGTGCTGGGCGCGCTCGCCGGCCGCTCGAAGGCGTCGCGGTGGCGTGAGGAGCCACCGTTCGCCTCGCTCGATCAGCTGCGCGCGGCCGCGCGATCGCACGCGAAGCCGATCGCCGAGTGGGACCCGTTCGGCGAAGGGCCCGACGCCGAGGCGACCGCCGACACGATCGCGTCGTTCGTGCGGCGGCATGCGCGCTCGCTGCGCGTCGCGCTCGATCTCGCGGGTGAGCGAGCCGATGGCGCCGTCGACCTCGTCGAGGGCACGGCGATCATCCCGAAGGCTGCCCTCGACCGCGTGCGCGCCGCGCTCGATCGCGAAGGCGCGCTCGGACGTCAGGCGATCCCGTGCGTCCGGGGCGCCGAGACGGATCGAGCGTACTTCGTCGTCGTGAGGGCAGGGATTCCCCTCGGCGACGTGCGCTCGCTCGCGAGCGCGCGAGACGATCGCGGGGGCGCCTCCTGATGGGCGCGCTTCGCGAGCAGCTCCTCTGCGAGCTGGCCGGGCTCGGGCTTCACGCCGGAGGGCTCGGCGTCTTCGTCGGCATGATCGCGGTCGCGGTCGCCCTGCTGGTGGTCGCCTTCCTCCGGCGGCTCATGTCGCGCGTGCCCGCGGGCGAGGGGACCGCGAGCCCCGGCCCCGCATGGGCGTTCTCCGGCCTGACCGCGGTCGGCCTCTACCTCCTCGCGCGACTGATCGATCCGCTGCTCTTCGGCTCGCTCGTCCGACCGAGCTCGTTCCCCGCGGCCGACTGGCGGCGCTCGTCGTTCTTCGAGTGGCGGCTCCTCGGGCAGACCTGGGCGCGCCCGCTGCACCCGCTCGTCGATCACCCTGCGGCCGCGCTCGTCCTGCACGCGGCGCTCTGGACAGCGGTGGTCCTGCTCGTGCGCGCGCTCCTGGGCCGCTTCGTCGAACGGACCGAGGAAGGCCCGATCGCGTGGGACACGCGCGAGCGCGATCTGCCTTTCCACCATCGCCTCGTCGGAGCGACGACGGCGCGTCGGGCAGACGCGCGCTTCCGCCGATGGGCGGTGGGGCTCCTCACGGCGATGACGCTCGGCCACGCGATGGTCGGCTATCTGCTGGCGACGTCGACCGTCGAGACCCTCCCAGCGATGACGTGCGGTGCCGGCGCTGCCGTCGAGCCAGCGAGCGCTGCGCCGCCCGTGACTCTCGACGCGGCGCCCATGTGGCCGATGCCCGCTCCGGGCGCGTGGGTCGTGATGGGGCTCTTCCTCCTCGCTCTCGGGGCGCACTTCACGCTGACCGGACGACCTCCCGCTCCGAAGGCCGACGCGAACGAGAAGAAGGAGACGCCGCTCGCCGCCCCGGAGGCCGGAGAGACCGCGTTCGTGCGCGTGGCGGCGGCGCTCGCGGACGAGGGGCGCACGCTCGTACCCTCGAGCCTCGTGACGGAAGAGGCGCGTGAGCCCAAGGCCGTCACGCCGCCCGCGGATCTCGCGACGCTCGCGCGCGAGGTGCTTCCGCTCCTCACGGGCGAGGAGACGCTCTACACGCATCAGCACGCCGTGCTCTCGCACCTGGCCGCGACGTTCCGCACCGAGCGTGCGCGCGAGCGCGAGGCGGCGCCCAGCCTGCGGGAAGAGAAGCAGGCCGCTCCCTTCTCCCGCGGCGAGGGAACGCCGCACGCGCTCGTCGCGCTGCCGGAGGGAGCCGGCCGGACGACGCTGACGATGCTCGCCTGCTTGCACGTGCTCTTCGACCGCGGGGCGACCAGCCTGGTGATCGTTCGGACCCGCGCCGGCGCGCGCGCGTACGCCGATCGCCTGCGTGACGCGCTCGGGCACTCCTCGGCGCGATGGAGCACGCAGGTCGCGGTCGCGGGCGACGACCTCGGCCGCGCGCTCGTCGCCGAGCGGACGCCGAGCATCGTGGTGGCCGATCTCGTCGCGCTCGAGTCGGACGTGCTCTCCGACGCGCGAACGGATCCGTTCTTCCGGAGGCTCGGCCTCGTCGTGGTCGACGACCTCGATGCGTTCGTGGGCGTTCCGGAGATGCACCTCCACATGGCCGTGCGCCGGCTCTGGTCGCTCGTGGACACGCTGCACGACGCGCCTTACCCCGCGCTCGTCCTCGCCACGGTCGGACCCGTGAACGCGAGCGCGCTGGAGTGGGCACGTCACCTCCTCGCCGTTCCGCTCCGTCTCTTCGACGAGGACGGCGCGCCGAGGCCCGCGCGAGCGCTGCTCTCCCGACGAGATCTCGTCGACGCGACAGGGCTCACGCTCCCGATCGCGGACGTGCTCCGCGCCGCTGCGCGAGCGGGTCTTCCCTGGCACCTGCGGATGGCGGGCGACCGTGAGCGCGGGATCTCTCGCGCGGCGATCGACCTCTCCGACGTCCGGGGCAGCGTCTCGGATCCGCTCGACGCGAGCGTCGTCGTGATCGAAGGCCATCACCCCGACGTCCTCCTCGAGTCGATGCGGCTCGCCCACGCTGGCGCGCGCGCGACGAAGACGTCGCGGGCCGAGGTCCTCGTCGTGCTGGCGCCTCCGTCCGAGGAGGAGACCGTGCTCCACGAGGAGGCGGCCGATGCGCCGAACCGCGCGCTGGTCCACTCGCTACCGCGCTTCGTGGCGCTCTCGGAGCCGGAGGTCATCCGGCAGCGCCACTTCGACCGCGCGCTCGGACGCGAACAGAAGGTCTCGGCGCTGCGCGCGCGCTTCGGCGCGAGCTTCGTCGACGAGTCGCTCGCGCGGCTCACGTCGGCGGGACGGATCGCGCGCCGCGAGCGCTTCGACTTCGACGTGCGCGCCGACGACGTGGTGGGAACGGCCCTCGTCCGCTCGGTCAGCGAGGCCGCGATCGGCGAGCCCATCGCGGAGAGCTGCGTCGGAGAGTCGAGCGCGCGCGTGCGGGTGACGGACGAAGGAACGGGCGAGCTGCTCCTCGAGCTCGACGGCGCGGTCGCGCCGGCCGTGGTCCCTCCCGAGGCGATCCTCCTGGCCGAGCGCGGGCGCTACGTGGTGCATGCCGCGCGCCCCGGTGAGCCGCGGGCACTGCGGGCGACCCACGGCCAGCCCACGTCGCGCACCGCTCCCGATCGCGAGGTGACGATCGAGAGCGCCGCCGCGATAGACTGGACGAGCCGCTCGCTCGGTGGCGTCACGGTGCCCGTCGCGCTCGTTCGCGCGAACGTGACGGAGTCTCTCGATGCGATCCGACGCTATGGCCCCGGGTCCACGCTTCTCGATCGGCGCGCCTTCGAGCGGCCCGTGATCGCCGCCTACACGACCGAGGTCACGCTCGTTCGACTTCCGCTGCGCGAGGACGTCCGGCTCGAAGCGGCCGCCGAGTCCACGCTGCTCGTCGCGATCCGGGCGATGCTGCCCTGCATCCTCCGCGGCGCGCACGGACTGCTCGACGTGGCGCTGGTGGACGTCGAGCAGAAGCGCACGATCGCGTTCTTCGATCGCACGCCGGGCGGCAGCGGGTTCTCACGACACGTCCACGACGTCTCGCTGCAGAGCGTCCTCGCGATCACGCGGCTCGCGCTCGAACGGATCGTCGCGCCCGGAGACACGCGCCTTCGTGCTCTGCACGCGAGCACGACCGAAGACGCCGAGCACGCCTGGGTGCCGCGCGAGGCGCTGCGCCTCCTGGACGTCCTGCTCGATCCGCCCGATCGCGGCGGCGCGCGGCGAGGCCCTGTGGTGACCCACACGCCCGGCGAAGGACAGGTCGGAGATCTGGGACGGCTCGTCGTCGCGCTGCTCGGTCACGCCGACGATCTCGCGTGGACGCGGCACGCGTTCCGCACGTCGTTCGCGATCGGCGATCGTCCCCCGGGGCCCGCGTTCCTCGACGTGGCGCTCGAGCGCCGTGCGCTCTCCGAGCTCGGCGGGCTGGCCGCAGCGCTGCCCGCTCAGGGGGACGCCCTGAGCCTGCTCGAGCTCGAGCAGCGCTTCTTCGCGCCCATCGCGACGACGCTCGCCGAGCTCACGGGAGATGACTTCGCCGAGTGCGTCGTCGAGCTCGTGTCGGCCATCCCGCTCTCGCCGCGCCCCGTCCGCGGAGCGGCGCGCTCCCCCCTCGTCGCGCTCGCGCGGCGCACGGTGGACGCGCGTCAGAAGTGCGTGATCGCGAAGGCGCTGCTCGACGGTCGGGTGAGCGCAGCGGTGGTGGAGTCGGGCGGCGTGGTCGCGCTCCGGACGACCCTCGATGGCGCGGAGGTCACGCTCGACCTGCTCGGTCCGATGCCCAAGCCCTGCTGACGCCTGGCGCGTAGATCAAGCCCGAGCGAGCTCGCGCGCTGCGCCTGCGAAGATGTCGGCGAGCTCCTCGTAGAGCGCCTCACCCTCCTCGACGCTCGCCGCCGCAGGCGCGCCGAAGTACGCGAGCGGACCGCCGGCTTCGAGGAAGGTCTTCTTGCCCTCCTTGATGGCGCGAGAGAGCGAGCTCGGGTTCGCCGCGAGGCTCGCCGCTCGAGCGCGACGCACCAGACTGGGCGATGCGGCGAGGACGAGGCTCGTCTCGTAGCTGCCCGCGTGGCACGCGCCGCTCCTGAACTCTTCCCCGAGCCGGAGCGCGTGAGGCTTGCGCGTGACGTCCGGAAACAGAGCGCGCGCACCGCCTGCGATCGCCGCGTCCATCCCGCCGCGCAGCGCAGCGAGGTTGTCCGGCTCGAGGTGCGCGTTGCAGAGGACGACGCCGAGGAAGCCGGTGCGGACGGCACCGAGGATCACGTCGCGAACGAGCGCCGTCGCCGTCTCGAGAGGCAGCGAGATCGTGCCGGGGAACTCGGCCGCGTACTCGGTCACCGCATACGCGAGCGGAGGGAGCACCAGCGCGGAGAGCCCTTCGCCGCGCAGCAGCCCCGCCGCCCTGAGCGCGCCCTCGCGAGAGATGACGACGTCGGTCGAGAGCGGCAGGTGCGGCCCGTGTGCTTCCGTGGCGCCGGTGGGCAGCAGCGCGACCGTGGGGCGCGCGAGGATCTCGCGAACGTCCTGATAGGTGAGATCGGCGAGCTCGAAGGAGGTCATCGACCTTGCCTTACCACGGCCTCCGGAAGCGCTCCTGTCTCGTTCAGGGCCCGACCAGCCTCGAGAGCCCGGAGACGCGAAGGCCCGCCGTCGCGTCGATCGCCGCGCCCAGCTCCTGACCCCGATCCTGCTGGAGGTAGAGGCGCACGCCAAAGTTCAGAGCGAGAGGGCCCGCGAGATCGATCGTCGCGTCGAGCTGTCCTCGGAGCTGCCAGAAGTTCCTGTCTCCGGGATCGGAGATGAAGAAGTCCAGCGTGGTGCTCACGGTCGTGTGCTGCATGCCGTTCCGGACGAGATCCCACGGCCGGAGCAGGACGACGGCGCCCACGCCGCCTTCGGCTGAAGTGCTCGTGTCGAGCGCCTGCATCTGGAAGCCCGTGTCGAGCTTGATCTCCAGCTCCGGGGTGATGGTGAAGCGGAGGCCCACGAGCGGACGCACGAGGAACCAGTGAAAGTTCCGCGTGGCTGGCTGTGTCAGCTCCGTCTCGACGAAGCCCTCGACGAACGGGTCGGGCACGTACCACTCCTCCGAGTGGGCCAGCCCGCGGATCCCGCGCCAGCTCGCCGTGGAGCGTAGCTGCAGCTGGTCGACGGCCTCGGTGAACGCGCCCGCGACGGCCGGCGCGGTGCTCGGTGTCCACTGCGTGCGATATCGACCGACGAACGTCGTCTCCCAGCTCCAGTCGGGCGCGATGGCGTTCGCCCCGAGGTTGACCTCGATGCCCAGGGTGAGCGTGCTCGCGCGATTGAGCAGCGAGGTGTCGTAGGCCGCGGGGTTCGAGATCGACGAGCCCGCGAAAGCCCCATCGAGCCCGCCCGTGAAGATCCACTCCGGGGCGTCGGCCGGCGCGAGCCGGGCGTCGCGCGGATCGCGCGGATCGCGATGCACGAGCGCCTCGAGCACCACCGATCGCAGAGTCGCCTCGTCGACGGGCCGCCAGTCGGGCGGCGGCGCTCCGGGATCGAAGCCCGCGAACGCATCATCGCCGCCCTCGGCGAGGAATCGAAGCGTGACGACACGGTACGCGCCGCGGGTGACGAGCGTGCGACCCCGGACTCGCGCGTTCGTTCCATCCCAGCCGAGACCGGGCGTCACGAGACCGCGTCTCTCGGCCCGGCGCGCCAGAGCCTGGATCCACTCGCGGCTCACGTCGGCCACGACGAGCGGCTCGTCGTACTGGAGCGCGACGAACACGTCGCTGGCGGTGAGAGCGTCGGCGTGCGCCGGCCGCCAGGATCCGTCGACGGCGCTGAGGTTGAGCACGGCCACGTCGGCGTGCGCGCGCTCGCGCGTGATCTGCGCGGCGAGCGTCGCGAGGCCGAGCGCGTCGATCGGCCGTGCGAGGCGACCGCCGCCCAGCGTCTGGCCCCAGGCGTCGCAGTACGAGTCGCCGATCTGGTCGGCGAGCGCGAGCACTGGCTCGCCCGCCGAGATCCCACGCATCGCGAGCGGCTGCGCGTTCATGCTGAAGTCACTGCGAAGCTCCGGGTCTTCGCGCACGATCACTTCGACCGCGTCGCCGAGAGGTGGCGCGACGATGGCCGGCCGACCGGCCGTCGGCCGCGCGAAGAGCAGCGTGCCGCCCGCGCCCGCGAGGAGGGCGAGATCGGGCCGCGCGTCATCCGGCAGCTCCGCAGCGAGGGCGAGCGCCTCGTCGACGCCGAGATCCAGCACTGCGACCACGAGCAGCGCGCCCCGTGAGCGCGCTTCCCGCACGTCGCGCGCGAGCGCCTCGCGCACGGGCTCGATGGTCAGACCCGCCGCGAGATCGGGCGCGATGCTGCCGAGCGCATCGTCGCCGAGCAGCGCGAGGACGGCCATGCGCGAGCCGCCGACGTCGTGCATCGAGATCCCATCGCTCGCGTCGACCACGACGTCGCAGAGCGGTAGCGCCTCCTCCGCACAGCGAAGGTTCGACGCGATCACGGGCACGCCCCGCAGCCGCAGCGCGCGCAGAACGGGCAGCAGGCTCCCACGCGGCGCGCCGAGCTCGCTCTGGCCGAGCGCGAGCGCGCGATAGCCGAGCGCGCTGACCATCTCGGCGAGCAGGGGCGCCTCGTGCTCGGCGGCGAAGCGGAGCACTCCGTTCGGCGCGAGCAGCCCACCCGCGTCCACGACCATCGGCCGATCGCGCCCGCGAGCCGCGCGAACGAGCGCGTACGTGTAGAGCCCGCTGTCGGCGACCTCGAAGGCCACGTCGCCGCTGCAGATCGGGTCGAGGAAGTGCCCGTGGACGCCCGCCGATGCGATCACCCGAGCGACGGTTCGGACGTTGACGCGCGGGTCGAGCCCCTGCGCGGACGCGTGGCTCACGAGCGTGGCCATGAAGAGCAGGAGCGTGGTCGAGCGGAGCCTCACGGAGGGGGTGGGCTGCCCGAGATCGGACGGAGGCGCAAGTCAGCGCAAGCTCAGCGCTCGCACTCCGCGCCGCTGAGGTACCCGAGCTCGCAGAGCTGGTGGCGGCTCGCTGCGTCGAGCTCGACCTGCTGTCCCTCCACGGCTCCTTCCGCAGCGCGCACGCGCGCGGCGGCCGTCGCCACCTCCATGCTCTCGAGCAGCGGCGACTCGGTGGCCGAGAGGTCGTGCAGCTCCGCTCGATCGAGGTCGACGCGGAACAGCTCGGTCTCCGGCAGGTGGCGTGGGTTGCCTGGGTTCGCCGTGATGAGCTTCACCTCGTCGGTCCCGCGGCGCTCGCGCACGGCCGTGAGGATGTTTCCCTCGTGGCTCTCCTCTGCGAAGAGGTGATCGCTGCCCTCGAAGAGGTCGCCGCCCTGCACACCCGCGGGCACCTCGAGGCGCGCCTCGCGAAGCAGCGTCGGGAGGATGTCGACGCTCTGCACCCAGTGGCGCACCGTCGTTCCAGCGCGCCGGCCTTCGGGAAGATGCACGAAGAGCGGCACGTGGACCTGCTCGTCGTAGAGCGTGGTGCCGTGCCAGAAGCCGCCGTGCTCGCAGAGCTCCTCACCGTGGTCGGCAGTGACGACGATCGTCGTCGAGTCGTAGAGACCGCGGCGCCGCAGGTCACGGAGGAGCTCGCCGAAGTGCTCGTCCCAGTAGGTGATCTCACCGTCGTAGAGCCCCGTGAGGTGCGCGGCCTCGTCCGGCGAGGGATTCGGGTGCGCGGCGCGGCCGTACGCGGCGCCGTCGTACGGGTGAGCGAAGTAGGGGTCGTGCGGATCCATGTAGCCCACGAAGAGCATCCACGGCTGATCGTTCGGCGCATGATCGAGGAACGCGCCGACGTGCTCGTTCACGGTGACGGCGTCCTGATACGCAGTTCCCGGCTGCACGCCCCAGGCCGCGTCCCGAACGCTCTCGATCCGCTGCCGCAGAAACTGCACGAGCAAGAGCTTCGCGGCCGTGTCGTCCGCGCCGAGCACGAACTCGGGCGAGAGGTACTCGTACCGATCGAACCCTTGCTGGAAATTGAAGTACGGCCCGACGTTGTAGTTCGTCACGATGCCGTGCGTCGCGTAGCCGCCGGACGCAAACGCCTCTGCCATCGTCGTGAGCTCGCCGGAGAGCGACTCGCTCTTGGCCATGACGGCGTGGCTCGACGGATATCGGCCCGTCATGATCGAAGCGAAGCTCGGACGGGTCCAGCTCGCGTTGGAGTACGCCTCCTCGAAGCGGATCGAGTCGGCGGCGAACGCATCGAGGCTCGGCGTCCTGCCCTGCCCGTAGCCGTAGCTCGGAAGGTGGTCAGCGCGGAGCGTGTCGACGACGATCACGATGACGTTGCCGGCGCCCGCGGCAGCGGTGCCGTGCGTGACGTTCGGATCGTCGGTGGACGGCTCGCCGATCGCGAGCGTCGTCGGGACGAGGATGGCGAGGATCGCCGCGACGACGACCGGGGTTCCGATCGGACGCAGGAGAAAGGCGGCGCCCCGCCGAGCGACGGCGAGCCCGACGCCTCGGCTGATCGCGAGATAGACGAGAGCGCTGCCGACGGCGCACGCGAGGAGCACTCCGAGCCCGGGGAGCGATCGCCAAGCGAGCTCCTCGTGGAACACGTCGCGACGGATCCGGAACGCCGTCAGGCCGAAGCCGATCGCCGCACACAGGAACGCGACCATGCGTGCATACGCGACGGGCTCGACCACGGCCTCGCGCTTCATCTGCCTACCGGTCCACGCGAGCCCGAAGCCCATGGCGGCGCCGGCGCACGCGCAGAACGTCGCATACGCGATCGCGCCGTAGGCCAGCACCCACGGACCGGTGCGGCCCGCACCGGCGTCCACGACGACCGCACCCTCGACGACGCCGATGACCAGGCCCGCCAGCATTCCCGCGCCGAGGCCGAGCTCGGTGCCCCGCCGAAGCTTCGGCCAGGCGCTCTCCTCGGCGACCGGGATCGCGTGGATCGCGGCCTGCTCACGGTCGGGATCGTCGACGCGAATCCCCGCCGCGTAGCCGGACCGTCGCGCGAGCCAGATCGGCGCGCCGAGGATCGACACGCTCATCTCCACCGCGAAGCCGAGCGTGGGGATCAACAGCGCGACGGCCATCGGAACGCCGATCGCAGGCGAGGTGTAGAGCGCGACCGCCGTGGCCTCGCGGAGCCCGATCCCGTTGATCGACACGGGCACCATCGCGACGATCGTCTGGAGCGCGGAGCCGAAGAACACCTCGCCCGCCCCGACCTGGGTCGCGCCGAGCGCGTGCGCCGTGCCGACGTAGACGAAGAAGTGCGCAGCGTGCACACCGATCGCGCAGAACAACGTCACGAGCAGGATGCGGGTCTGCCCACGGTAGGCCTGCATCGCATCGACGAGCGTCTGGGCGCGAAGGCGGACCTTCCCGGGAAGGCGCGCCGCGAGCACGGCGAACAGCCGCGGGCGCGCGAGCACGAGCACGCCGCCGGTCATCACCAGACCGAACAGGACGTTGACGAGCACGACGCCCGACATCCCGATGATCCGCGCTCCGAAGAACGAGCCGATCATCACCATCGCACCGAAGCCGAGGTTGCCGACGATCGTGTCGACGCCGATCGCCGCGGTCGCGCGCGCGAACTTCCCGGTCTGCGTGCCGACCTCGTAGATGCGCCACCCCGCGAGGCCCGTGAAGCCGGCCGGCGAGAGCGCGCCGAAGAAGCGACCGATCAGGAAGGACCCGAGGAGGAAGCGCCAGCTCGCGTGGATCCCCTGCCCGCGCAGCACCTCACGGTAGCGAACGACGTTCAGCCCGACCCCGATGAGGTGCACGAAGAGCGCGCCGAGCACCCAGAGCCAGGCCGTCTGTCCGAGCGCATCCCCGAGGCCCGCTGCCCCTTGCTGGTTCGCGATCAGGCGCACGATCCCCGCGAGGATCCCGACGCTCACGATCGCCTTCGCGCCGAAGACGATCCAGCGGCGAGCGCCCGGCCGCGGCGCGCTCGCGGGCCCTGGCTCCCTCACGGGGTCGGCGATGGAATCGGTCAACACATCTCCGTAGGACGACGAGGCGGACATGGACCGAGGCTGTCTTCGGTCCGTGGTCGGAGGTCAAGTTCTCGGCAGGCGCGCGGCGCCGGGAACCTGTGTAGTAGAACCGCGGACGATGTCGACGATCATCCCGTCCTCGGAGTCACGAAGAGACGCCCTCTTCGTCTTCGGTGTCTGGCTGATCGCCACGCTGGTGAACCTCGGAAAGGCCGCGCACATCGACGATGCGGCCCACCTCGCGATCGCCGAGCACATCCTCCGGGACCCCCTCCATCCCATGCGAGGGACGGTCTTCTGGGGCGCGCACCCCGCGCCGATCCACGACCTGAACCAGCCGCACTTGATCTTCTACGTGATCGCGCTCGGGCTCTGGCTCGGGGGCGGCTCGCTCCTCGTCCCAGAGCTGCTCCTCTCGCTCTTCGTCTTGCCGGGAGTCGCCGCGTTCCATGCGCTCGCGCAACGTGCGCTCTCGCAGGCAGGAGCCGATCGCCCGAACCTGGCGTGGCTCGCGACCGTGCTGGTGTTCCTCGGCCCGGGCTTTTTGCCCGGCCAGAACCTGATGTGCGACGCGCCGCTGGTCGCGCTCGTCTCGATCGCGCTCTGGGCCTGGGCGAGCGGACGCCTGCTCGCCGCGGGCGTGGCGATCGGTGTCGCTTGCCTCGTGAAGTACACCGCGCTCGCGCTGCTTCCGCTCTTCTTGCTCGACGCGTACACCCATCGCGCGCCGCGCCGCGCCGCGTTCGTCCTCGTCCCGGTGGCCTTCCTCGCGGCGTACGGCGGGTTCAACCTCGTCGACTACGGCGGCATCCACGTCCTCGAGCGCCAGCCGGGCGGTGTCGGAGACTTCGGCGCGCTCGCGCGGGTCGGGATCACCTTCGCGCGCGGAGCGCTCTTCGTCCTCACGCTGGGCGCGATCTGCTTCACGCCCCTCTTACGAAAGCCGTCGCGACGCGAAGCTCTGGCCCTCGGGATCGCGTTCGTCGCCCTGATCGTCGGCACGCGCATCGTGGCGGCGATCGGCCCGCTCGAGATGCGAGACGAGCCCTGGGCGGTGAGCGTGCTTCGCACCGCGTTCTTCCTCTCGGGGATCGTGTCGATCGTGATCTCGGTCCGCGCTTTCGATCGACGCGATCCGATCCTGGTCTCGCTCGCGGGCGCCGCGCTCTCGATCGCGCTCTTCGTGGTCGTGCTCTCGCCCTTCGTCGCGGTCCGGCACGCGCTGCTCGTGCTCCCGGCGATCGTCCTGCTCGGGCTACGGGGACTGAACATGCGGTCCGCATCGGAGCGGCGAAGGGCGCTCTTCGTCGCGACCCTGACGCTCGTGCTCGGACTCGCGGTGGCTGCCGCCGATCGAAGCCAGGCCGACGCATACCGTGAAGCAGCGCAACGCTACCGTGAACGTTGTGCCACTTCGGGCACGACCTACTTCATCGGTCACTGGGGCTGGCAGTGGTACGCGGAGCGCGCAGGGATGACCGCGTATGATCCCGGCGTCTCGGTCCTGCGTCCGGGTGACCACCTCGTTCGCCCCCGCTGGGTCGATTCGCCTGCGATCGATCCCGCCGACGCGGCGTGCCTCGAGCTCGACTCCACCGATGAGATACCCGCCGAGCCGTCCGCGTTTCTGCGAACCGTCACGTCGCGACAGGGCTATTACGCCGTGTGGCAGGGGCTCCCCTACGGACCGAGCGACGAGCCGCTCGAGGCCTTCACGGTCCAGCGTGTAGTCTGCTTCGCAGCTGACCGCGAGTGAGCAGTGCGTTACGCATTTCGCACCGCAGATCTGCAGGGATTCGCGTGGCACGAGACGTGAAGACGACGCGGGCATCGAGATGCGACGGCCCCTCGCCGGCGCGAAGAAAAGACGGCGATTCTGGCCGGTCATGCTAAGCACCGCCCCAATTCGCTTTCTTGCGCAAGGAGCGCCAACGCACCCTATGACCGAGATGCGGCGACTCAGCATCATCATACCGTCGTACAACGCGCGCGCGTTGCTCCGGCGGACGCTCCGCACGCTCGCTGTCGCGGCCCCCGAGGCGGAGGTCATCGTCGTCGACGGAGCTTCGCACGATGGCTCCTCGGCGATGGTCCGGGCGGAGTTCTCGAGCGCGACTTTGCTCGAGCAGAAGAACCACGGCTTCGGGCACGCGATCAACCGCGGCCTCGAGGCAGCCAGAGGCGAGTACCTCCTTCTTCTGAACTCGGACCTCTTCGTCAGTCGAGCCGCGCTCGAGTCGATGATGGCCCGACTCGCCAGCGAGCAGCTCTGCGCGGGCGTCGCGCCCGTCCTGTTGAACGAAGACGGCACGAGGCAGCACGTGTTCGGCGCGTTCTACTGGCCGAACTGGGTGCCGATCCGCGGCGTGACGCGGGTCCCGCTCGTCTCGGGCGCCTGTCTGATGACGCGGCGCAACGTCGTCGAGCACATCGGCGGCATCGACGAGAACTTCTTCCTCTACAACGAGGAGTGGGACTGGTGCGCGCGCGCCGTGCGCAGCGGCTACCACCTCGAGCTCATCCCGGACGAGGTCGTCCACGTGGGCGGCGGCTCGACTTCGCAGAGCCCCGAGCTCCGTCTCGAGGCGCAGCGCGGCTTTCTCTACCTCGCGCAGAAGCATGCGCCGGAGCTCGTCGTGCAGGGCCTCCGCCGCGCGATGCACTTCCAGGGCTTTTGCTACTCGCGGATGGATCCACGGCCGCGCCATCGCGCGATGTGGGCGCAGCTCGAGTCGCTCGCGCGGCGCGAGGCGTATACGGAGAGCCCGTTCCCGCTGTCGGGTCGCGGCGATACGCCCACGTTGAAGTCGCACTGGCGAACGGCGCCGTCGGTCGACGCAGAGATGCCGAGCGAGCGTGAGCCCATCACCGCGCGCCATGCAGTGCTGAGCGCGATCGACGGTGCCAAGCGGGAGATCGCACCGAGCGTCCCGACGGTCGAGAGCGTCGCGCCGATCGCCGCAGTGCAGGAGGACGGAGTCGTACGCCGCGTCCGACACGGTCGGCTGCTTCACCTCCGCCCGAAGGTCGCGGGCGCTGGCGGCTGAGCCTCTGGGGGCGGTGGTGGTCGCTGGGCCCTCGGGGGCGGCGCCGTCGCGCGCAAGCGAGGCCCGAGGGATCGCGCTCCGCATCGCGCTCTTCGTCGGCGGGCTCGGGGTGCTCGCATGGCTGGTCGTCGAGACGGGCCCCGCCGCGGTCTGGGCGACGATGCTGGGCGGCGCGCAGCTGCTCCCGCTCATCATGCTCTTCGACTTCGGCTACTTCATCGCGGAGGCCCTCGCGCATCGCGCGGTCCTGGGCGAGCGCGCGCACGCGATCCCGAGGCGCGTCTTCGTGCGCGCGACGCTGCTCGTCTACGTGGTGAACGCGCTCTTGCCGTTCGGGCGTGCCGGTGCCGAGGTGGCTCGCGCGGCGTCCTTTACCCCCTACGTCGGCGTGGGACGCGCGACGGCCGCAGGGACCAACGTCCAGGTCACCGCGTTCCTGGCGAACACGTTCATCTCGACGCTGTGCTGGATCGCGAGCGCGTCGCTGCTCGGCCCCGGCCACCTGCTCTCCTGGCTGCTCCTCGGCAACGGCGTGCTGACGCTCGGGCTCGCGACCGCCACCTTCACGCTCATGAGGCAGTCGCGCCTCGGTCGGGCGCTCGAAGCGCGCTTCCCCAAGCTCGCCCAGCGCTTCGCCGGGATGGGCGACGGATTGCGCGCGACGCGCGCCGAGCTGGGCCTCGCGGCGCTCTTCGCGTGTACGGCGCGCGTGGTCCAGATCGGGATGTACGCGGGCCTGCTCCTCGCGATCGGTGCCACCCTCACCCTCGGCGGAACGCTCCTCGCGCTCGGCGTGCACCTCGTCGGTGCGGGTCTCGGCGATCTGGTACCGAACCAGGTCGGCGTGCTCGAGGGCGTCTACCGCGTGTTCGCAGACGCGCTCTCGCTCGGCGACGATTCGGCGCGCGCCATCTCGATCGCATTGCTCGCCCGTGTCTCTCAGGTCGGGGTCGCTACGCTCGCGATGGCCGGGATCGCGCTGCTGGGCCGAGACCGTCCCGCGCCGCACTGAGAGCCGTCCGAGGAGAGTTCGCCCCCCTTGGAAGAACAGCCCCACCGTGGGGTTGATCCCCCAAGTGCGCCGCGTACTCTTGAACCGATGTTCGCCCAGACGCGTCCCGAGGCCGTCTTGAAACGCTGGCCGGTCCTCTTCGTCGCTCTGGCACTCCTCCCGGCCCTCGCCGCGACACAGGCTTCGGCGCAAGAGCTCTCGGACCGGGCGACCGAACGCTGCACACGGGCGGCCGTACGGATCCAGGTCGACCTGCCAGGTGGCTCGTCCATCGGCTCGGGCAGCATCATCGACGAGCGCGGCTACGTCCTGACGAACTTCCACGTCGTGGGCTTCGCGCGGCACGGCGAGCGGGGCGGGGCGCCGGGCACGCTCTACGGCGACGGCGAGCACGTACAGATCGCGACGGTCACGTCGGCGCGTGACACGGCGACCACCCGCTACATCGGGCGGGTCGTTCGCGGCGACGTGCGGCTCGACCTCGCGATCGTGCGGATCATGAGCAACGCCGACGGCAGCCCGCTCGCGGCCGGCACGACGTTCCCGACCGTGGAGCTCGCGACGACCGACGCCCTCCAGCCGGGAGCGAACCTCTGGGCGTTCGGCTTCCCGCTCGGCGTCCGTACGATCAACGTCACGGGCGGCCACATGACCGGCTTCCAGATGAGCACGAGCGCCGCGACCTCGGCGGCCAGCCTCGTCTCCTGGATCCGGACCGACGCCGAGTTCAATCACGGCAACTCCGGCGGCATGCTCGTCGATCGCAACGGCCGCCTCGTCGCGGTCCCGACGGCCGTCGTCTCCAGCGGCCAGACGCTCGAGCCCATCGAGCTCGCCCGCCCGGTGGAGCGGATGCCGAGCGAGTGGAGCACGGCGCTCGCCGCAGGAACTGCTCTCCGCGAGAGGATCATCACCGGGATGCCGGACCTCACCGCGGGTCAGGAGATCACCGACCAGGCGATGGGAGACAGCGGCGGGCTCGACGCGCCGGAGGTCTTCTATTACCGCGTGCCGAGCGATCGCCCTGGAACGATCACGGTGACGCCGGCGCTCCCCGTCGGGCTCATCGGGCCCTCGGGCGACGTGGGCCGCGAAGGTCGGGGCTCGATCACCCTGTTCTCGCAGGACCCGTCACCTCTCTTCCTCGCAGTCCTCATCGAGCGGCCGACGGACGGAACCGGGGTAGAGCTGCACGTCCGCTTCGATCAGACGACGCCGACGCCCCCGGCAGGCCCGTACGCTCGCCCGGGCCCTTATCCGCCGTATCCGGTGCCCCGGCAGCCGGCCTACGGGGGCGGGTATCCGCCACCGCCGCGCGGGTATCCCTCTGCGCCGAGCGGCCCGCCGGTCGCGGTGCACGGGCGCCTGATCGACGCTGCCAGCGGCGCCGCGGTCGTCGGCGGCATGGTCGTGCTGGCGCAGCCCGGCGTCGATCTGCGTGCGGCGATGGCGATGTTCGAGGCGGGACGCATCACGCAGGTGCAGCTCGACGCTCAGATCCTCGCGCGCGCGCAGACGGACGCGACGGGCCACTACACGCTCGTCGGGATTCCGCGCGGCCGATACAGCGGCGCTGGGATGGCGCCCGGGTTCGCGCCGGCGATGATCACGCTCTCGATCGGCCCGGCGGATCCTGCGGTGATCGAAGCGCTGCCGATCCAGATCGCGCGCTGAGGACCGGGGCCGGATCGGGCCCCGACGCGACAGGCGCACCTCGTGTCTGCTAGACCGGCGGCATGTCCAAGGCAGGCGCACCGGTCCTCTCGGTTCTCACGGCGACGATGCTCCTCGCGAGCGGATGCGGCGCCGCTCCTCCCCCGCGCGTCGAGCCGGTCGCGCGCGTCGAGCCGACGACGAGCGGCGATGCGACGAGCGACGCGGACACGGCACCGCTCCGGCTCCCGACGAGCGTGACGCCGACGCGCTACAAGCTCACGGTCGCGATCGATCCATCGCAGCCCGTCTTCAGCGGCGTCGCCGAGATCGACGTGACGCTCACGGAGCGCCAGAGCCGCATCTGGATCCACGGCCAGCACCTCTCGGTGTCCGAGGTGACCGCGCGCCAGCCCGGCGGCGAGCCGATCGAGGGTGAGTGGCGGGTGATCGACGAGGAGGAAGGGCTCGCGCGCATCGTGCTGCCTCGCACGATGGGCCCCGGCAACATCCGGCTCCGCATCCGCTACTCCGCACCGTTCGACGAGACGCTCGAGGGCCTCTACCGCGTCGACGTCGGCGACGATCACTACGCGTTCACGCAGTTCGAGTCGACCGCGGCGCGCAAGGCCTTTCCGTGCTTCGACGAGCCGCGCTTCAAGGTGCCGTTCGACGTCACGCTCGTCGTCCCCGAGGCCATCGGCGCCTTTGCAAACACGCGCGAGACCGAGCAGGGCACGGTCACGAACGGCCTTCGCACCGTTCGCTTCGCGACGACGGCGCCGCTCCCGACCTACCTCGTAGCGTGGGCCGTCGGTCCGCTCGACGTGGTGACCGCGACCATCCCGCCGTCGAGCGTCCGCACGACGCCGCTCGAGCTCCGCGGCATCGCGCCGCGCGGGCGCGGTCCGGAGATGGCGTTCGCGATGGAGCACACGCCCGCGATCGTCCAGGCGCTCGAGGAGTGGTTCGGCATCGCGTATCCGTTCGACAAGCTCGACATCGTCGCGGTCCCGGACTTCGCCGCGGGCGCGATGGAGAACGCCGGCCTCGTCACGTTCCGCGACTCGCTCCTCTTGCTGTCGAACGATCCGCCGGTCTCGCAGCAGCGCGGGTTCGGGTTCGTGATGGCGCACGAGCTCGCCCACCAGTGGTTCGGAAACCTCGTCACGATGCAGTGGTGGGACGACCTCTGGCTCAACGAGGCGTTCGCGAGCTGGATGGAGACCGCGATCGTCCAGCGCGTGTTCCCCGACTTCCACCCGGAGGTCACGGAGCTGATGACCGAGCTCGAGGCCTTCGACGCCGACAGCCTCGCGAGCGCGCGGCAGATCCGCCAGCCGATCGTCACGCGCCACGACATCTCGAGCGCGTTCGACTCGATCACCTACAGCAAGGGCGCGAGCGTCATCATGATGATCGCGCGCTGGCTCGGCCCGGACGTGTTCCAGCGTGGCATCCACCGCTACCTCGTGGAGCACGCGCGCGGCAGCGCGACGACGGCGGATCTCGTCGCGGCGCTCTCCGCCGAGAGCGGTCAGGCAGTCGGCCCGGTGCTCGACGCGTTCACGCTCCGGCCGGGCATCCCGCTCCTGACGACCACCGTCACTTGTACGGCCGGACAGCCTGCGACCCTGACGTTCGCCGAGTCGCGCTCGCTCCCGATCGGCTCGCACGCCGACGCGGCCGTGACCTGGCCCGTGCCTCTCTGCGCGCGCTACGCGATCGGCGGAGAGGTCCACGACACCTGCGGGCTCGTCTCCACCGAGACGCCATCCATG
>JBBSAT010000029.1:0-42103 GCA_038252025.1 Polyangiales bacterium | reverse complement strand
GAGAATCAGCCGCTTCTGGGCGCGAGTGATGCCCACGAAGCACAGCCGCCGCTCCTCCTCCATCTGGTGGCTGCCGGCCCCTGCCTGAAGCGCGTAGTAGGATGGCAGGATCTCTCTAGCCAAGCCGATGAGGTACACGCGCTCCCACTCGGCGCCTTTGCTCGCCGAGATCGTCGCGCACGTCACAGCCCCGGGACCAGGCTCGGGTGTCTTCGATTGGAGCGAGAACCCACGAAGGAACGCCGTGAGCGTCTCGCCGTGGGCGTGCCGCACCGCGTCACGCAGGTGTCGTCGCTCGCCCTCGAAGTCCAGTCGGCGCATGTCGGACGCCGGGAGCGCCTCGTACACGGTGTCAAGTGTCGCCAACGCCGCACCAGTGAACGATTCCCACCCGAGCTCGCTGAGATCGCTCTCGATACTCCGCCAAAGCGGTGCGAGACCCGGCGGACCGGCAGATTCGGTCAGGCGGAGCCAAGCGCGAAGCAGATCTCCCGCGTCCCCTTCCGCTGCGGCACGAACGTCTGCGACCTGGAGGTCCGGCGCGTCGATGCCAAGTTCAACGAGGAACGCGCTCCAGAACCGGGAACAACGCCGCAGCGCGCTCAGGTCGCCACGACTCCCCGCAAGTTCAAGCACGGCGGCAAGCCACGCAAGACCCGGGGTCGAGTATGCACTCGACCGCCGCAGGATGTGTGCCGGGATCCCAAGTCCGCTGAGCGCTCGATGGGCATTGTCGACAAGCTTCTGGTTCCGGGCAAGGACCGCGCAAGCGCCCCGAACGCTGGGCGCAAGACTCGCGATATCCGTCGCGATATATCGAGCCTCGTCCGCCTCGTCCGGAAGGTGCGCGCCGTCGACGTAAGACACGAGTCCCGTTGCGCTCCCGGCGAGAGCCGTCATCAGCGGCCGGGTCGGGTCGCGCGACCGACTTCGAAGAAGGAGCCGGTTCGCGATGTCCACGACCTGCTTCGGGCATCGGCGGCTCTCGGGCAGGTACAGCCGCTCGACCGGAGCAAAATCGCTGCAGAGTTGGCGCACCCGAAACGGGCTGGCTCCGTTCCAGGCGTAGATGACTTGATCGTCGTCGCCGACGCAGAACAGATTCGGTGCCACGGATGGAACAACGTGACGGAGTATCTCATACTGGATCGCATTGGTGTCCTGGAACTCGTCCACGCAGACGTAGCGATACACCGTTCGCACCAGTGCAGCAACGGCAGGATAGGATGCGAGCAGTTCCAGGGTGAGCATCAGAAGTGTGGCGAAGTCGAGGCGATTCACACGCTTCTGGTGCTCGACATACCCACGCGCGAGGGCGATCAAGTGCTCCGCGTCAGAGTCTCGTCCGGCGGCGGGCGAGTGCAGATCCGAGATGGATTTCTCTATCCTTGGCAGCAGCCGGACGTCGTCGCGACTGATGGCATGCCCGAGGCCGCGAGGGGGGTCATTCCTCAACCGGTCGATTGCCTCGAGTAGGACTTCCGCGCGATCCTCTTCGTGCGCGAGAATCTTGAAGTCGGGTGCTAGACCGAGGTGATTCCCATGCTGCGCCAGAACGTCCGCGCAGAACGCATGAAAGGTCCGGAGGACCGCGCGTTCGCGGCCCGCGTCGATTCGCATGTCGATGCGCGTCCGCATCTCATCGGCGGCCTTCTTCGTGAACGTGAGCCCGAGCACCCTAAAGTGCTTCCGCGGCGATTCCGCGATGATGCGAGCGATCCGAATCGTGAGAACATGCGTCTTCCCTGCCCCAGGACTGGCGAGCACGATGGCGGGTCCATCGCCCCACGTTGCCGCGGTACGTTGGCTCTCTGAGAGTCCTTCGAGGGAAACGGTCATAGCGCCTGGGCCAATGCCACACTCGCGCGCAGCACAGCAGCGATCTCGGCGGGGACGTGGGATTTCTGCAGCATTTCGGCCGCAACCACCTTCGCAGCGCCAGGCTTCCCTACGGCACCAGTCACGCATCCGATCACGGCGCTAAAATACCCGGCTGCCGTCGCGCTAGGGAGCGTGCCCTTCGCGCCTGTGGGCACCAGGCTCTCGTAGATGTGCTGATACCCGTTGCCCCACAAGTATTCTTCGGGTCCAATGGCGGGAAGCACCGTCATCGCTCCCTGCGTGCCAAACGATGGACGCGCCTTGATCTTCTGTTGGTCGCCCTTCCCTTGCTGCACGTCGTCATCGGGCATCGCGTACCAGCCGATTCCCAGGGCGTCCGCGGTGTCGAGCACCGGGTCGATCCCGCCGACCTCCCGATACGGGACGACCAAGATGCCGCCGGCGTCGAGGTTGATCCCTAGGATCTCCGCTGCGGCGTCGAACAAAATCATCTCGGTTTCTCCCTCACCCAGGAGCCACAGTCGCGCGAACAGTAGATCTCCGCGCCCACCGCGGAGCCGATACGAAAACGCCCGCGCGGCTTTGCTGGACGCCGGGCTGGCGGCGATCCGGCCGGGCTGCTTCCCGGGGGCGAGCCGCCGTAGGTGGCCAGGAAACGCGCGTTCTGCAAGATCTCCAGAATGAGTCGCGATTATCTTCTGCCCGGGCAGAGCTTTGAGCCTGGCCCATAGCCCACGCACAGCGTGAGGGTGAAGATGCGCCTCAGGCTCCTCGATGCAGACGATGGGCTCGGCCTCGTCCGAGTCCATTTCCTCGACAAGCTGGGAGTTGCAGTATGCCTCGAACAGCAGGAGCACGGCAGTGCTCTGCGTACCCTCGCCATGTTTCTCTAGCGGGATCCATGCGCCGGCGGGTGAGGTGGCTGAGAGTTGCGTGCCGCTGAGGAGTTCAGCCACGCGTGGCGGCAGGGGCTCGAAACGGAGGCCGGGCGTGGGATTGGAATCGACGGCGGCGCCGACGGTCGCCAGGTCGATCTGAAGCTGTTTGAACGGCTTGTGTGCCGATATTAGATCATCGTTGATCTTGCCGATCGCGAGCTCGACTCGGTCGCGGTCCACCTTGGCGACGTGCTTGTCACGAATGAATGGAGTCCAGTACGCGGCGTTGCGTGCAAACTCCCTACCCGCGTCGCGGAGGGCTGGGAGATAGAAGCCAGGGCGCAGCCGGCGGAGCGCGCGCAAGGCGCTGTCGCGCGCTTTCGGAATCGGCTGGCCGAGGAGATCCAGAAAGGTGAAGTCGTCCTCGGGCTGGGTGCCGTTGAGCGTGCCTTCGACGCGGAGGGTGACTGATCGGAGCTTGGTGGTGTCCGTTTGAACGGAGTCGCCGAGCGCAGCAACCACGTCTGCGTCCCACGGCCTGCCCGCCTTCTCTTGAAAGAATAGCGTGATCGAAAGGGCCGTGCACTGCACGCCCTTGGCGTCTACGTGGAAGTCCCAAGGGGCTAGGCTTCGCCCCCGTTGTGCGCGACCGCGGGGTCGTGGGTCGAGAACGAAGGTCAGGGCCTCCATGATCGCCGTCTTGCCCGTGTTGTTCGGGCCGATGATGACGGTCACCTCGTCGTCGAGGTCGAGGTCGACCTTCTCGATTCCGCGGAAGTTCTCGATGCTGAGTCGGGAGAGGCGCATCGGTTCACCGCGCCCCTGACGAGGTGGTCAAGCGTGGTAGCGCGCGGTGGGCGGCATTGTCCGTCATGCGGCCCGCCGGTGCTTCTCGTACACATGCTGGAACACGACCCCAGCCTTCGCCTTGAACACGTCGGGGGTGTAGGCGCGGGGCAGGCCCTCGTCGAGAGCCTCCTCGATGGCATCCCGCACGCGTGCCCGCGACTGCGCGGTCTTCTGCCAGTCCACGGTGAAGATGCCCCGCACCTTCGCGAGGAGCTGGCGAGCGACCTTTTTCACCTCGTCGCGCTCCGCGCTCGAGAGGTCCGGGCCGGGGCGCGTGAGGAGGTCGAAGACCACCAGCTCGTCCTCGGTGAGCTGCTCGCGGACGTGGCGGGCCTCCTCGTCGGTGAGCGTGCGACTCAGCTCCAGCAGCTCCAGGAAGAGCTGCTCGATCTGCGTCGAGCCTGCGTTGTACGCCTCGATGAGCTGCTCGAACTTTTCGCGGAAGTCCACGCGCGTCTCGTTCGCGGCGATCAGACGGTCGAGCTGGGCGCGGATGGCGGCCTTGAGGCGCTCGATGTCGAGGTTCTGGGTCTCGGACTGCTTGAACTTCGCCGCCAACGCCTTGAAGTCGATCCGGGAGAGGTCGATCGCGGGCGGCCCGTCCCTCGCGATGTCGGCGCCCTCGATCGAGCGGTCGAGCACATCCCCGATCCGCCTGAGCACCTCGGCGATGTCGGTCTTCTCGGGCGTGGTCTCCTCGCGGACCTTCTCGGAGAGCGCCGTGACGGTCGCCATCCGCACCGCGAACTCGGAGGCGCGCTTGTGCGGCTTGATCGCGGAGTAGAGCCGCTCCGCGAGGCGAGCCTGCGCGACGTACGCCTTGCGTCGCTCGTCCGGCGCGATGAGCAGGTTCGCGGCCTCGCCGACGTGCGTGAGCCGGACGAGCGCGCTGGCGCTCGCCTCGATGTCGGCGAGCTGTACGCCGAGCGCTGCGCAGAATTCGTCGAGCGCCACGAGCGTGACGCGCAGCTCGTCCACGAGCGCGTCCTTGTCGCGCACCGGCGTCTGCGTCGTGCCCGCCGTGCCGTAGATCGCGAGCGCCTTCTCGAGCGACTGGAACACGTTCGCGTAGTCCACGATCACGCGGCTGTGCTTGCCGGGGTACACGCGGTTTGCGCGCGCGATGGTCTGCATGAGCGTGTGGTTCCGAACCGGCTTGTCGAGGTAGATGGTGCTGACGCTCGGCGCGTCGAACCCCGTGAGCCACATCGCGCAGACGAACACGAGCGCGAGCGGATCGTCCGGGTCCTTGAACTTCTCGTCGAGCGGCGGCTGCGACTCGACCATCCGCTTCCGGTGCGGAACGATGTCGATGCCGAGCTTCTTGAGGTCCTCGATCTCGTTCTGACCGGGCGAGACGATGACAGCCATGTCCATCGCTTCGAGCCTGCGGAGCCGTTCGAGCAAGCGCGCACGCTCGGCGTCCGACTTGTCGTAGCCAGGGATCGCAGCCTTCACCCTGGCCGTCTCTGCATCCCACTCTCTACGCACCTTCGCGTGCGTGCGCAGAGCCGTCGCCTTGTCGATCGAGACGACCATCGCCTTCCCCTGGAACCCGCGCCCGAGGAAGTGCTCCACGATGTCCTTCGCGATCGTGTCGAGCCGGTCGTCTCGCGTGATGAGGTGGTACCGCTGGCCGAGGAGCTTCTGGACGCGCGCCTCGCTCTCGTCGTCGAGGTTCGCAGAGTCGATCACGTCGTACAGGTCGTCGTTCAGGTCCGGGTTCGTGAGCCGCAGCTCGGGCGTGCGGTTCTCGTAGAAGAGCGGAACGGTCGCGCCGTCCTCGATCGACTGCTGGAAGTCGTAGACGCTCACGTAGTCGCCGAAGACCTCGCGCGTGCGCTCCTCGCCCGCGATCAGCGGCGTGCCGGTGAACGCGACGAAGAGCGCGTTCGGGAGCGCGGCGCGCATGTTCATCGCAAGCTGGTCGTATTGGCTCCGATGGGCCTCATCCGCGATCACGATCACGTCGCGTCGATCGTTGAGCACCTCAGCGGTCTGGAACTTCTGGATGAGCGTGAAGACGTAGCGGTGGTTCTCGCCGAGGAGCTGCCGCAAGTGCGCGCCGCTCGATGCATGGCACTTGGTCGTGTCCTCGACGGCACCGCACGCGGCGAAGGTCTTCGCGATCTGCCCGTCCAGCTCGACGCGATCGGTGATGATGACGAAGTTCCAGTTGCCGGGAATCGTGCGCAGGATCTTCTGCGCGTAGAAGACCATCGAGAAGCTCTTGCCCGAGCCCTGCGTCTGCCAGAAGACGCCTGCGCGCCCGTGGCCAGCCTTGCGTGCGGCGAGCGTGGCCTCGATCGCGTTCGCCACGCCGAGGAACTGGTGGTTCTGACCGAGGATCTTCGTGAGCCCGCTCTTGTGCTCGGAGAAGAGCGAGAAGTTCTGCACGAGGTCCAGCAGGCGCGCCTTGTCGCACGTGCCCCGCAGGAGCACTTCGAGGGACACGCGGCGAGGCTCGCCCTCGCTCGCGATGCGCTTCCAGTCGAAGAAGCGCTCCCAGTCCGCCGTGAGCGAGCCGACCTTCGACTCGGTGCCGTTCGAGGCGATGAGCAGTGCGTTGTACGCGAAGAGCTGCGGGACGCCGTTCTGCGCGTCCTTGTAGCTCGTGAGGTTTCCGTCGAACGCCTGACGCGCGGGCACGCCCGGTCGCTTCAGCTCGATCACAACGAGCGGCAGCCCGTTCACGAAGAGCATCACGTCGGGGATGCACTTGTAGAGCGGGCCCTTGAGCGAGAGCTGCTGCACCGCGAGGAAGTCGTTCTGCGTCGGGCGCTCCCAGTCGATCGCGCGCAGCGTGACGGGCTCTTCCTTGCCGGTCTGGCTGTCCTTCACCGCGACCTTCACGCCCTCTGTGAGCAGCCGATGCACGTCACGGTTCGCGGCAGCCGGACCCATCGCGACGCGATCGCGGAGCAGCTCGTCGATTGCGAGGTCGAGCGCGAGCGTAGGCGCGCTGGGGTTCAGCTTCGTGAGCGCGGCGCGCAGCCGAGCGACGAGCACGACCTCACGCGCCGACTCGCGACCGAGGCTCCCGCGCAAACCGAACGTCTCGCCATCCGCCGACACCGTGGTCCACCCCAGCGAGGAGAGGACCTCCATCGTCGCGCCCTCGACCAGTGCGTTCTCGGTGTAGGCGTGCGCGGTCACGCGGCGTCACCCACGGAGAGTTCGCCCGATAGGAGGCGCGGCAGGAGAAGGTCGCGGGTCTTACGGAGGTTCTCCACGCGCCGTCGCAGCAGCGCGATCGTTGCCGCTCCTGGATCTGCAGTCGCCGCGAATCGGTCGAGGACCGACGACGTAGGGACAAGCACCGGAGCGTCCTCGAATACCTTGGCGGTCACCGCTGGATACGCAGCTCCTGTCGCCCGCTTTTCCAGGTAGCTCACGAAGTCATCGGTCGTCGTCGTCGCGTACAGGTAGGAATATGGAAGTTTTTCGGCAGAGAGAACCGCGAAGCCCGTGGATGCGATCGTCGCTTCCGCAGGATCGAGAACCAGAGCATGCGAACGTCGGTTGGGGCGGACGCATGACCACAGCACGTCACCGTGGCGCACGATCCGGCGTGCTCGCCCCGGTGCGTCTGTGAACTCGTACTCTGTGGTGCTCTCCACGGTCCCCGGACTCACTGATGAGATGTCGATGTAACGGATCTTTTCGGGCGGTCTCCTGAGGTCGAGCTGTCTCGCGTTCACCGCAGCAACGCTCGCGAGCGCGTCAAGGCGCCACCCCCTCGGAATCCGCCCGAGCGGCGAATCGACGAGCGGCGTCTTCTCGTGGCCGGGGTAGCGGAAGAGCACGAACCACTCGCGGTAGAGGGCGCGCGCCATCTCGTCGAGCACGCGGATGCGCCGCTCGCAGTTCTCGATGAGGTCGTCGTACGCGGAGAGGATGCCCGCGATGCGCCGCTGCTCGCGCACGTCGGGTGCATCGAGTTCGAGCTTCTCGATGTCGGGAAGCCGCATGTGCTCGACGGTGAAGCCCGAACCAAAGCTCCGAATCTGATCCTGGAGATCAGGTCCCATGAGCGCATACATGAGGAAGTCGCCGCTCGCGACCTTCGCATCGGCCCTGAAGTGATAGAGGCGCTGACCAAGAAAGATCTGGTCGTCCGTACGGAGCTTCCCAACGCCTCCGAGCGGAGCCTCGCGCGTGAGGACGACATCGCCACGACGCGGGACGAGTCGCCGCGTCCAACGAAGGTACGTCTCCTCGCTCACGTACCGGACGCTCTCCGTGTCGATGAAGCCGCCGCGTACGTTGGTCGTGCGGATCATCTTGTACGGCGTGGGCTCGTCAACGACCGGTGCGGTTCGGTTGACGCAATCGACATGCGCTTCGCAGAGATCAACGACACGGACTCGTCGCCAGCCCTTCATCCTTCAAGGATCTCCGCGGCGTTCTTCGCGATCGTCTTCTCTAGCTTCCGCGCCTCGCCCGTGAGCCGCTCGAACTCCTCGTTCAGTGCCTCGAACTGCGCCTTGAAGTCCTCGTCGCTGACCTCCTCGCCGGGTGCCACGCCGACGTAGCGACCGGGGTTGAGGCTCCAGCCCTGCGCTTCGATCTCGGCGAGGCTCGCGACCTTGCAGAGACCGAGCACGTCCGAGTACTTCGGCTTCTTGCCGAAGACCTCGCGGAGCTTCTCGTTCGCCTCGTCGCCGCCGTAGGTGAGATCCACATCCTCTCCGCGGTAGAGCCGCACGACGTTCGCGAGGAAGCCGATCTGCCCGGCCGTCCAGTCGCGGTGCGCGCGATCGACCTGCCGGTACACGTGTCGAAGGTCGAGGAAGAGCACCTTGACGCGACGGTTCTTGGGCTTGCCGCGATCCAGAAACCAGAGCGTGCAGGGCAACGTGACCGTGTAGAACATGTTCGGCCCGACCGAGACCATCACGTCTACTGCGCTCGCCTCGATGAGCTGCTTGCGCAGCTCCATCTCCGAGCTGCGGGCGTCCGACGCGGAGTTCGCCATCACGAAGGCCGCGCGCCCGGTCGCGCTGAGCGCCGAGTAGAAGAGCTGGATCCAGAGATAGTTGCCGTTGTCGGTCTTCGGCAGACCGAAGGGGAACCGGCGACCCGCGCCCACGGCGTCGCGGAGGCGCTCCTTGTCCACGTTGTTCACGTTGAACGGCGGATTCGCGAGCACGAAGTCGAAGCGCCCGACGAGGTTGTGCGGGTCGTCGTAGTAGCTGTTGATCTCGCCCCCGTGCCGGATGTCGCCTTCGAGCCCGTGGACCGCGAGGTTCAAGCGGCAGAGGCGGCCCGTGTCATCGACCTTCTCGACGCCGTGGATCGAGAGCCCGCCGCTCCCGCTGCCATCCTTCTTGTGCTCGGCCACGAAGCGGGCGCTCTGCACGAACATGCCGCCCGAGCCGCACGCCGGGTCGAGCACGCGGCCCTGGAACGGTTCGAGGATCTCCACCATGAGACGGACGATCGAGGTTGGCGTGTAGAACTCGCCGCCGCCCTGGCCCTCGGTCATCGCGAACTCGGCGAGGAAGTACTCGTAGATCTTCCCGAACGAGTCGCCTTCGAGATCCATCGGGATCATCGAGAAGGTCTTCAGCAGCTCCTTCAGCAGGCGTGCGTTGAACGCTTGGTAGGTCTTCGGCAGCACGCCCGAGAGCTGCGGGTTGTCGCGCTCGATGCCGCGCATCGCGTCGTCCACCCCCTGACCGAGCGACTTCCGGTTCTTCCCGCCCTCCGGGTACTCGAGCAGTCCGTCGAAGCGCGACTCGGCCGGAAGGAAGAGCACGCCCGACGCGTGGTAGCTGCCGGGGTCCTCGACACGTGAGCCGCGCCGCCCGCTCGCGCCCTTCTCGAGCTAGGCGCGACGGGCGGCGAACTTCGCGTCGGCGAACCGGAGGAAGATGAGCCCGAGCACGGGCTGCGAGTACTGCGCCGCGGTGAGCCCGCTGTTGGCGCGCAGCTCGTCGGCGGCGGACCAGAGCTTCTTCTCTAGCGTGGCGGTGGCGGTGTCCTTCGAGGGGGGGGCGATCCACTTCATGTCCGCGCGAGGGTACATCGGCCCCGGGGCCGGTTGGGCCGCGGCAGCGGGGCGGCGAGCTCGACGGGACCCCGCCAGGGGCCGTGCCGGCGTCGGCGGACGGCAGCAACGACGGCACCTGGGCACGAGACGACGACGCCCCTCTGTAGCGCCCTCGCGGGTGCGCGTGCTACGTCGAAGGCTCCGACCACCCAGGACTCCGGGTCGGAACGCCGACACCCAGCAAGCCGTCGGTCGAGAGGCTTCCCCGGTAGGCCCGGGGCCCCTCCAGAAATCGGCTCCTCAAGCATCGGCACCGACGCCCAAGGCGATCGGAGAGGACAGGCTGGTATGGGTGTTCACGTATTTCCGCTCCTCAGGAGCGATCTCGACTCCGGCGAGGTCGACAACCTCCTTCACGCTCTCGCCTTCGAGTGGGACGACGGCGGCTGGAAGCATCCGCTCTACGCTGCGACGGTCATCGCGACGGCGCGAGACCGGTACGACTTGATCGTGGCGGCGGAGCCGGTCTCAGCCCCGTGAACGGCGAGGGGCTCCCTCAGCCCTCCGATTCGAGAACCCTGGCACGGCGGCCCCTCGCCGACGAGACTCAGCAGTCTCCACCCGTGCCGACAGCCCGCCTTTTTTGACCGCGAGGGGCCGGAGGCGGCTATCTTGCCGAGAAGTGCCGCGCTGAACCCCCCGCGGACCGTTCGGGAGAAGCCCGTTTTCGCCGTATGGAGCGAGACCGGGACGCGCGATCCGCGGGGGGACGCCCTCCAGCAGATGGGCTAGACGACGGCGCAGCTACGTGTGTACCAGTGACGTCGGAGCACCGGCAAGTAAACCGCCGATGCGCCGGGGTCCGTGTTCGCCCGAAGTAGCTCGAGCCGGCTCAGAACAGGCCAAAACGCGCTGATCGACTCGTGCGCCGTGCCCCCGCGGCCGCCTGGAGGAGCGAAGAACAACGAAGGGCCCGGAGCTTGCGCTTCGGACCCTTCCTCGTTCCGTCGACTGCGCTCAGTACTTCGCGAGCTTGGCGTCGATCGCGGCGTTGCGGGCCTTGATCTCCTCCTCCTTCGAACCGACCGCGGCGTTGGCGGCGGAGACGCACTTCTTGACGAGGTTCATCATTCCATCGAGATGCGGCTCGTAGGCGGGATCGTTCCAGTCGAACGAGAACGTCAGCTCGTTACCGTGGACCCAGAGGACGCCGAGGTGGCCGTCGTGGGCGGCCCCGAACGCGTCGAGCCAGGGTTGGTCCGGCGTCTTGTCGAAGACGATGCGGACTCCTCCAGCCATCAGCATCGGGTCGCTACTCGCGGGGCTAGCGTCCACCCTCTTCGGCTTCCCAGCCGTGATCGTCTCGTACTTGAAGATATCGGTCATTCTCCCTGTCCTTCTGACGGGCATTCCCCGTCTGGATGGCAACTACGTCTGCCGCGCGGAGTCCAGCGATGGTGCTGAACTCCCTATCAGGCTTCCGCATCTTCAGGCGTTGTGCAAGCCGCCGCCGGCTAGCGAGACGCGCGAGGCGCCGTATAGAGGCGTCGTGACGATATCGCCGTGGCCGAGCCCGTCCGGGACCTCTTGGAGGCGAAGCGGTCGCGCGATCAGGTGCGGCGCCCACGAGCCCTGGACGAGGTGGGACACGGCCGTGTGCCTCCTCGCGTCGTAGTGGCGGACGACGCGATCGATGCCGAGGAGCTTCCGGAATTCATGCCAGCCGGCGTCGAAGCCGTCCGCGTGGCACCCGCCGTCTGGCCCGGCCAGACGTAATCGGAGTGGCTCCGGACGCCGGAGCCCGTCGCGAGCGCTCTCCATCGGAGGCGCGCGTCCCTCGCCGGACCGAGGAGAGCGATCGTCCGGCTCTTCCCGTTCTTCGTCGTGTTCGCTCTCCGCTGACCGCCGCCCGCGCCGGTTTTCTCCGAGCCACGAGCCCGCCGACCGCCACCCGCTCCCGTTTCCTCCGAGCTAGGAGCCCGCCGACCGCCGCCCCGTCCCGTTCGGTTCAAGCCAGTAGCCCGAAACGGCGGCCCGCTCCCGTTCTCTCCAAGCTAGGAGCCCGGCGACCGCCACCCGCTCCCGTTCTCGCCAAGCTAGGAGCCCGCCGACCGCCGCCCTCTCCCCTTCCCCCCGAGCCAGCTCGCCACAAGCGGCCTCGCCTCGCCTTCCCGAGCACCTCCCCCCTTCCCGAACCGCCGCGACTCCCCATCCCGCCCACCGCCACCGTCCCCGAACGGCCCCGGCTCCCCCTCCCGGTCGAGCCAGCTCGACCCGGGCCACGCAACGCCCCGCGAGTCGACCCGATGACTGCCCCAACGGCGGATGTCCCGCCCGGGAGAAGCAGCCATGACCACCCAGATCGACCGCCGGTCCCCGAATTTCCGCATCCTCAACGCCGCCAACGGCGACGACTACGCGCAAGCCCTCGCCTCGGTCGGCCAGAGCCTCCTCGCGATCCCCCGCGACGAGGTCGCCGCCCCCGAAGAGAACGTCGCCGCGCTCCTCCGCCTGGTCCTCGGCTTCGTCGACGCCGCCCGGCCCGCAACAAGCGCAGAAGAAGAGGCACTCCTCGCCCGGCTCGAGGTCCTCGCCCTCGCGCTCGCCCGGGCCGAGCACGACTTCCTCTGGGCGCCGCCCTGCAAGGTCCTCCCGAACTACGACCACGTCGTCGCCGGCGCCGAGCGCCTCTTCCACTCCGTCGAAGAGCTCGCAGCCCAGCAGGTTCGACGCAGCCTCATCCGCGGCGGAGACCTCCCGCCGCGCACAGGAGACACGCTCCCCGCGAGGTGCGAGCGCGTCCTCGACCTCATCCAGCTTCTCCGAGAGCACGGCATCTGCGGCCCGCGCGCCCTCCTCCACGCGGCGGAGCGCATGGCCGTCCTCCTCCTCGACGCCCGCCCCGAGATCCCCGGCGAGCTCTCCCCGCGGGAGATCCGCAACCGCGCCTACACCGCGCTGAGCCGTGCCTTCGACGGCCCGCGCGCCGCCCTGCGCGAGAACGCGACCACCGAAGGCTCGGGCGTGTTCGCGCTCGCCGACCTCTACGCCTCCGCCGCAGACGCCTGACCCCACGAGACGAGACGACCATGCCCGCGACCACGCCCAGCCCCACCGAGCCCACGCCCGCCCCCAACGCCTTCCCGGCCCAGGCGCTCGAGGTCCTCCAGCGCGAGCTGCTCGCCATCCATCCGCGCGAGCTCCTCGGCATCAACGTCGACGTCGCCGCCGCCGCGCTCGTCGTGATCGGCGCCGCGCCCGAGATCCGTGGGTACCGGGCGGAGCTCGTCGCGCTCTGCGGCGAAGAAATGACGAAGAGCGTCGACCGCCTCGAGATCGTCGCCCGCGCCGCGCTACAAGCACACGCCGCGCACCGCACCATCGAGGGCGGCATCGAGGTGCATCGGCTCTCGACCGAGCTGCGGAAGATCCGCGAAGGCCTGCTCGCCGAGGTCCGCGCGCTCATCGCGCGCGACGCGCTCCCCGCCGAGACGATCCTCGAGCTCCAAGGCCCGCACGGCTTCAAGAACCAGTGCGTCGACGTCCTCCAGCTCGTCTCGATCCTGAAGGACGAGTGGGACGTCCTGGCGCCCGAGACCGGGCTCACCGCCCTCTACCTCGATCGCGCGGAAGCCGCCGCCAACGCGCTCGCCACCGCCGTCGGCATCCGCAACCAGGCGGCGCGCTCGCCCGCGGCGGAGCTGCGGCAGCGCGCGTACACGCTGATGGCGACGACCTACGACGACGCGCGCCGGATGCTCACGTTCCTGCGGTGGCGAGAAGGCGACGCCGACCGCATCGCACCTTCTCTCTTCCGCGGCCGAGGCAACGGCCGGCGCCGCAAGCCGACACAGGGCAGCGACGTCGCCCCGCAGCCCGCCCACGTCGAGGTCCTCTCGCCGGATCTACCCGGCGCGCCGCCCTTCCTGGAGGGCTGAAGCAACGGTCGCGAGGTCGAGCCGACAACTGCAACCGAAGCGACGAAGAGAGCCTCGCGCGAGGCGGCTCCGCGTGAAGGCCTGTCGCCTCACGTCGAGCCCATCCGCCCCGCCTGGGCGTCGCCACCGGGGAGCTCGCGCCGCGCATGGTGCACCCGATGCCGGTGAGCAAGACGGCGTCTTCGCTGATGGGATCGATCTCGCCATCCGCCATCTCGGGAGCGCCTTCAGCGCGCAGGCGATGGATGCCGACCAAGGAACAGTTCACGGCGACGAGAGGCCGTTTCGAGTAACTACGCTCCCTCCGCGACGTTGAGCGTGATGCTGGTGACCGCGGGACGGAGCTGATCCGCGAGGTTCCGGTCCTTTTCCGCGCTCCATGAGCGGCTCATCGAGCGACCGCGTCCGTCCGTGACCTCGCCTCGTGCGCGGCCAGCGTCTCGCATTCCACGACCCACAAGGACAAGAGGAGCATCACGAACGCGGTCACGAACCACGGCGCGAACCTACGCAGCCGCGCGATTTTCGCGGCGCGCCCGTCGCGCAAGCGTCGTGGAACACACGCTGGCGCGCGAGACACGCGACCCCATCCAACTCGCTCTTCACGGCGAGGTCGCACACGTCACATCGGCGACCTACACCTGCACCGCGCGGCGAACCATCTCATGCGCGCCGCCACTTGCGCTCTGCGTGGCACGGGATCGATCACAGCGAGCGATGCTCGGCGAACGCGCGGATGTCAACCGCGGCCCTCGATGCGCGCGGCCGCGTCGCGTCGGCGCCCGACAACCACGGGACACAAGACCGCAACCCACGCTCTCGCGGAATCAGGGGCTCTGCACGCCCGTGCGCAGTAGTGTGGTCCATCCGGCGTGTCACTGACGCAGACTTCGAGGACGGGTGTGCATTCACGGGTCGCGGTGCATCTGCACCGCCCTTCCGTGCAGAGATCACCAGCCGAGCACGACGACTGTCGGCTGGTCTCGAGCGTCACGCACTGCGAGTATGAGTAGCGCCCAGCCGCCGCGATGGAGGCACGTCGTTCGCACTCCGCATCGATCTCGGCGGTACAGGCAGTCCCCCAGGTCATGTCGAACGTGCGGCACGGGCCCGTGTCGACGTCGCGCGCGTCAGCGGGGAACCCGGCATCCGGCGCCGTTGCGGCGTCGGCGGGCGGACCGTCCATCGATGGCGCCGCGTCGCGGCTGCCGGATCGGTCTCCAGCGATCGGGCGTTCGTGCGAGAGGTAGCACCCCGCCAGCAGGCTCGCGCACGTCAGCGCCCAACGCATTGCTGTTCACATCGCGTGGGGCCGCCCGGCGCGTCCGAGACGCAGACCTGGTCGCCCAGACACGCATCGCCGAGGGTGCCGGCGCGTGGGACGCATTGACACCAGGTGAGCCCATCATGACTCGAGCAGTTCAATACACCCAAAGTGCATCTCCCCCCCGCGCACATCGAGCTGACTGTGGTGCCTGCCGGACCAACCGCGTCGTTCCAAGCCACGCAGTCGGCGTCGTTTGTGCAGATCCCGGGGGCCCCGGGCCGGCAAATGCCCTCATCGGGACCTGCGTCGGGGGCATCGCGCGCATCATCGCCCGATCCGGCCTCATCGCCGGTGCTTCCGTCGATCTGGTGCGACACGGCGGTGGAGCATCCCACGCTCACGGTGCCGAGGAGCAACGCCAGAGCTGTAGTCATGATCCTCATGGACCCACTCGGAAACGCGCGCCGCCGATCCTGTAGACGTTCGTGTTCGTCGGATCCGTCTCCGTCCAGATCGCAAAGAAGCTATTGCCGTCGCTGAAGGCGTTCGGATCGCTTCCGGTCACCCCCTGGTACTCGCCGATGCGTCCGGCAGAGCCCGCCGCGGCCACGAGGTTCGGCGTGAACGGGCTTGAGAGCACGGCTGGAAACGAGACCACACCGCTTACGGCCTCGCGGACCACGACCCGTCGATCCAGCATCCCTGAGCCCGCGATCTGCTGGTAATATGTGACCGCGACGTTGTTGTCGAGGTCGATCGCGAGTCCGACCTGCCCGACCGCCGCGCCGCCGGTGGCCAATCGGGGAAAACTCGTCGTCCACGAAGCTCCAGCCGTCGTACTCGCCAACACCTGAATGTTGTTTTGGATGTCATGAAAGGCGGCCCACAATGTGCCATCCGGCGCGACATCGAAATCGAAGATATTTCCCGCGTTTGCCGTCGCACCCAGGGGGAGGGTCCCGAAGCACGGGTTCATACTCGGGGCGGACAAGACCGTACTTCGTGGGCTCCACGATGCTCCATCGTCGCTCGAGACTGTGAGAAACCATCGCATCGGCTGTGTGCCACATGACACCGAAAACCGCTCCCCGAACATGACGAAGAGGTTTCCCCCGCTCGCTCGGACGATCACATCGCCGATCTGGGGGTCCTGAGGCGCCCTTCCTGTCGGGACCTGGACTGTTGCCTCTGGCGACGTGACGCTGCCGCCGCAGGTGCACCCACCGTTCGCGCAGGTGCCTCCGTTCTGACAGCTGATCGCGGGCGCTGCGCGGACGCGTCGGAGACAGATCTCGTTGGCGTCCAAGCCACCGGCCCACTCCACCCAAAATGTCGAGGCAGGTCCGGTCGCGTCGCGGGTTACGTGCGGACGGTCAACGCCGGACCAGGGCGGCGGACCCATGTTGAGCGGTTGGCGAATGTCGCAAGGACCGGTCCCCTCGTTCACAATGAGAACCTCCGAGCTAGTGGCGCCCCACGTTGTGCCCCCGTCGAACGAGGCCACGGCGACTATCGCATCACTCGGGTGGATTGCACCCCCGGCACCACGCACGACCGAACTGCTGATGCTAACCGCCAGGACAACGCCGCCATCGCCGGCCGCCACGCCAGGATCGCCACCGAATGCGCCGACGAGGGGTAGCGGGCCGACGACGTCCTAGTCGACGGCGACCGCGAGTGGAGTGCCACTCGGACCACAGGTGCGCCGAGTGCATCGCTGCCAGCTGCTGGGAGATGTCGAGACGCCGATCGCGAAGGCCTCGCTGGCATCGATCCATGCGCCGACGATCGCAGCGGGGCTACCCAGGCCTCTGGGAACGAACGTCGCGTCGGTCTCCAACAGGGTCCATGGCGTTCCTGGTGTAGAGACGGCTTCAGGCGGTTGGGGCACTGCGGTCGGCGCGCACGCGGTCAAGGCAATCGCGCAGCCGATCAGACGTGTGCGTCCGTACATGGAGCCAATGGAACAGGATTCGGCGGGCACGTCAAGTGTCGTGGCTACGCGGCGATCCACGCGGCGACGAGAGATGCGGAAGACGTTCTTGAAGTGCTCGGTCGTCCTCGGTCGGGCGCACACCCCCCCTTGACGCCCGGGGCGCAGAGGACATCCAAACCAAGGGAAAGCCTACGGGACGGGGCGGCGCGACGTCAACGACGGGGTCGCCGACGATCGAAACCGGCACTGCGCGGCGTTGTCGGTGTGCTCGAGCGTCGATAGTCTCGCGCGAGACGGAGCTCCGCCGTCTCGGCTGTCGGCGAGGCGTCAGCCGGATCGCCAAGCCCTCGAGCGCCATCCCGCCGTCGTGACGAGCGACAAGGTCTTCCGAGCCTACGGGATGCGTCGCCTGTGGTGATCTTCGATGGTGGCGCGATCCCGGGTGGTGACGGTGCGGTCGGGGGTTGGCACATTCACCGATCGAGGGCTGAGTTCCGCGCGCGCGCTCAGTGCATCGCCGGCGCGACCGGCCGCGGCGCTCGGCCCAACGTCGCGTCGAGCGGATCGCGTCGGTGGCTCGCCAGCCACACCACGTCTCCCGCGGGCCCCCCGCGCACGCGCACGAACCAGAGCCTGCGCTCCTGCGCTCACGCGCGCGAGCGCGGCCACCGAGCCCTCGCGTCACCCCTGGTCGTGGCTCCTGATGCGCGTGTTCGCGGCCGACGTCACGACGTGCGAGCGCGCGGGCTGTGGCGGCCGCATGCGCATCGCCGAGATCGCCACCGAGCGTCACGACGTCGAGCGCGTCCTCTTCGACCTCGACCTCGGACCGCGCGGCCCGCCGCGCCCTCGGCCCCGCGCGGCCCGCCGCGACCTCGGCCCGCGCGCCGCGCGCCGCCGGCCAGCTCAGCCTCGACGTCGCCCGCTGATCGCGCACGCGGGCGCGCCGAGATGGCGGAGCTCCGTCTCGCGCGAGACGCGCGACGCCCCGAGCTCCTGCGCTGGCGAGAAGGCGACGCCGACCGCATCGCACCTTCTCTCTTCCGCGGCCGAGGCAACGGCCGGCACCGCAAGCCGACACAGGGCAGCGACGTCGTCGAGCAGCCCGCCCACGTCGAGGTCCTCTCGCCGGATCTACCCGGCGCGCCGCCCTTCCTGGAGGGCTGAAGCAACGGGACCTCAGCCGAGCCGATAACTGCAACCGAAGCGACGAAGAGACGGTCCCCGACCCCAGAGCGCAGCACGCAACGGGACCGCTGACGATCCGATAACGGCAATCGAAGCCACGAAGAGACGGTCCCCGACCCCAGAGAGCGCAGCGCAGCGCAGCACGCAACGGGACCGCAGCCGATCCGATAACCGCAGTCGAAGCCACACGGCGCAGGGAGCCGCCGAATCCGCCTCCCAACGATCCGGCGCCGCAATGCCGCGGCGCAGGCCTGGTGCCCCTTTGTCTCCAACGTTCCGAAAGAGAGAGCCCGTCATGCCCAGTCCCATGGTTTCCCCGATCCCCGACACCACCGTCGATGCCCTCGCGAGCTTCCGCTCCGAGATCGACGCCATGAACGACAGCGACATCGTCACGCCGCGCGTGGACGTGGCAGCCGCCGCGCTCACCGCGATCGGCGCCATGCCGGAGATCGAAGCGCAGCGCGCCGCGATCGTCGCGGTCTTCGGCGAGGCCGGCGGGCTCACGCTCGACCGTCTCGTCCCCGTCGCGCGCGCCGTCCTGCTCGCGCACAGCACCCTCGTCGCGACCGCCGAGCGCGACCTCGAGCCGATGGCGCGCGAGCTGATGGACGTGCGCAACGCCCTCTACAACGCGGCCTCCGCGCTCATGGAGCGCGAGCTCGTGAGCAAGAAGGAGCTGCACTCCCTGGTCGGCGGCCAGAGCTACCAGGGGCGCGTCGTGGACACGATGGGCCTCGCCTCGTGGTTCCGCGCACTGCCGAGCGCGGTCCGAGCACAGACGAAGGTCGACGACGCCCAGCTCCGCCAGGCGGAGCAGATGGCCCACCACTTCAGCGAGGCGTTCGCCAAGCGAGACCAGGCGAGCGCCGGCTCGAGCAAGCCCGCCCGTGACCGTGCGCGGATGTTCTCCCTCTTCTTCCGCACCTACGAGCGCGTGCGGCGGATGCTCGGCTTCGTGCGCTGGCACGAGGCCGACCGCGACGCGATCGCGCCGTCGATCTTCGCCGGCCGCAGCTCGCGCAGGAACGACCACGACGTCGTCGCCCCCGCGGACCCGACCAACGACATCAGCCCCGACATGCCGGGCGCCGATCCCTTCCGAGCCTGAACCCCACCGAAGTGCTCGCAGAGGCGAGCCGATGATTGATCCCCAAAACCCCGAACGAGAGAACCGTCATGTCACGCCGAACGTATGATCCCAATCACCCCTCCTTCTCGACCGCGCTCGCGGAGCTCCGCCCGGCGCTCGACGCGATCCCGCACGAGCAGCTCGAGACCATCCGGCTCGACGTCGTGGCGGCCATCATCACGGCGCTGGGCCTCTCCCCGCGCCTGATGCGCTTCCGCGACGAGATCGCGGCCGAGCTCGGCCCGCGCGCTGCGGAGCCGATCGATCGACTGGAGAAGGCCGCGCAAGCGTGCGGTCGAGCGCACGCGCAGCACCTGACGACGATGCACCGCAGCGACGTGGCGGAGATGGTCGCGGAGCTGAGCCAGACGCGCCGTGTCCTCTTGCGCGAAGCGGAGGGGCTGGTCGGACAGAAGCGCCTGCCGCGGTCGGCGCTGGCCGAGCTCGCCGGCGGCACGGGCTACAAGGAGCTCTGCTTCGACGTGCTGCAGCTCGTCGCTGCGCTGCGCACGGAGTGGACGGCGGTCGAGAGCCACACGCCGGTGACCCCGCTCGAGCTCGACCGGGCCGAGGCGCTCGCCAACCAGGTCGCGACGACGCTCGGCGAGAACGAGCAGCCCGGGGCGACGACCGAGACGGCCGAGCTCCGGCAGCGCGCGTACACGTACTTCGTTCGCACGTATGACGAGGTCCGTCGGGCCGTCGCGTACATCCGGTCGGAGGAGGACGACGCGGACAAGCTCGCCCCGTCGCTCTACGCGGGCCGCGCGCGTCAGCGTGACGACGACGAGGGGATGGAGCCCGTCCTGCCGAACGTGCCGATCCTCCCGATCGTCACGCCGACGAACGGCTCGCCGTCGAACGGCGCCGGGCCGGTCGCTGCGGGGCCGCTCGCTGCGGGGCCGGTCGCTGCTGGGCCGATCGCTGCTGGGCCGGTCTCGCCGGACATGCCGGGCGCTCCGCCCTTCGTGCAGTCGTGACCACGCTGAGGCTCGGGGCTCGCCGCACCGTCGATGGGCGCGGCGACCTCGGCGCCTTCGCGCTCGACCCGGATCACCTCACCACGCACGGGGTGATCGTCGGGATGACGGGGAGCGGGAAGACCGGTCTCGTCACCGTGCTCGTGGAGGAGGCGCTCGCCGCCGACATCCCCGTGCTCGTCATCGACGTGAAGGGCGACCTCCCGAACCTCCTGCTCGCCGTGCCGTCCTTCGACCCCGAGGCGCTCGCCCCGTGGGTCGAGGCGGCGAAGGGAGACGAGGACGGCATCGCGGACCCTCCGCTCGTCCGAGAGGTCGCGGAGAAGCGCGCGCGCAACCTCGAGGGGTGGGGCATCGACGAGACGGCGCTCCGCGCGTTCGACGCGAAGGCCCACGTCCGCATCGTCACGCCCGGCTCCGACGCGGGCGAGCCGCTCCACGTGCTCTCCGCGCTCGAGCGGCGCTCGCCCCGCTGGGACGACGACGTCGAAGGCGCGCGAGCGACTCTCGCTGCGGCGATCTCGCTCGTGATGCGCCTCGTCGGCCGAGAGGCCGAGCCGAGCAAGAGCCGCGAGCACGCGCTGCTCTCGGTGCTCGCCGAGCGCAGGCTCCTCGCCGGCAAGGACGCGTCCCTCGCGGCCCTCGTGCCCGAGATCGTCGAGCCGCCGATCACGTCGATCGGCGCGATGGAGCTCGACGCGTTCCTCTCGCCTCGGGCGCGGAACGAGCTCGCGGCGGACCTGAACACGCTGCTCGCGGCGCCCTCGATGGCGGGCTGGCGGACGGGCGCGAGCCTCGACGTCGGCGCGTGGATGGCGCCGGTCGACGGCAAGACACCGGCGACGGTGCTGAGCGTCGCGCACCTCGACGAGGACGAGCGGCAGATGGTGCTCGGCGTGATCCTCGAGGAGGTGCTGGCGTGGGTGCGGAGCCTGCCCGGTACGGCGAGGCTCAAGGCGCTCATCGTGTTCGACGAGATGTACGGCTTCGTGCCGCCGCATCCGGCGAGCCCGCCGACGAAGAAGCCGATCGTCTCGCTCATGAAGCAGGCGCGCGCCTACGGAGTCGGCGTGGTGCTCGCCACGCAGAACCCGATGGACCTCGACTACCGCGCGCTGTCGAACGCGGGGATCTGGGTGCTCGGGCGCCTGCAGACGGATGCGGATCGAGAGCGCGTGCTCGAGGGCCTGGGTCAGAGGGGCAAGAAGAGCCCGCTCGGCGCGGTGCTCAAGAAGCTCGGGCAACGCTGGTTCGTGGTGCGCGACGCGAAGGACAAGGGGCTGCCGACGCTGCTCCAGCCTCGCTACGCGATGTCGTACCTGCGCGGGCCGATGACGCGCGCGGAGATCCGAAGAGCGCGCCTCGAGCGCGCGACCCCTGTGCCTGCTGCGGCGGAGTGACCGCCGAGGACTCGAGAGGAGGAGTGTCATGTCGTTCACGCTCGCGTTTCAACCGAAGGCTCGAACCCTCGACGCCTACAAGCTCACGCGGATCACCGACGGCGACACGCCGTTCGTCGAGATGCCCATCCGGATCCTGTCGATCGACACGCCGGAGGTGCACTACCCGGGCACGAGCAAGCCGAGCGCTCACGACGCGGCGCTCTTCGAGCTCGGGAAGGCCATCGCGTGGGGCAAGCACCCGAAGCTCCCGCGCCTGCTCGGCAAGCATCTCGCGGATCGCCTCGATGCACGCGCGGGCACGCGGCAGCTGCGGCAGGGCGAGCGCTCGACGCTCGAGTACCAGCGGATGCTCGACGAGCGGATGAAGACGCCGAGCGGGCGCGGGACGCGGAAGCTCTTCCTCCGTTCGCCCGAGGAGGTGTTCGAGGGCCACGGGAGGATGCTCGCGTATGCCGCGCCGTCGTACGACGCGGCGGAGCGCGCGGCGATGACCCTGCACGAGCGGCGGACCTTCAACCTGCAGCTCGTCGAGGAGGGGTGGGCTGCGCCCTTCATCCTCTATCCGTCGCTGCCGAAGGCGGCCGACCTCGCGCTGTTCCGCGATGCGGTGCGCGCGGCGCGCGTGGGGAGGAAGGGCCACCACGCGGATCCGAAGACGCTCACGGGGTACGAGTTCCGGTTCTGCGTGAAGCTGCTGCGCGGCGAGGCCGAGCTGCCGGAGCGGAGCTGCGCGGACATGAGGAGCGGGAAGCTCTATCCGCCTTCGAGCTACCTCGCAGTGAAGGAGGAAGACCGGCTCTTCGTGTGGCCACGCGACGTGCAGAAGGCAAAGGCCGCGCTCGGCCTGGTGGGGGCGTGAGATGCAGACGAAGCACATCGCGCTGCTGCACCGATCGGCTCACGCTGCCGTCCGGGCCCGGGGCGGGCCCTCCCGTTCGCGTAAGCACTCCATGCTGCTGGTCGCGCTGCTCCTCGTCGGCTGCGACCGTTGCTACGCCCTCCGCGTGACGAGCCCGAGCGGCGAGTCGCACAGGATCGAGCAGAGCTACCCACGGACCTACGGCTGCGAGTCGTTCGCGGAGGTGCGGACGGCGGAGGACATGACTGCGTGGTGCGTCGAGCACGATCGCGGCGACACCGTGGCGGCCGACGTCGCGCCAGGCTGCCGCCCGGGCGAGAGCGCCGGCGGCTGCGAGCTGTTTTGGGTCTGCGAGTGATCGAGCCCGGAGCGGACTGCGGGAGCGCTTGTTCATCGCGCGCGGGCGGCTCTCCGGCTCTCACGACTCAAGCGACAACCATCCTGACGCCGCCCGGGGGGGCGACGGGCGCTCATCGTCGAACGTTGGGGATCGCTCCCGGACCCGCTCTACCGCACCCGAGCGACGACCTCGAGCCAACCCGTCCAAGAGCCGCCGGTTTCCCAGAATGAAGGGATGCCGCGTGCAAACGGAAGCTGAGCCCCCAGCCGCACGAGGTACCAGTCGAGGTCGGCTTGCAGGTAGGGCAGCAACGCGCCCGCCGGGCCGACTCCGCCGGCCACGAGGCCGATACCTGCGCCGGCCTCGAACCACGCGACGCGAGCCGCCGCGCCACCGTCGAGCTGCACCGTCAGCGCGGCGCCACCGGCCGCCTGAGTTGCGTATGTGACGAACAGATCCGCGCTCGCGAACAGTACGAGTGCCTGGCAAAGATACCGTAAGCGCGCGCGCGCTCCCACGGCGCCCGTGGCCGGGAGGATGAGCCACGAATCACGCAGCCCAGCGCTGAGGAGCCACCGAAGCCGGGCGATGGAATCCGGATCGAGCAGATTGCCTTCGAGGCGCGTTGGAACCGTGGCAAACCCGCCGATCTCGGCGCGCAGGCCCGCGTCGCTTAGCCGGGCGGCGGCAGTAAGCTCGACGTTGCCGAAGGGCGAGCCCCCGAATGCGGCACGGCCGGCCGAGGGCGGACTCGCAGTCTCGGCGCTTCCCCAAGACGCCCCGATCACGAGCGCGGGGATCACGATCACGTCGAGCTCACCGCGCCACGACGCGACCGTAGTTGCCGCGGGAGAGAACGCCGGGCCATCGAGCCCGGACGCGACCGTGAGCCGCGTGCGGACCGTAATCGGAGTCTCAGCGAGCGTCGGCTGCGCCGCGCCGCGTGCGTGTGCCAGCGAGAGCGCGAAGGCCAGGCTGGCGAGCGCTACTCCGACGTGAGAGGGGCGCCTCGCCACGTGCTCTCCGGGACGAGCATCTCCAGCGCGCGTGCCAGTCCCGCGCCGGCTCGTGGTTGAACCGACCAGCCGTCCAGGGTCAGCGCGGTCGCCGTGCAGCTCGCGTCACGCGCGGTGCCCGGCGGGCTACGAGTGAGTGTGGTCTCGGTAGTCGCATACGTTCGTTCCGTTGTCGCAGCCATGGACGAAAACGTTCCAACCGACGCCGAAAACATGTAACAGCCCTCGACCTCACTACCGTCGGACCCGAAGCCGACGTAGCAGCGCTGAATGCAGTCTGCAGCCTCGCATTCCGGTGGCGGCGTCGAGGCGCGACAGCCGAGATCGCAGGCGGACGTCGCCGCGTCGTGAAACCACCCGACGATGCAGGTGGCGAGCGGCATCGGCGTGTTGTCGCCCGAATCGCTCGGGACCGTCGGGCTGGCCGCGCACCCTAGGCCGAGCGTTGCGAAGAGGATTGTGAGTCTTGATAGTTCGCGCATGCGGCCCTCCGGCTATTCGACACAGCGGGGATCGGTGATGTAGACCGTTCGAAGTTCAGAGACCGACGTGCACGACTGCGTGCTTCCGTCATGCGGGACCCTCACGGTGATGGTCTCATCGGTCGCATTCCCACTCCCGTCGACGGCGCGTAGAGTGATCGAGTACGTGCGCCCCTCGGCCCGTGTCCCGTCGCGCTCCGCCCGAATGCAAAGAGAGTGCGGACCAAAGGCGACGTCAGGTTCCGTCCTCCCGGAGCCGCTGCCCAGCGGGGCCTCGTCGCTCTGCACGTCGACGATCGTAGCCTCGGCGGTCGGGTCGCAGGCATCGACCACCTCGGCAGCAACTTCGGAGCCGAGCTCGAGGAGCACGACGTCGTGGGCGGGCGGCCAGAGGCAGGCGGTGCTTGCGCTTGCGGTCAGGGTTGGTGAGGTCGTGTCGGTCACATCGATCACGACGTCGTCATAGTCAGCCTGCAAGCCTCGATCGAGGGCGCGAAGCAGGTAGGTATGGCTCCCGCTCGGAACCTGCGTCGTGATCGTGCGCCCCGCGCCGACGAACGAACTCGGGTCGTACGGGTCGCCGGCGAACCACGCGTAATTGATGTCGGTGCCGTCGAGATCCGTCGTCGCAGACGCGTCGAGCACGACGCTCGCCCCGTCTGGGCTCTCGCACTCGCGTGCCACGTCGCGACCCGCGGCTGCGGTCGGCGGTCGGTTCGTGACCGTACCCTTGAGGGAGACCGTGCCGGTCACGTTGGCGACCGCGAAGCCAAGCGCCGGAATCTCGAACGAGCCACCGGCAATGTCGATGAGCAGCGGGACGGGGGCGGCGTTTGAAGTTCGCACCTCGATGACTTCGCCGTTCTGCGACGCTTGCAGCACCAGCGTGAGCACGTCCGCCGGGATGAAGCCGATGCCCGAGCTGTCGACCGAAACGGCAACCCGGCCGGTGCCGCCGCTCACACGAATGTCGGTAACAGCAACGCTGACGTCCCCGACGATGTCGACGTTTTGGAACGCCATCGTGAAGTCGTCGAAGGTGAGCCCGAGATCGAGCACGTAGTTGCCCGAGCCGTCGTCATTCGGCCGCCCGTAAGCGTTCGCGTGGCCGTAGCCGGCGACCACCGCGGTCGCTGAATGGCCGATGCCGAGGTCGTCGGAAAACGCGGCGGTCATCGTGGCGCCTGAGGATGTCGGATCGACGTCGAACGCGTTGTCCAACTCAGTCAGCGCCCCAAGCAGCCCGTACGGGTTGTCTGGCGGATCGCCCGAACCAGCCGGCGAACGACACAAGACCGGCGACGAGGGCTGGCCGCAGAAGGCGGTGCGGGTGCACATGCACGAGTCGATGTCGATCGTTCTGCCAACCCGGACGGAGGGTGGGCAGTTCGTCAGGTCGCAGAGCGTGTCCGCACACGGGCTATCACATGCGGGGCTGTCGAACGTGGTGGCCTCCACAGTGCAGCTGCAGTGTCCGAACCCGCAGAGCGAGCCGGGCGGTGTACCCGACAGGCCCTGAGCCACGTTCGTGAGTGCGACTCCGACCTCGCCGCACACGCCGATGAGCCTGGTGTTGTACTCCGCGGACCCCATGGCGAGCAGCGCGGCACGCGCGTCTGCCGACGTCGCGAGCGGCCCGTTGATTTCCGCGGGGAGGCACGAAGGGATACGGCCGGTGATCGGCAGGCCGAGGGCCGCGTCGACCGCGTCGCCGAGCCCCGACACGCACGAGCAGTCGCAGTTGACTTTTGACGCCGCGAGTCGGTCGCTGGAGAGGCAACTCAAGCCCAACATGCTGCACGGGGCGAGCCCCGTGCGGCCGCAGCCAGCGACCGAGACGAGCGACAGAGCCAGCGCGACAGCAACGAACTGCGGTTTGGGCAATGTCACGATGCCTCCTCGGTGTGCGTCCAGACTCAGGGACGACGAGGGAAGTGTCAATCGGCAAGGTCGAGGCGGAGGGGGAGCGCTCTCGCGGTGCGCGGGCGCGCCTCGGACGGAGTTTCGTCCTGAGCGACCTGGAGCCGGAACGGGACCTACGTCGAGGGCGTGCGGACCTTGCTGGCGCGCGTCGTCCCTGGGCTTCGGATCCGCGTCGGCCGAACCGTGCGGGTGCGCCGCCAGCGACGCGTAGCGACGGGCTCGTCGCGGCCTCGCCGAAGCTGATCGAGGTGCAGCAGGAGCAGGAGGGCGCATCCGCGTGACAGCACCGCTCCCAGCGGTACCTCTGCCGGCCACTCTGCGTCGGTCACACCGTCGGCAGGGCGACCTTGATCTTCTTCCGCTCGCCTCGCAGCGCGAGCTGGCCGCAGGCCGCCGCGATGTCGTCGCCCTTGCGCCGGCGCAGGAAGCTCGGGACGTTGTGCGCGCGCAGCACGTCCTGGAACGCCTCGATCGCGCCCCAGCCCGGCGCCTCCAGCGGGTTCTCGTCGATCGCGTTCATCGGGATCAGGTTCACCTTCGACGGGATCCCCTTCAGCAAGCCCGCCAGCTTCTCCGCGTCCTTCGGATCCGTGTTCACGCCCGCGATCAGCGTGTACTCGATCGTGATCCGCCGACGCTTCGGCAGCGGATAGCGCTTCATCGCCAGCAGCAGCTGCGCGAGCGGATACTTCTTGTTGATCGGCATGATCGACGAGCGCTGCTCGTCGGTCACCGCGTGCAGCGACACCGCGAGCTGGACCTGCCCGCCGAACTCCACGCCGAGCCGATCGATCTCCGGGATCAGCCCGCTCGTCGACACGGTCACCCGACGGCGCGAGAGCCCGATGCCGTCCGGATGCGTCAGCAGCACCAGCGCGCGCGACACCGCCGCGTAGTTCGCGAGCGGCTCGCCCATGCCCATGAAGACGACGTTGCGAACGCGCGCGCTCTCGTCCGCGGCCGCGAGCTCGCGCCGACCGAGGATCACCTGCGACACGATCTCCGCCGCCGTCATGTGCCGCTTCAGGCCTGCGACGCCCGACGCGCAGAACACGCAGCCCATCGCACAGCCGACCTGCGAAGAGATGCACTGCGTGACCCAGCTCGAGCGATCGGGCGCGTCGGTCTCCGTCTCCTCGCCCTCCGCGTCCTCGGCGCTGAACGTGCCCTCGGCCTTCGTGCTCTTCATCGGGATGAGCACCGACTCGACGGTCCGATCATCGTGCATGCGCAGCAGGAGCTTCTTGGTCCCGTCCTCCGACGCGTGCGCCGACGCGATCGAGAGCGTCGGGGTCAGCGGCCCTTCCCCGGCGAGCTTCGCGCGGAGCGAGCGCGGCAGATCCGTCATCGCCTCCGGATCGTCCACGCCGCGCTGGTGGAGCCAGCGGAAGACCTGGAGCCCGCGATACTTCGGCTCGCCCCAGCTCTCCAGCACGGCGGCCCACTCCTCCGGCGTGCGGACGAGCGGGTGATCGGCGGGGGCGAGCGGCGGCGCGAGCGCCTTCATCGGAGCGTTGGCCATCGGAAGGCGAGGAAGGTGGGCGCATGGCCGGGCCTCCGCAACGTGCGGCCGAGAGCGTCCTCAGGCGCGGTCATCCCCGGGTCGTGCGAGACTGTGGGCTGTCGAAGCCCCGTCTCGCCGCCGCCAGTCTCGGCGCCACGCTTCTTCGGAGAGTCATGCACGAGGCGAGGCTGCACACGATGCGATCCTCAAAAGCGGCGGTCGCCGCGTTCGGCCTGGTGTGCGCCTGCGCGGCCCCTCCGCCCGCCGCGCCCGGCGTCTCGCGAACCTACGTGATCTCCACGATCACGTTCGGACCTACGGACCCCGGCGCGCACGGGCTCGACCTCGACGCGCGGATCGGCGGCGATCCCGCGGCTCCGTGCACAGACGCGGAGGACTCGACGAGCACGCTCGACGGCGCGCAGGGCATCGATGCGCAGGCGCTAGGCCTCTGGCCGGTCCTCGGCGGCAGCGCATCGATCGATGATCAGTTCCGCAGCACGATCCAGGAGGGGTACGGGCTCATCGTGCTCGAGGTCGGCGGGATCGACGACTTCACCGAGGACCCGAGCGTCGAGGTCCGGCTGGTGGTGGGCGCACCAGCGAGCGGGTCGTCGCCGATCGCGGAAGGTGAAGGGCTCGCGCCCGGGCAGCCCTTCGAGATTCGCAACCTCCTCCGTGGCGCCAGCGGACGGATTCACGAGGGTCGACTGCGCGTGACGGTGCCCGAGCTCCCGCTATCCCTGACGCCCAGGTTTCAGCCGTTCGTGCTCCACGACGTACGGATCGAGGCGGATCTGTCCGACGAACGCCTGGAGCGCGGCGAGATCGGAGGCTCGCTGCGCATGGACGAGCTCACCCAGCTCCTGGCCTGCGGCTCGGTCTACCTCAGCAGAGAGGAGATCGAGGCGCAGGTGCTCCCCGACCTCGACCCGGAGCCACCCGAGGGTCTCCGATGCCTCGCCATCTCCACCGGCATCGGGTTCGAAGGGGTGAGCGCCGTGCTGATCGACCGCTACGCGCCGCTCTGCACGCCGGTGCCGCTTCCGGCCTGGGTGACGGAAGGTGACTGCTCGCCCCCTGCCTTCGATGCCCCCGGCTCGCCGTCGCAGGTCGTCGCCGCGTCGCGACCGCTCGATCCGGCGCTGTGGATCTTGCTGGGCGCGTCCAGCGGTGACGAGTGGCCACGCTGCGCGATCCGGCGGGCCGTGGAGCTCGGCGCGACATACTGCGCGCGCTTCGTGGTCGCCGACGCCATCCTGCTCGGCGCACCGTCGGACGTCATCGAGGAGGTCACGCGGCGTGCGGACGTCACGCGCGCCGAGCTCGACACGCTCACCTGCTTTTGAGGAAGAGCGTCCTCAGGCGCAGACTCTCCATACGGAACACCGCTTCCCTCGCGGGGTCCGCCTTGATAGACCGAGGGCATGACCGCCGAGCTCGTGTCCGCCGCCTACGCCGATCGATCCCTCCTCGCCGACGCGGGCCACCGGATCGCCGTGCTCGACACGATCGCCGCGCTCGACCGCGGTGAGGTCCGCGTCGCCTCGAAAGACGAGGCCGGCGAGTGGGTCGTCCACGCGTGGGTGAAGGAAGCGATCCTCCTCTACTTCGGCCTCCGGCAGATGGAGACGATGCACCTCCCGCCCTTCGAGTTCCACGACAAGATCCCGCTGAAGCACGGGCTCGCCGAGGCGGGCGTCCGCGTCGTCCCGCCGGGCGTCGCGCGCTACGGCTCCTTCCTCGAGCGCGGCGTGGTGCTGATGCCCGGCTACGTGAACATCGGCGCGTGGGTCGGCGCGGGCACGATGGTCGACACCTGGGCCACGGTCGGCAGCTGCGCGCAGATCGGGCAGGGCGTGCACCTCTCGGGCGGCGTCGGGATCGGCGGCGTGCTCGAGCCCCCGGGGGCCCGCCCCGTGATCATCGAGGACGGCTGCTTCGTCGGCTCGCGCGCGATCGTCGTGGAGGGCCTCCACGTCGAGCGCGAGTGCGTCATCGGCGCGAACGTGGTGCTCACCTCGTCGACGCCGATCATCGATGTGACGGGCAGCACGCCCGTCGAGCACCGCGGCCGCGTGCCGGCGCGCAGCGTCGTGATCCCGGGGACGCGCGCGAAGAAGTTCCCCGCCGGCGAGTTCGGCGTGCCGTGCGCGCTGATCATCGGACAGCGGAGCGAGAGCACGGACCGCAAGGTCTCGCTCAACGCGGTCCTGCGAGAGTTCGCCGTCGCGGTCTGATCAGCGGCTCTCTGCGCCGCCCGCTACCGTCCGCGCTGTTCGAGCACTCAGGCTGACGCGAGCGAGCGCAGGCGCTTGGCCGGCGAGCGGGTCATGCCGATGTGCGGCAGCTCGCGAAGATCGAGACCCAGCTCGAGGCGCGCGGCGCGCTCGAACTCCACGAAGCGAACGCCCGCGGCATACCCCGGGTCGCCTTCGCGCCAGCCCTCGACGACGCGGACGACCTCGCCCTCGGCGTCGAACCAGAGGCCCGTCGAGGGCAGCCGGAACGAGAGCATGAGGCGGTCGCCCGAGCGGACGGCGTCATCGCACGCGAGCAGACAGCCCTCGGCAGACACGTCGAGAAAGCGATTCCCGACCAAGGAGAAACGACTGAGCTCGACCGCCTCGCCGCGCGTGCGGACCATGTGGCGAGTCGTGCGACGGATCGGAACGCCTGAGCTCATCGCGGCACCTCCAGAAGTAGATGTGCGACAATATCCCACCTCGGCGCCATGCCGAAAAAAGCGGCGACTGCGCGAGGCTCAGTCGTCCTCGTCGACGAGCTCCGGCTCCGAGGGCGCCGCGTGGACCGCGAAGTCCTCGCGGTAGCCGCGATGGGTCGTCTCGAGCGTCCGGTAGCGCTCGAAGAGCTCCGTCTGGCGCGAGCGCAGCGGTAGCTCGCCACCGCGCACGATCACGCGACGTACCGCCGTCGTCAGCTCGAACGGATCGCCGCTCCAGAGGACGAGGTTCGCGAGCTTTCCGGGCGCCACCGAGCCGTAGTCCGCGTCCATGCCGAACACGCGCGCCGGGAGCGACGTCACGCCGCGCAGCGCCGCGTCCCAGTCCATCCCCGCCGCGACCGCGTTCCCGGCTTCCTGCCGGAGGTTGCGGATGTCCCACGCGCCGGGCGCCATGAGCATCACGTCGACGCCGTGCGAAGAGAGGAGCGCTGCGTTGTCGTAGCGCTGATGGATCGCGGAGAAGCGCGTCGGCAGATCGGCCAGCGGCTCGACGATCACGGGCACGTGCGCGTCGGCGATCTCCTGCGCGACCATCCAGCCCTCTTCCGCGCCGGCGAGCACGAGCGCGAGCCCGTACTCCGCGGCGAGCGCGATCACGCGCACGATGTCGGTGCTGCGCGCCGTGCGGACGACGACGGGGATCTCGTGGTTCAGCGCCATGACGACGCGCTCGAGATCGAGGCGCGAGACGTCCGTGTCGCGGAACTCGCCGCGGTCGTACTGCGCGCGCGATCGCGCGTAGAGGCGCGCGTCGTCGAAGAGCTCGCGGAGGGCGAGCATCGCCGCAGAACGCGCGCCGTGCTCGGCCGTGAAGCCTTCGTCGTCGAAGTTGATGTGGAGCGCCGCGACGGGCTCGCGCACCGACGCAGGCGTACGCCCCGCGAGGTCGACCCAGGCGCTCGTGCCCGGGATGAAGCCTCCGTCCGGGACCGAGAGCGCAGTGGTGAGCCCGCCCAGGCGCGCGACGGGGATGAGGACGGAGAGCGGGTTGTATCCGTCGGCCGCCGAGAACGCGGCGCGGATCGCGTCGGCGTCGTCGCCCTCGTGCCCCGTGTCGCGCGTCGACGACTCGAGCTCGATCTCCGCGAGGCCGATCGGCGTCATGAGCGAGATGAGCCCTGCCGTGAGCGTCAGACCGCTCGCGTCGAGGACCGTCGCGCCCGAAGGCGCTGCGGCACCGGCGCCGACCGAGACGATCCGCTCGCCGCGGACGACGACCGTCGCGTTCTCCAATGCAGGTCCGTCGCCCGTTCGCAGACGCGCGCCGGTGATGGCGAACACGGGCAGCGGCGGCGCGACCACCCGAGGGCGCGGCTGTGCGGACGCCGGCAGCGCGACGAAGACGATGGCGAGCGAGAGTGCTAGCTTTGTCGTCGTGATCATCGCGCACCTCCTGCCGTCGTCGGGGACGGAGGCACGGGGCCCTCGGGCTCGAGATCGAGGCCGACCTCGAAGTCCGTGATGGGCGCTGCGCCATCGCGCGCGCGATCGTGCTCGAGGATGCCGTCGACGTAGACGAGGTCCGCGTGCGTGTAGACGCTGAACGGCGAGCCCGACCAGACGACCACGTCCGCGATGCGACCGACCTCGAGCGTGCCGAGCCGATCGTCGAGACCGAGCGTCCACGCGGGGTTCGCGGTGAGCCAGCGCAGCGCCTGATCTTCCGTCACCTCGATCCCGTGCTCGCGACCGGCGGTCATCGCCTTCGCCGCTTCCTGCGGGAGCCGCTGGACGAGCATCTCGCTGTCCGAGTGCACGACGCCGCGCACGCCGGCCTGCGTGAGGAGCGCGAGGTTCTCGGGGATCGCGTCGAACGCCTCCGCCTTGAAGCCCCACCAGTCCGCCCAGGTCGAGATCGAGATGTCCTCCGCCGCGAGCAGGTCGCGGATCTTGTAGGCCTCGACCGCGTGGTGGAACGAGCGGATGCGGAAGCCGAACTCGTGGCTGATCTCGATCATCCTCGCCATCTCGTCGGCGCGGTAGCAGTGCATCTGCACCATCACGCGGCCTTCGATCGCACCGAGCAAGAGCTCGAGCCCGAAGTCGCGCGCGGGCGGCGCTGGCGCGGGGCCCGGATCCTCGGCGTCGTCCTCGCTCGACGCTGCGTCGCGCCCCGCGTCGATCGACTGTAGCTGCTCGCCGTGCGCGCTCTCCCAGCGGTCCTGGTTCCCTTGCCACGCCTGACGTTCTTCCTGCCAGTGCGCCCACGCGGTGCCGTACTCGGCGGCGTGCTGGAAGGCGATCCGGTAGCCCGCCATGTTCCCCATGCGCGTCGACGGGAACGTGTGCCGCTCGCCGTAGACGCGCTTCGGGTTCTCGCCGCATGCCATCTTCATCGTGTCGGGCGCGCCCGGGAATTCCATCTCGGTCGCGGTGCGTCCGAGGTGCATGTGAAAGATCTCGCCCGCTCCGCCGATCAGGTTGGCCGAGCCGGGGAGCACCTCGATCGTCGTGACGCCGGCGGCGATGGCGCGCGCGAGCGAGGGGTCCTGCGGCCAGAACGAGTCGATGGCGCGGACCTGCGGCGTGACCGGATCGGTCGCCTCGTTCCCGTCGTCGTGCGCGCTGAGACCAGGCACCGGATAGACGCCCATGTGCGAGTGCGTGTCGATGACACCGGGCGTGACGAAGCGTCCGTGCGCGTCCATGACCGTCGCGCCGTCCGGGATCGCGATGTCGTCGGCGGAGCCGACCGCCACGATCAGTCCGTCCTCGAACACGACCACGCCGTTCGGGATCACCTGCCCGGCCGCCGTCATGACGGTGCCGCCGACGAGGGCGACGAGCGGCGACTCGATGGTCGGCGCCCTCGGTCTGCCCGCCTGCCACGGCAGGAGCGGAAGAGACGCGGTCTCACCGCCCGGAAGCGTGCGTCCGTGGTGGCTGCCGCCACATCCAGCGGCGAGACCGAGCAGCGAGATGAGAAGCGAGAGAGGCAGTGTTCGTGTCGTCATCGGGCGCGGAGCATCGCACGGTGAAACGAGCGTCGGATAGAGCGGGAAACCTACGGGTTTTCCGATAGCGTGGCAGCGTGCGCTTGCTCCGTGCTCGCCCGACGATCCGGCTCCTGGCCCCGAAGGCGGTCCTTCCCGGCGTGCCGTTCGAGCTCGAGGCGAGGCTCGAGACGAAGCGCGACGTCGAGATCGAGTGGTGCGACATACGCATCACCGGCTACGAGCTGACCAACGTTCGCGGCGGGGTGGCGCCCGTGATGACGCCGCGAGTCGCGCGCCTGACCGAAGCACGCACCCTTCACGCAGGCGTGACGTCGCTCCCGGTGCGGGCCGAGATCCCGGCCGGAGAGACGAGCCCGACGTTCGTCGGTCTCACGGCGCGGACCGTCTACGAGGCGCACGTGCATGCGTCGGTCCCTTGGTGGCCCGACGCGCGCGCGAGCTTCGTCCTGAACGTGGTCCTTCCGCGAGGCGCGCCGGCCCAGGGCTCCCCGCGGGTCACCTCGTCGCGCGCCGGCGGTCCCTCCGATGGTCGCCCCTACCTCGAGGTCTCGGTCGCGTCCGACCTCGTCGAGCCAGGGGGCGTCGTCGAGGGCGCGCTCTCGATCCGCGGCGCGAGAGGCGCGCGCTTCGCGACCGTGGCGGTGGTCGTCTTCGAGACCCTCACCGGCCACACCGCCACGAGGGGCTCCGCTTACGAGGTGCGAGTCGACATCGCCGACGTTCCGGACGGCGCGTCGGTGCCGTTCGCGCTGCGCCTTCCGGCCGACGTGACGCCGGGCTTCGTCGGTCGAACGTTTCGCGTGCAGCACTGGCTCGAGGTCGTCGTCCGCGGCTCGTTCCAGGCCCTCGCGTCGACGTCCCTTCCGCTCGGCATCACCCCGAGCGGAAGCGTGGTGCGCACCGCTCGTCTCATCGCCCCGCACGTGGGCGACGCCCGGCTCACGGCGCTCTTCGAGGGGATCGCGCGGGACCGCGGGCACGCGATGGAGCCAGGGCCCACGCTCGTCGTCCATCGGAACCAGCTCGAAGCCCGCATCGAGCGCGCCCTCGGTCCCGACGGCACGCACCTCGTCCTCACGGCCGCTTTCCCGTCCTTGCAGCTCGGCCTCCATGCGCACGACGGCGGCCTCGTGGAGCGCCTCTTCCGTGGGAGCGTCACGACGGGCGAGGCGACGTTCGACGCGGGACACGTCGTGCACGGACGCGAGCGCGAGCAGGTCACTCGCGCGATGCGCGCGCTCGCTCCGCTGCTCGCGGATCTCGCCGGCCTGCGGATGACCGACGAGTCTCTGACCGCCAGCGCGCGGACGCACGCCAACGACCGGGCGAGCATCGAGCGGGTCGTCGAGCGGGCCGAGGCGATCCTGGACGCGCTCGTCGTTCCGCCGCCGATGCCGGCGGTGTTCGACGACGTGATCGAGGAGTGGCGCGAGCTGGCGCGCTGGCTCGACGCGCCGCTCGAGCGTGGGCACGCCCGCATCGGCGCCACGCACGCGTCCTCACGGGTGGAGATCGTCACGCACTTCGAGGAGGACCAGCCGAGCTCGACCTCGATCGAGGTGAGGCCCGAGGTGCCGACGACGATGGACATCGACGTTCGCGGTCCGGAGGACGTGCTGGCCCTGCGCGGCTTGCCGCCGGAGGCGCTCACGTTGCTCGATCGGCTCGCGCGCGCGGGCGCCGTGGAGGTTCGAGCGCATGGCACCCGCATCACGATCGGCTCGCCGCTCGTGGGAGCGTCGTCGCCCAAGATCGTCCGGCCGCTCATCGAGACGATCGTGCGCTTGCACGAGACGCTCAAGCCGACGCGCGGGCCGTTCCGCTAGCGCGATCGCTCAAGGCGTGACCAACAACGGTCGCGCCTCGTCCTTTCCCAGCGTGAAGCGCTGGGAATTTCTCTCAGTCGAAGGGATCTGACCAAAGTATTTGGTCAGACCTTCAGCCGCCGATGAGGCCGCGCAGCTCGCGGACGCCGCGCCCGAGCGCCAGACCGAGCGTGCGGGTCGTCGCGCGCGCGAAGCCGGGCATCGGCGAGGCGAGCAGGATCTTCCACGAGAGATGCGATCCCTCCGCCGTCTTCGTCACGACCATCTCGCCGCGATGGAAGGAGACCGGAGCGCCGCGGATGATGCGATAGACCAGCCGATGGGGAGCGTCCGCGTAGATGACCTCCTCGTCGATGGCGAGCGCGCCGATGCGAACTCTCCGCACGATGCCGACGCCGTTCGCGTCGCCGCGCGCGATGACGCGCACCTTCGAGCCGGTCCACTTGGACATGCCCTCGTGATCGGTGATGGCGTCCCAGAGCCGCGCGGGAGGAACCCCGAAGTCGAGCTCGATGACGGTCTGACGAACGCTCACGCCGACACGCTTCTTGTCCGGTGTCTCAAGACGCTGCGCTTCCGCTCGTCACTCGTCCCAGCTCACCTTCGTGACCTCGTAGACGCGCTCGCCGCCGGGCGCGTTGACGGTGACCTGGTCACCCGCCTTGCGGCCGATGAGCGCGCGGGCGACCGGCGACGTGGCCGAGATCGTCCCCTTCTTGAGGTCGGCCTCAGCGGGCCCGATGATCTGGTACTTCACGACCTTGCCGGAGTCCGTGTCCTCGAGCGTCACGTGCGCGCCGAACTTCACGATGGGGCCGACGTTGTTCTTGGGGTCGATGACGTCGGCGCGGGCGATGTTGTCCTCGATCTCGGCGATCCGAGCCTCGACCATCCCCTGCTTCTCTTTGGCGGCGTGGTACTCGGCGTTCTCGCGGAGGTCGCCGTGCTCTCGCGCAACGCCGATCTCCTTCGAGATCCGGTGGCGCTCGGAGCCCTTGAGGTGGGCCAGCTCGGCGTGCAGCGCGGCGTGCCCGGCGGGCGTGATCGGCACCTTGTCCATGGACCCTCGTTCTATGCCGAACTCCCGCGAGAGGTCAATGATTCCGGGGTCATTCCCTCCGCTAGATCGGCTCGCGGACGAGCGCGCGATCGTGGAAAAACAGGAGCTCCACGCCCCCTGGGCCGCGATTGAACGCGTAGCCGTGACGGCCAGGGGTCACCAGGAGCTCGTGCGCGACGTGCCGCGCCGTCCAGGCCTCGCTCAGCGCGCGCGTCGGCGCCAAGAAAGGGTCCTGGTCGCTCGAGAGCAGCCGGATGCGCTGCGTGCCGTCCGCGAGCGGGGCCACCGCGTCCACTCGACCGCGGATCGCAGGCTGGATGGCCCCCACGGCGCCGAAGGCCTCCGGATGGCGGAGCCCGGCCTCGAGGGAGAGCATGCCGCCGAGCGAGACCCCGTCGATGCCGGTGCCCGCGCGCGTGAGCGCCGCCGTCGGAACCTCGCGCCGCACGGCCTCGAGGAGCGGGCCGGCGAGCCAGTCGGCGTACTCGCGGATCGCGTCGCTGCCGGGCTGCTCTCCCATCAGGTCTCGCGTGTACGGCGTGACCACGATCAGGTCCCTGAAGGGCTGCGCGCGCAGCGCTCGATTTCGTGCGGCGAGGTGCTCCGGGCGGACCATGTCGCCGTAGTCACCCGCGGTGAGCCTCCCGCGGCCGAGCGCCCCGAACGCATCCGCGAGGTGGTAGTCGGCGGTCCATCCCAGGTAGCCGCGCTCCGGGCCTCGTCGCGCCTCCCCCGCGCCATGGAGCGCGACGACGATGGGAAGCCGCGTCGTGGGCGCGGGAGCGTGGCGGTGCCGTGCGTGCGTGACGAGGACCCGCGCCTCGCCCCAGGGCGAAGGCAGACGGATCTCGCGCGACTCGACGTGCTCGCTCGGCGCCTGCGCCCTCCCCGGTCGTCCCGTGAGGGCGATGAGAGGCAGCGCCACGACGACGAGCGCGGCCGCGAGCGCGGCCCGGTTCATGCGCGACCGACGGGGACCCGGTTCATGCGCGACCGACGGGGACCATGCTCGGGCGCTTCGTCGCCGCGTGATATTCCTGGAGCGAGCGCACGGTGAGCGGAGCATCGCGTCGGGCCTCGAGCGCGGACACGGCCGCCGCTGCTGCGGCGATGGTCGTGAAGTACGGGATGCCCGCCAGGAGCGTCTGACGGCGGAGCGAGTAGCTGTCGCGGATGGCCTGCGCGCCCTCCGTCGTGTTCACGACGATGTCGACCTCGCGGCTCGCGAGCCGGTCGACGATGTGAGGCCGCCCTTCCCGCACCTTGTTCACGCGCTCGCTGCTGACGCCCGCGCGCGCGAAGGTCTCGGCCGTTCCCCCGGTCGCCAGGATCGAGAAGCCGAGGTCGAGGAGCTTCAGCGCGATCTCGCAGGCCGCCTGCTTGTCGTCGTCCCGGACGCTGATGAACACGCGCCCTCGGTCCGGCAAGCGCGCGCCGGCCGCGAGCTGGGCCTTGAGGAACGCCGTCGCGACGTTGTCCGAGATCCCCATGACCTCGCCCGTCGACCGCATCTCGGGCCCGAGGATCGTGTCGACGCCGGGGAACTTCGTGAACGGGAAGACCGACTCCTTCACGGCGATGTGCGTCGGCACGATCTCCTTCGTGAAGCCGAGCTCGATCAGCGTGCGCCCTGCCATCACCTTCGCGCCGAGCTTCGCGAGCGGCACGCCGATGGCCTTCGAGACGAACGGCACGGTCCGCGACGCGCGGGGGTTGACCTCGAGCACGTAGACGGCGCTGCCGCGCACGGCGAACTGCACGTTCATGAGCCCCTTCACGCCGAGCTCGAGCGCGAGCGCGCGCGTGGAGGAGCGGATCGACGCGAGCACCTCGGGCGGAAGCGCGTGGGCCGGCAGCACCATCGACGAGTCGCCGGAGTGCACCCCGGCCTCCTCGATGTGCTGGAGCAGCCCGCCGATGACGACGGTCTTGCCGTCGCTGATGCAGTCGACATCGACCTCGATCGCGTCCTTGAGGAAGCCGTCGAGGAGGATGTTCTGCTTCTCGGCGTCCTCGACCGCGGCCAGCGCCACAGCGAAGTATTGCGCGAGATCGGTGCGCGAGTGGACGACCTCCATCGCGCGCCCGCCGAGCACGTAGCTCGGACGAACGACGACCGGGTAGCCGATGCGATCGGCGATCGCGAAGGCCTCCTGCATGCCGCGCGCGATGCCGCCTTCGGGCCGTCGGAGGCCCAGCTTCTGGAGCAGCTCCTCGAAGCGCTCGCGATCCTCGGCGCGATCGATCGCGTCGGCGCTCGTGCCGAGGATGGGCACGCCCGCGCGAGCGAGGCCGAGCGCGAGCTTGAGCGGGGTCTGGCCGCCGTACTGCACGACGACGCCGACCGGCTTCTCGACGGCGACGATCGCGAGCACGTCCTCGAGCGTGAGCGGCTCGAAGTAGAGGCGGTCCGACGTGTCGAAGTCGGTCGAGACCGTCTCCGGGTTGCAGTTGACCATGACGGTCTCGTAGCCGAGCTCCTGGAGCGCGTACGACGCGTGCACGCAGCAGTAGTCGAACTCGATGCCCTGGCCGATCCGGTTCGGGCCGCCGCCCAGGATCATCACCTTCTCGCGCGCCGTCGGCAGGGCCTCGGACGCGCCGGCGCCCGAGACGCCATGGCGCCTCCAGGTCGAGTAGAGATAGGGCGTCTTCGCCTCGAACTCCGCGGCGCAGGTGTCCACGCGCGCGTAGATGGGCTCCACGCCCGCTGCTCGGCGAGCCTCGCGCACGGCGGTGCCCGTGATCCCTCGGTGGGCGCCGATGCGCGCGTCGGAGAACCCGAGCGCCTTGAGCTTCGCGAGGTCGTCGGCCGCGATCGGCGCGCCCTTCGCGCTCTCGAGCTCCTGCTCGGCGAGGATGATCTCGCGCAGCTGAACCAGGAACCACGGATCGATCCCGGTCCGGCGATGGATCTCGTCGACCGTCGCGCCGAGGCGGAGCGCGTCGGCGAGGTACCAGGCCCTATCCGCGAGCGGCGTCGCGATCACCTCGAGGACCGCTTCGCGAAGCTCCTCCTGTGTGGCGGCGGGCATGCCCTCGGTCGTCCGCGTGAACAGATCGTGCGGTATGCCGACGCCGGGGAGCTGCGCGCGCAGCTCGCGCACGGCGAGCGCGAGCGCGCGATAGTCGACCCGCGCGAGCAGCGACACGAGCCCGTCGCGCCCGATCTCGAGGCTGCGAGCGGCCTTCTGGAAGGCCTCCTTGAACGTGCGCCCGATGCTCATGACCTCGCCGACGGACTTCATCTGCGTGGTGAGGCGAGGATCGGCGCCGCGGAACTTCTCGAAGGCGAAGCGCGGCCACTTCACGACGACGTAGTCGATCGTCGGCTCGAACGCGGCGCTCGTGCCCGTGATGCTGTTCGTCAGCTCGTCGAGCCGGTATCCGACGGCGAGCTTCGCGGCGATGCGCGCGATCGGATAGCCGGTCGCCTTGCTCGCGAGCGCGGAGCTGCGCGAGACGCGCGGGTTCATCTCGATCACGATCATGCGACCGTCCGCAGGGTTGACCGCGAACTGCACGTTGGAGCCGCCGGTCTCGACACCGATCTCGCTCATGATCGCGCGCGCTGCGTCGCGCAGGCGCTGGTATTCCTTGTCCGTCAGCGTCATCGCGGGCGCGACGGTGATCGAGTCACCCGTGTGCACGCCCATCGGATCGAAGTTCTCGATCGTACAGATGACCGCGAAGTTGTCCGCCACGTCGCGGATGACCTCGAGCTCGTACTCCTTCCATCCGAGCACGCTCTCTTCGACGAGGCACTCGTGGGTCGGGCTCTGCTGGAAGGCCCAGCGGATGGCGGCGTCGAATTCTTCCTTGTTGTAGGCGATGCCGCCGCCGGAGCCGCCCATCGTGAAGCTCGGGCGGAGCACGATCGGGAAGCCGATCTCGAGCGCGGCCGCGTCCGCCTCCTCGATCGTCTTGGCGGTCCGAGCGCGACACACGCCCAGGCCGATCTTCTCCATCGCCTCCTTGAAGAGCTGGCGGTCCTCCGCCTTCCGGATGGAGTCGACGGTCGCGCCGAGCATCTGCACGTTGTGCCGCGCGAGGACGCCGGTGCGGTGCAGCTCCAGCGCCAGGTTGAGCGCGGTCTGTCCGCCGAGGGTCGGCAGGATCGCGTCCGGCTTCTCGCGCGCGATGATCGCCTCGAGCACCTCGGGCACGAGCGGCTCGATGTACGTCCGGTCCGCGAACTCCGGATCCGTCATGATCGTGGCGGGATTGGAGTTGACGAGGACGACCTCGTAGCCCTCCTCGCGGAGCGCCTTGGCCCCCTGCGTGCCGGAGTAGTCGAACTCGCAGGCCTGGCCAATTACGATCGGTCCGGATCCCAGGAGCAGGATCTTCCGGAGGTCGTTCCGACGCGGCATCGGGGCGCCAGTTACCAGGGATGGCCTGGGGCGGCAAGAGCGGCCCCGAGCTTGGTCAAGATACGCTGGGCTCGCTCGCCGTGCGCGCGGACCGTGGCGACGCGCGGGCCCTCGAGAGGCCGCTCCAGGACGATCTCGATCCGGTCCTTCGCGAGGGTCGGGGCGAACCTCAGGCCCCACTCCACGATCGCGACGGCTTCGGGCAGGAGATCGTCGAGCCCGAGCTCCGAGAGATCCGCCGCGTCACCGAGGCGGTAGAGGTCTGCGTGCACGAGCGGGACACGCCCGACGAGCTGGTGCACCAGCGCGAACGTAGGGCTCTGGACGGGGACGGTGGACGGCACCCCCAGCCCCCGCGCGATCGCCCGGGCCAGGAACGTCTTCCCTGCTCCGAGGGGCCCCTCGAGGAAGACGACGTCTCCCGGCTCGAGAAGCAACGCGAGCGCTCGACCCAGCCGCGTCGTCGCACGACGATTCGGCAGATCGAGCGCCGGCACGACGAGGCCTCAGGCGACCTGAAGCTGGATCCCGAGCGCCTGCCGGAGGCGGAAGTACTCCTCGGAGACGCTGAAGAGCACGAGCTCCTTCACCTTCTCCTTCGGAGGAAGATCGACCGGGCCCGACGCACCGAGCGCCGTGATCATGCGCGCTGCGGTCTCGAGATCGTTGCAGATGAGGAAGCCCGCGCGGCACGCGGTGAGCTCCACGCCTTGCAGCCACTTCTTCACGTCGGTACGCGCGCCAGCCTGCACGAAGCGGCGGCTGAGCGTGCCGAGCACGTCGATCGCGGCCGGCTGGAGCTTGCCGCGAATCTCCTGGGCGGTCGCATCGATCTGCGCGTCACCCGGGACGAGGTTCGCGATCCGCAGCGCGGCCATGAGCACGGTCTTGAGCTCCGTGTTCGAGGGCATGAGCGTGCGGATGTAGTGCTCGCCGCGATAGTCCGAGAGGTGGCGAGCCGCGATGAACATGAGGTCCTGGGGCTGGAACCCCTGGAGCAGCGTGGCACCGCAGAGCGAGCCGAGCGGGTAGACGGGGAGGTGCGTGAGCCCTCCCTGCACGTCCGTGCGGAGGAAGAGACGCGGCGTCTGGATCCCGAGCACCTGGGCGACGAAGCCGAAGGTCTTCGGGAACGTGCCGGTGTGCGTCGCAGGATCGACCTGGTACTTGGCCGCGAGCCCCGCGTCCTTGTCGGTCTTCCCGCGGAGGCTGAGGATGGCCGGCCAGCACTGCTGGAAGATCTTCGAGACGACGAGGTCCTCGTCCGGGTGCGCGAGGTCCTTCAGCCAGCGTTCGTCATCGAGGCGTGACTGCGGACGAATCGGGCCGCGCTGGCGGTACTGCTCGAAGTACTGCTGCTGCTCCGCATCCGCCTTCTTGAGGAAGACGAGCGTCGAGGCGAGACACCATGCCTTGTCGTACGCGCGCGCGTCGAAGTAGAGCTTGTAGAGCGCCTGGTAGCTGTCGACCCGATACGGGTCCTGCTTGAGCAGCCACTGATGCTCGGCGATCGCGTCTTCGACGCGGCCGGGGATCATCGAGTAGAGCTCCGCGAGGATCACGTGCTCCTGAGGGTCGTCCGGATGGAGGCCCGCCGCCACCTTGTAGG
>JBBSAT010000028.1:0-42203 GCA_038252025.1 Polyangiales bacterium | reverse complement strand
TGGGCATGTCGATGGCGCAGATGTACCAGCAGCAGATGAACCCCTACGGTGGCTATCCGCCGCCCGGCTACCCTCCGCAGGGTGGACCGCCCCCCGGCTACCCTCCGCAGGGTGGACCGCCCCCCGGCTACCCTCCGCAGGCGGCGCCGATGGGGACGGCGCCGACGATGGCCGTTCCGACGCCGAGCGTAGGCGCCGACGGCCAGGTGAACTGCACGCAGTGCGGAGCACGCGTCCCGCCGGGGAAGTTCTGCGCCGAGTGTGGGGCCACGATGGCGCCGACGCCGAAGCCGTGCACCGGCTGCGCGACGATGAACCCGCCGGGCTCGAAGTTCTGCGCGAACTGCGGCACGAAGATGTGAGCTCGCGCCCCGCGTAGGGCGCGGCAGAAGGGCAGCTCTCGCGAGAGGGCTGCCCTCTTGCTTTCCGTCGCGCGCCTGGCAGGCAGCGAGCGCGAGTCACTCGATCGCGCGAAGCGCTGCCGCGGTCTCCTCGGGCCGCACCACGCAGACCGATGCGCCGCTGCCGAGCTCGAACCCCGCATCGCCGCCGGTGCGCGGGACGATCTCCACCGTGAAGAACGTCCCCCGCGTCGCGAGCGCCGGATCGCGCAGGAGGAGGTTGTAGTCGGCGAGCCCCATCCGCTTGCGAAGGCCGGAGAGAGCGCGCGACAGGTGGACCGCCAGCGCGCTCGTCTGCGCGTCGTCCATCCGAGCGAAGCGCTCGCACGCGAAGTCCGGTGCGATCCGCACCTCGTGCGCGCGAGACGACGCAAACGGACAGAACGTTACCCAGCCGTCCCCGTCGAGGACGATGCGCGAGCCGGCGCGGCGCTCCTCTTCGAGCACCCGCGACAGGAGCCCCGGGGCTCTGCTCGCGACGGAGTCGCGCAAGGCGACCGCTGGCGGCACGATCGGCAGCGCGACGATCTGCGCGTGTGGATGAGGCTGCGAGCTACCTGCGCGCCGCCCCCGATTGCGGAAGAGCACCACCGCAGCGATGCCGGGGAGCAGCTCGAGCGCGCGCAGGCGATCGCGATAGGCCGAGAGCACGCGTGCAAGCGCGCTCACGGACAGATCCGCCAGGTCGACGTCGTGCGCGCGCGACTCGATCACGAGCTCGTGTCGACCGCCCGTCGTGTGCGCCTCCACGAGCGGGAACCGGTTGAGGACGACGCGAACGTCCCAAGGCTCGCCGATCGACCAGACCGTCTCCTCCGTCTCGGCCTCGTTGCCGGGACAGAACGGACAGCGCTCGCCGGCGCCTGGCAGTCCGCCGGGGCGCACGGCGCCGATGATCGCGCGCCCAGGCGCGATCACGACGTGATGACCGGTGAACGGATCGAGACGGAGCTCGGTGGTCACCTCAGCGACCGAAGAGCGCATCGATCACGGCGCGCGTCACGTCCGGCAGCCGGAGCACCGCAGTGCCGTGGTGCTCGCGAGAGAAGCGCTCGGCGTCCTCGGCGCGAGAGAGAGCGATCAGATCGGCGCCCATCGCGCCCGAGACGTCGGAGCCGAGCACGAAGAACGCCGCATCGATCGACAGATGTCCGCGCGAGTAATAGTCGCTCACCCACGCGTCTCGAGCACTCTCGTGCTCGAAGCGATAACGGAAGAGACACTTCGCCGAATCGAACGCGAGGCTCGCGCCGTCCACGCCCGTGGCGCCGGCCACGAGTCCGGAAGGGTCGACGCGCATCCCACACAGCGCACAACGCCCCACGCTCTGCGCTTCGCTCGAGCACGCGTAGAGCAGCCCCAGAAGCAGCACCCAGGAGGACGTCGAGAGTCGCACGTAGGCGATGTAGCAGATGCACCCACGAGAGTGATCGAGATCGTCGCTCACACGAGAGTCGACGAAACGAGCGTGGTACGATCGGAGCGTGATGGACAGATGGACACCGTCGATCGTCTTCACCTCGCGCGCCGCGATCATCGCCGCGCTCTGGATCGCGATGCCCGCGGTCGGTCACGGGCAGACGGGGACGAGCGCACCGAGCGGCGCCGCGTACACGCCACCCGGGTACTCGCTCAGCGTGCCTTCGGCGCCGCAGCGCGGCACTGCCGGCACCACGGTCGTCGCGACGCAGAGCGCAGCGCACGAGACGCAGAGCATCCGCGGCCTATGGGTGCCGGGCCTCGTCGGCCTGCCGGTCTCCTACGTCATCACGTGGGTGGTCGGTAGCGTCACCCTGCCCGCCGGATCGAGCGCCGCTGATCTGGCTTACATCCCCGTGCTCGGCCCCTGGCTGATTCTGGGCGAAGGCCTCAACGGGGGCGGCGGCGAATTCTACGCGACGATGGGCATCATCCAGGGGGTTTCGCTGGTGTGCCTCGTGCTCGGGCTGGCGATCCGCCTTCCGAAGCCGCGGACGGACGGGCCCACCGTCTCCTTGCGCCCGACGAGCAGCGGCGCGATGAGTGCCACGCTGCACTTCTGAGCGTCGCCACCTCGGGCGCGCTCCGTCGCGGTCCCACAACGGTGCTCGAGAACCTCTTTCGTCCGTGGATCCTCGCGCGGCTCGTTCCGAGCCTGGTGGCGGCGATCCTCGCGCTGATCGCAGCCGACACCGCGCTCCGCGTGCTCACGCTCCGGCGGGCGCCGGGAACGAGCGAGGGTGCGCTCGCGATCGAACGGCGCGCCGAGCTGGTGGCGACCCTCTTTTCCGTGGCCGGCCTCGCGACGATCCTCGGCCTCGCGGTCGACGTGGTCGGCGCCGATCGGCTGCGGAGCTCCTTGCGCGGAGCGATGTGCGCGTACGGTGTGCTCGCCGAGAGCCCGTGGGGGTTCCGCTCGCTCGGCATCTCCATCGCTGCGGCCCTCGCGTGCGCGGTCTGGTTGAGCCTTCACCGGCTCGATCTGGCCCTCCGCGCTCCTGAGCTCACGCGGGTGAAGTTCGCGCTCGTGCTGCTGGTCGCTCCGCTGATCGTGCTCGACTTCGGCGCCGCGACGAGCTTCGCGCTGGACCTCGACTTCCGGATGGTGGCCTCGTGCTGCTCGACGGGGCTCGAAGGCGCGCGGCAGATCGCGACGGGCGCGGGCGGTGGGGCGCGCACGACGGCGTTCGGGATCTTCGTGGCGGCGAGCATCGGCGCTGTCGTCGTCGCCCTCGTCGCACGTCGCAGCGCGCGGTCGGGCCCATCCATCGCAGCCGCTGGGCTCGCGCTCCTCGCATCCGTCGTCTCGCTGCCGGCGATCGTCGGGTACGTCGCGCCGCACGCCTACGAGTCTCCTGAGCACCTCTGCCCGTTCTGCCTTCTCGATGCCGACGGCAGCTACCTCGGCTGGCCGCTCTACGCGGCGCTCTTCGCCGGTACCGCCTTCGCGCTCTCTGCCTTCGTCGCCGTGCTCGTGATGCAGCGCGTGAAGGAGAAGGATGCGATCGCCGGCGTGCTCCGCACCACCCTGCTCCGCGTCGCGATCGCGTGGAGCATCACCCTGGCGCTCGCCGTCTACCCCGTCGCGCGCTTCCTGTTCGTCAGCGGCGGCGCGTCGCTCTTCGGCGCGTGACGCAACCCCGAGACCGCCGCACCGAGAAGGACCCCATGACCCAGCGAGACACCCGAATCGTTCCTGACGGCCACGATGCCCCCCGCGAAGTTGCGCAAGAGCGCGAGGAGGAGGATGAGGCGATCCGAGTGCTCGTCCCCTGGGACAAGCTCTCACCGGCCGTGCTCTCCGGCGTGATCGAGGAGTTCGTGACGCGCGAAGGCACCGAGTACGGCGCGAACGACGTGGCCCTCGAGACGAAGGTGCTCCAGGTTCGTCGCCAGCTCGAGAAGGGCGACATCGTCGTGCTCTTCGATGGGAAGAGCGAGACCGTGAACCTCGTGCCGAAGCGCGAGGTCCCGCCCGACGCCGTCTGAGCCGGACACGAAGAAGCCCCGGCGATCGCTCGCCGAGGCCTCCGTTCGTGCGCGACCTAGCGGCGCCCGGCGATCAGTTTCGGTACATCGTGACGACGCACGCGCCACCGAGGCCGAGGTTGTGCTGGAGCGCGACCCTGGCGCCCGGTACCTGGCGCTCACCGGCGGTCCCGCGCAGGTGCCAGACGAGCTCGGTGCACTGTGCGAGGCCCGTTGCGCCGAGCGGATGTCCCTTCGAGAGGAGGCCTCCCGACGGATTGGTGACCCACTTCCCGCCGAAGGTGTTGTCGCCCTCCCAGATCATCTTCTCCGCCTCGCCTTCCTTCGCGAGGCCGAGCCCCTCGTACGTGAGGATCTCGTTGGAGGTGAAGCAGTCGTGCAGCTCGATGACCTGCACGTCGTTCGGCCCGAGGCCAGCCTGCTCGTAGACCTTCTCGGCGGCCTTCTTCGTCATGTCGTAGCCGACCATCTTGATCATCGACTTCTCGTCGAAGGTCGAAGGGAAGTCGGTCGTCATCGCCTGGCCGGCGATCCAGATGGGCTTCGTGACGCCCTTCTTCTTCGCGAAGTCGTCCGAGCAGACGAGCACGGCGGCCGCACCGCAGGTCGGCGGGCAGCACTGGTAGCGCGTGAGCGGATCGAAGACCTCGGGTGATGCGAGGATCTCCTCGACCGAATAGGTCTCCTGGAAGAGCGCGTACGGGTTCTTCGCCGCGTGCTTGCGCGCCTTCTCCGCGACCTTCGCGAAGGTCTCCCGCTTGGTGCCGTACTTCCAGCGGTACTCTCGACCGGCGCCGCCGAACATCTGCGCCGCGCCCGGTGCAGCGTTCACGCCTTGCACGTCGTTCATCGTGTTCGCGTGTTTGTCGAGCGGGTTGGTGCGGTCGTTCCACTGCGACTCGAGCGCGCCCTTCTTCATCTGCTCGAAGCCGACGGCGAGGACGCACTCGGCGACCCCGCCCTCGACCATCTGCTTGGCGAGCATCAGCGCGCTCGATCCCGTCGAGCAGTTGTTGTTCACGTTGAAGACCGGGATCCCGGTGAGCCCGACGTCGTACACGGCGCGCTGTCCGCACGTCGAGTCGCCGTAGACGTAGCCGGCGACGGCCTGCTCGATGTCGGCGAAGTCCACGCCTCCATCCTTCATCGCGGCTCGGATCGCGTTCGCCGCCATCACGTTGTACTCGTCGCTCGCGCCGGGCTTCTGGAACTTCACCATGCCCACGCCGATCACGTTCACTCTGCGTCCCATGTCTTCTTCTCCTTCTGCTGTGATCAGGTGCGGGTGATCAAGAGCCCAGCTTGCCGAGGAAGGCGAGCCGCTGTGCGAGGTGCGCGTCGCCGTCGAAGCGAAGCTTGCCGTGCTGATAGAAGCTCTGCAGCTGACCGTTCGAGGCAGCAAGCGCCGCGAGGTTTTCGTCGGAGATCGTGAGGATCGCGTCGGGCGCATCGGCCTTGCCGGCCTTCACGCCGCCCGCGCCGTTCTTGAGGTCGATCGTCCAGACGTTCTCCGGATCCTTCACGCGGAGCTCGATCACGGCGGCCACCTCCTTGGCGAGCGCGGCGTTCTCCGTGATGCGCTTCTGGATCTTCTCGATGACCGCGGGAGCCCTCGCCGCGCCGGCGTGCGCCGCGTGGTCGGGTGTCGCCTCTCCCTTCGCGCTCGGGGGGACCGAGCCCGAGGCCGCGCCCGCCTCCATGCCGAGGCGCTTCCTGGCGGCCGCGAGGACCTCGTTCGGATCGACGTTCTTCAGCACCGGCGCGAGCTTCTGCGACGCCATGACGTTGCCCGTGATCTTCAGCTTCCCGGTGGTGAAGAGCTTCATCGCGTCGGCCTTGCCGCTGACCATGTCCATGAAGTCGGCGTCGGTGATCTCGAACGTGCAGTCGGCGGGCGTCCCCTCGCCGCTCGCCACAGCGCCGTTTCCGTTCTTGAGGTCGAGCGTCCACACGGCGTCGGGGCTCTTCAGCTTGAACGCGAAGACCGTCTTGGCCTGACTGACCGCGTCGGCCCCCTTCTTCGCCAAGAAGGAAGCGATGCCCGAGAAGACGTCGGCGCTGTTGGGCGTGACGTCGACGGCCGGCGCCGCACTGGCCGGTGCCGCGGCGCCTCCGCTCCGCTTCTGTGCCGCCGCGAGGACGTCCTTCGGATCGACGTTCTTGAGCACGGGCCCGAGCTTCTGGCTCGCCATCACGTTGCCGCTGATCTTCAGCTTGCCCGTGGTGAAGAGCTTCATCGCGTCGGCCTTGCCGCTGACCATGTCCATGAAGTCCGCGTCGCTGATGTCGAAGGTGCACTCCGCCGGGACGGGCTCGCCCGAAGCGACGCTGCCGCTTCCGTTCTTCAGGTCCAGCGTCCACACGCTCGAGGGGTTGTTGAGCTTGAACGCGAAGATGGTCTTCGTCTGCAGGGCCGCGTCGGCGCCCTTCTTCGCGAGGAACGCCGAGATGCCGGCGAAGACGTCCGCGCTGTTCGGCGTCACGTCCGCCGCAGGAGCCGCGGCCCCGCCGCCAGTCGCCACAGGCGCACCGCCGGTCCGCTTCTGCGCGGCCGCGAGCACGTCCTTCGGATCGACCTTCGTGAGCACGGGCCCGAGCTTCTGGCTCGCCATCACGTTGCCGCTGATCTTCAGCTTGCCCGTGGTGAAGAGCTTCATCGCGTCGGCCTTGCCGCTGACCATGTCCATGAAGTCCGCGTCCGTGATCTCGAACGTGCACTCGCTGGGGATGGGCTCGCCCTGAGCGACCGAGCCATTGCCGTTCTTCAGATCGAGCGTCCACACGCTCGAGGGATTGCTGAGCTTGAACGCGAAGACCGTCTTCGCCTGACCGACGGCGTCGGCGCCGCTCTTTGCGAGGAAGGCGGAGATTCCGGCGAACACGTCGCTGCTGTTCGGAACCACGGGCCCGCCCGCCGCGGCGCTGGGCGCGGCTGCCTTCGGCTTCTCCTTGGCCTTCGGGATCTCCTTGAACAGCTCCACGGCCGCGTTCGAGATGACAACCTTGTCGCGATCCTTGCTCTTCACACGGAAGAGCACCTTCGTATCCCCATTCGGGGCAGTAGAGTCCTTCCACATCTCCGTGATCACCGTCTCGCCCGGGAGCACGGGATCGGCGAAGCGCACCTTGATGCTCTTGAAGAGGCGCGGATCGCCGTTCTTCGCGAACTTGTTCGTCACGTGCCGCGCCGCGTAGCCGAACGTGCAGAGCCCGTGGAGGATCGGACGCTCGAAGCCGAAGGCCTTCGCGAAGCCCGGATCGGCGTGCAGCGGGTTCCAGTCTCCCGCGAGGCGATAGAGGAGCGCCTGGTTCTGCGGGATCTTCTGCTCGACCACCGCGTCCGGCGCACGATCCGGCGCCGCGTTGAGGTTCTTCTCGTCCGGCCCGCGATCACCGCCCCAGCCGCCGGCGCCACGCACGAAGGTCGAGACCTCGTTCTTCACGAGCAGGTCGCCGTTCTCGTCGAACGTGTCGATCGCCGTGATGACCACGGCGCCGCCCTTCTTCCCGCCGTCCGAGCCCTTGTCCCAGATGTCCTTGATCCTCGCCTTGTGCGTGAGCTTCGCCTTCAGCGGGAGCGGCCGAACGAGCTCCAGGTACTGCTCTCCGTGGAGCACGCGATCGAGGCCGTACTTCAGGCCCGGGGCCGTCTTGCCCTCCTTGCCCATCGTGAGGATGCAGTTGATCGCCGGGATGACGCCGTAGCTCGGCGCCGCGACCATGCCCTCGCCGTGCATCTCGTAGACGAGCTTGAGGTCGGCGCCGCTCGGGTCTTCCGCTGCGCCGATGCCGAGCGCGTAGATCGCGAGATCACGCTCGTCGTACTTCGACTGCATGTCGGGGAACTGGTAGCCGAGCGCAGCGTCGACATCGACGTACTGGTTGCCGCCGCGGCTCTTGCCCGCGTTGACGTTGTCCATGATGGGCTCGAGCGACGCGTTGATGTTCGGCGGGTGCGTCGCGTCCTCCCAGCTGGTGATCTGGTCCCAGCTGTCGTTCACGTCCTCGGCGCTCACGTCGCGACCGAGTCGGAACATCTTTCCCTTCGTGCGCTCCCAGCGGAGCTTCGAGTAGAAGCCGCCGCCCACCTCGTAGAGGCCTCCGCCGTCGTCGTGGCTCTCGTGGCAGAGCTTCACGACGAGCGACGTCACGTACTCGACCTTGAGCGCCTCGAGCAGGTTCGAGGGAAGGACGGTCTCGGTCATGCGCGAGCCGGCGATCGGCGCGATGGTGTTCACGACGACGTTGTTCTTCTTGCCCTCGATCGCGAGCGTGTTGCTCAGCCCGACGAGGCCGAGCTTGGCCATCGAGTAGTTCGCCTGACCGAAGTTGCCGTAGATCCCTGCGGCCGAGGCGGTGAAGATGATCCGGCCGTACTTCTGCTCGCGCATGATCGGCCACGCGGCGTAGCTGCACTTGAAGGCGCCGCGAACGTGGACTCGATAGACGAGGTCCCAGTCGGCCTCGGTCATCTTCTGGAACGAGACGTCGCGGAGGATGCCCGCGTTGTTGATCAGCACGTCCACGCGCCCGAACGCGTCGACCGCCGTCTTGATGATCTTGTCGCCGTCCTCGACCGAGTCGTAGTTCGCCACGGCCTCGCCGCCGGCCGCCTTGATCTCGTCCACGACCTTGTCGGCCGCGGTCGCGCTCTTGCCGTCGCCCGTGTGCGAGCCGCCCAGGTCGTTGACGACCACCTTCGCGCCCCGCGCGCCGAACGCGAGAGCGTGTGAGCGGCCGAGCCCGTTGCCCGCGCCCGTGACGATCACGACCTTGCCGTCGAACCGGAGATCCTTGCTCATTCGCTCGCTCCTGCTGGCTGTGCCCGAACCCGTCGTTGGCCTCACGATGTTTCGCGGGGCGATATTTCGTGCGCGAAAGAATCGATCCCCCGGCCGGACCCGTCAAGCGCTCCCTGTGCGCCCGGGACACATGGCCATTTCGCGCTTTTTTTGGCCGGGATCCGGGCTGCGCGTATTCCGGAGCCATGCGCACACGACTCGCGATCCGGATCACGGCCGTTCTGACCATCGGCTTCGGCGGCTGCACGCTGATGCAGAACCTCAACCCGGAGAACCGCCTCGCCGACATCGTGTACCGCGTGAACGACGAGGCACGCTGGGGTCGCATCGACCTCGCGGCGATGAGCTGCACGAATTCCTACCGGATGCCCTTCGTGACGAGCCACGCCCGCTGGGGCCACGACGTCCAGATCGGCGATCACGAGGTCACGAACCTCGCGCTCGGAACGGGCGTCGACTCCACCGATGCGCAGTCGCTCGTGATCTACAACTGGATCGACAACGCGCGCATGGAGCTGCACACGACGACCGTCCGGCAGAGCTGGACGGGCGACGGCGACGGCTTCCGCCTCACCGCCGAGGTCGTCATCTCCGGTGAGGAAGGCCTCTTCGACGAGGTCGAGGGCGGCCCGACCACGCTCGCCGATGCGACGGCCGAGGACGCCCTCATCGGGACGGCAGGCGGCGAGCTGAGCGTGCGGACGCCCGAGGCGGGCGCCGAGGTCCACTCTGCACCGCGTCGTCGCGACTCGCAGGGAATGCTGGTTCACTGATCAGCAAGAGTGCTCGCGAAGCCGACCGCAGACGGCAGGGCACGCTTCGAGCGCGGACGGAAGCAGCCCTCAGCGCGTCGCGAGCACGAGCAGCGCCGCAGCGAGCGGCACGCTCAGGTGCACCAGTAGCGGCACGACGAAGCCGTTCGTTCGATACGCGAGCCACGCGAAGATCCCGCCCGCCGGGAGGCTGAGCCAGAGCTCGGCGTCGGGCTTGCCGACGTGGATCGCCCAGAACAGCGGCACGCTGAGCAAGCAGGGCGCGAGGCAGCTGCGAGGAACGGCGAGGCTCGCCAGCGAGGCCGCCACGCCGGCGCGGACACCGCCTTCCTGAAGCTTGCCCGGCCAGACGAAGGGACGGACGAGCTCGTGCGCGGGAGGGAACGCGCCGCTCGGATGGAGCCAGGCGAGCAGGACGCCGTGAAAGAAGAAGTGCTCGGCCGCTCCGCCGACGGGAACGGCGACGAGGAACCACGGAGAGCGCCCGAGCGCCTCCGCGACGCCGAGGCGAAACTCAGGATGAAGCGCGATCGCGGCCGAGAGCGGGAGCGAGACGAGGAGCGCCGTCAGCGCGAGCCCTAGGGCGGGTCGACCCGGGCGCCGGAGGCCGAGCGCGTCGAGCGTGTCCGGCCCGATCGCGCGGGCGAGCACCAGAGGCACGAGCATGGCGCCGACCACGCTCACGAAGACGTAGTCGCGCCAGTAGTCACCCGGTCCGAGCGCCCATCGCGCGAGGGCCCAGAGCGCGCCCACGAGCGGGTCGAGCCCAACCCACCCGAGCAGCGCGGACGCCGAGAGCCACGCGCCTGTCCTCGGACCGCCGAGGATCGAGAGCGCCGTCTCTGCCATCGGCGAGCTCGCCCAGAACGTGGTCAGGAGCACGTACGCGAGGACGAATCTGCCGCCGACTTCGAGCCAGACGCGGACGCGAGGAGCCTCGGGCACCCGGGCGTTCTACTCGGCGGGGTCGATCGCCCTGGCGCTCAGCGGGACGGCGCCCTTCTTCGCGGTGGGGCCGCGGTCCTTCGTCCTCTGCACCGTCGGGTCCGGAGAGGCGTACGGCGCCATCGGCGTGAGGCCAGCATCGCTCAGGAGCTGGCGATCCTCGAGGACGTCGGGGTTCCCCGTCGTGAGCAGCTTCTCGCCGTAGAAGATCGAGCTCGCGCCCGCCATGAAGCAGAGGATCTGAGCCTCGCGACCGAGCTCCTGCCGGCCCGCGCTCAGGCGAACCTGCGCCTTCGGCATCACGATGCGCGTCGTCGCGATCGCGCGGACCATCTCGAGCGGGTCGACGCGGGGGCGCCCCTCGAGCGGTGTCCCGGTCACGGGAACGAGGGCGTTGATCGGCACGCTGCCCGGGTGCGGATCGAGCGTGGCGAGGGTGCGGATCATCTCGCAGCGGTCGCGGACGCTCTCGCCCATGCCGAGGATGCCGCCGCAGCAGACCGAGATGCCGGCCTTCACGACGCTCGCGATCGTGGAGAGCCGCTCGTCGTAGGTCCGGGTGCTGATGATCTCGCCGTAGAACTCGCGCGAGGTGTCGAGGTTGTGGTTGTACGCAGTCAGGCCCGCGTCGGCGAGCGCGCTGGCCTGATCGTCGGTGAGCATGCCGAGCGTCGCGCAGGCCTCGAGGCCGAGCTCACGAACGCCGCGGACCATGTCGAGAACGCGATCGAACGCTGGGCCGTCCTTCGCGTCACGCCAGGCCGCGCCCATGCAGAACCGCGTGCTGCCCGTCTCGCGGGCGCGGCGCGCGGCCCCGAGGACCTCGTCGACGCTCAGCAGCCTCTCGGGGCTCACGTCGGTGTCGTGCTTCGAGGACTGCGGGCAGTACGAGCAGTCCTCCTGACAGCCGCCTGTCTTCACGGAGAGCAGGGTGCAGAGCTGGACCTGGTCCGGCGCGTGGTTCTGCCGGTGCACGGTCTGCGCGCGAAGCAGCAGATCGGTGATGGGAAGCGCGTGGAGCGCCATCACCTCGTCGAGGGTCCAGTCGTGCCTGACGTCGCTGTCGGTCTTGTGGGTCACGCGCATCACGTAGCCCGCCTCCTGGGAAAGGCGCAAGCGGGCGCGAGAGCAAAGCGGAAGCGCAGGCGAAGCCAGCCGTGCGACGAGCTTTCTCTGATAGTGTTCGCGCCGTGAAGGAAGGGGCCCCCCGCGAGGACCCGGCGGAGGAGCCGGTAGCGATCGAACGACCGCCCCCGCTCGCGATCCTGGCCGCCGTGGCGGCTGTGGCGGACCTCTTCTGGAACCGCGTCGCGGTGCGGCTCATGACCGACGACGAGACGGGCATCGCCTGGATGCGCGCAGGGGTGTTTCCGCGAAACCTCGCCGCCGTCGCTGGCATCGCGGCCCTCACGTGGAGCCTCTTCGGCTTCCTGCGCATGGCGGGCTACGCGGGGCTCGCGAGGAGGCTGATGCTCTCGGCCGTCGCCGGCCTCCTCTTGCCTGCGTTCTTGTTGGCGATCGTCGTCCAGAAGGAGCGGGTGTCGATCCTCGTGGTGCTCATCGCGCTCGGGATGGCCAACGCCCTCGCGGTCCTGATGGGCGCTGGAGCCGCGACGTACCGGAGCGGCGCGTTGCGCTGGGCCGTCTCGTTCGCGACCGCGAGCGGCGCCTTGGTGCTCGTCGTCCTGATCGTCGCGAGCGTGCGGTCTCTCGTCGAACTGGGTCTGGGCGGCCCCGTCGGCTTCGTCGCCCGCCATGGCGGCGAGCTCGCCTGGCACGCGGTGCCGCTCTTCGCCGGTTGGTTTCTGCTGAGGCCCGCGCCGAAGGGCGCGCCCTACTCGATGGAGCGCCTGCCGGATCGACGCGCGCTCGTCGGCGCAGCGTTGACGTTCGCGCTCGTCGTCGGCCTCGGCGCATACGGGCAGTGGGTGCTCCACGCGCATCGCTTCGGAACGCTGCTCTACGGCGCGCTTCGGCTGACTCTCCTGCCGGAGTCCATCGGCTGGCTGTACGCGATCTCGGCTGGGATCGCCGTCGCCGTCGCCGTCCTCGGGCTCACGTCCGGAAGCCCGATGAAGGCGCAGGTGGGCGCGGCCGTCGCGCTCTGGCTTGCGGCCGGCTATGCGCCCCGCGCGCCGGGTCAGCTGCTCGACTTCGCGCTCGCGGTCGTCCTCCTGGCGCGGGCGGCGCAGGCGACGGACCCCGAAGGCCGACGGCGCGCCCGGTTTCGGTGGGGCTCGCTGAGCGGCAGCGACCCGCCTCCGCTCTGAGCGCCGCCCCGGCTCAGTTCCCTGCGGCGTCGACGGTCCTGAGGTCGATCTGGAAGTCGACCGTCGTCTCGGTGCCCGCCGCGATGACGACCGGACGCGAGAGGATGAGCGGCTGCGAGAGCTGCGGACGCCCCGCCACGACTCTGCCCGGAACGGCGCGAACACCCTCGTGCCAGGTGCGCACGGTGTACTGGCCCGGGGGAACCCCGGCGATCCGGAACCGGCCCTCCACGTCGGTGACCGCAAAGTAAGGGTGCGCGAAGGCGTGCACGAAGCCCCCCATCCATGGGTGCCCGGCGTCATCGACCAAGGTGGAAATGCCGGAGGCGGGAACGGTCGCCGTCTCGCTCGATCCTTCGGAGGGGAGACCGACATCGGCCCAGACGGAACCGCCGACAGCCGTCGCATGGACGTTGTGGAGGAAGCCGTCGCGGTTCACGAACCGAAGGCTCGACCCGCCGGGGACGGCGAGCACGCGCGGAACGATCTCACATCCCTCGAGCGAGACGTCGAAGGGCCCCGTCGGCAGCGCGCGCCCTTCGGTGATTCCGTCGAGGTAGACGACAGTCCCGCTCACACCGCGGCGCGGCGAGACGCTGAGGGCTCGAAGCTCTCTCGTCGCGCCACATGGGTCCGCGTGCTGCTCGACCGTGACGCGGACGAGCTCGGGCAGCGGCCCCGACCACAACACGGTGCCGGAGAGCGCACCTCCGTTGACCACGTCGACGACGTGGTAGCCCATCGGCCGCGTGGTGGGTGGCCTCCGGGCGCCGCTCGACGACCCGATCGCTCCTCCGTCGCAGCCCCAGGCGAAGAGAGAGACGAAACTGATCACGAGGGCGATGTGCAGTCCGAAAGAGAGCCCGCCCATCGATCGTTTGATCCTCGATCGCCATTAGCACAACGCGCGTGACCAAAAACGTTTTGTGTGATCGCAAACCAAAAAAAAGATCGCGGGCGCAAAACGCGACGCGCGTTTCGCGATGAAAGCGCGCACGCATGACATCGTCGAGGACGGAGTCGAGAATTGCGGAGGCCGACTTCGTCCACTTCCGAGCGCGAGCGCGCTCGAGCGAACGTCGCCTCAGCGCGTCAAGCGGAGGACGGCGTCCGCGATGCGCGACAGCCCTTCGCGAATCTGCGCCTGCGATGCCGCATACGAGAGGCGCACGTAGCCAGGTGCACCGAAGGCAGATCCCGGCACGACCGCGCAGCGGGCCTCGTCGAGGAGAAAGCGGGTCACGTCGAGGTCGTTCTCGAGGGCTTCGCCGCCCGGGAGGCGGCGACCGAAGAGGCCCCGAACCGACGGAAACGCGTAGAAAGCGCCCTCGGGCATGCGGCAGGAGAGGCCGTCGATGGCGCGCAGCCCCTCGACCATCAACGTCCTTCGCGCGGCGAACTCGGCGACCATGGCGTCGAGCTCCTCGCGCGGACCGCGGAGGGCGGCGATCGCTGCGTGCTGCGCGACCGAGGCCGGGTTCGACGTCGCCTGGCTCTGGAGCATCTCGCACGCGTCCGCGACCGCACGAGGCGCGAGGATCCAGCCGATTCGCCAGCCGGTCATCGCGTAGCTCTTGCTGGCGCCGTCCACGATCACGAGCCGGTCGCGCAGGTCGGGCGCGACCGAGAGCAGCGAGCGCTGGACGAACCCGTCGTACACGATCTGCCCGTAGATCTCGTCCACGATGATCCAGATGGAGTGGCGCCGCAGGACCTCGGCCAGGGCGCGCAGGCTCGCTTCGTCGTACGCCGCGCCGGTCGGGTTCGACGGCGTGCAGAGGATCAGTGCCTTGGTGCGAGGACCGATGGCCGCCTCGAGCGCCTCGGGCGTCAGGCGGAAGCCCTGTGCTTCGGTGGTCTCCACGATGCGTGGAACCCCGCCGAAGAGAAGCACCTGCTCGGGGTAGCTCACCCAGTACGGCGCCGGGATGATGACCTCGTCGCCCGGCTCGAGCAGCGCCAGCGCCAGATCGAAGAGCGCCTGCTTGGCGCCACACGAGACGACGATCTCCTCGAGCTCATGGGCCTCGCCGCGCCTTGCGATGGAGTCGTCCCGGATCGCGTCTCGCAGCTGCGGAATCCCGCGCACCCGGGTGTAGCGCGTCGCCCCACTATCCAGCGCCGCCTTGGCGGCCTCTCGGACGAACGACGGCGTGGGGAAGTCGGGCTCTCCGAGGCCGAACGAGATGACGTCGACGCCTTTGGCCCTGAGGGCCGCAGCGCGGTCGGAGATGGCGATGGTCGCCGAGGGCTTGATCGCCGACAGGCGATGGGCCAACGACGGAGCTGCGATTGCCGGAGTCTTCACGGGCGGGCTTGTATCACCCAGCCGCGAAGCTCGCTACGCATCGCGCGCCCACCGGACGTTTTACGGTCGGGTGAGCACCACTGACGACGCCTCAGATGAGGACGCTGCCGCCGACGGCCGGAACGATCATGTAGACGTCGCGATGATCGACGATGGTCCCGGCCCGACCGATGACCTGGATCGTCGCGCGGAAGAGCTGTGCGGAGTTCGTGGGCGCCTGGAAGTCGTTGTAGAAGTCGACGTTGAACCAGACGATGGTGGAGGGACGCACGCCGTAGAAGGTCGTGGTGTCCAAGCGGGTGAAGCCCGTGGGCGCGTCCGGCGAGCCCCTCGACGGGGTCACCATGGTGATGAACTCGGCAGTCGTTCGCCCCGGCGGAAGGCGGGCCTCTCCCGTGTCCGGATCCGTCCGCGTCGTGATGTCCTGCGGCGTCTGGCCCGTCAGCGTGCTGATGGCCGAGACGATGTTCGAGGCCGCCGCCGCAAGGCCGGTCGAGCCAGGCCCGAACACCACGGGGTTGCCCGAGCCGTCGACCGTACCGGTCAGCCGCGCGAGCTGCACCGCGTTGTTGTAGGTGTCTCCGCCGACGCCCGTGCCGACGTCGATTCCGACGAAGTAGGCGCCTCGCGCCATCATGGCGGCCGTCAGCTCGCTGGACGAGTGCATGTTCGGGTCGCTGACCGACCAGATCCCCGACGTGTAGCCGTTGTACCACTCGGCGTCGGACGCGAGGACGATGATGGGAACCCTCCCCTCCGAGAAACAGGCCCAGCCGTAGGGGTCGATGCCATCGGGGCCGACCGGACAGTCGAGCGTTGGGACCATCGTCGGGACGTAGCCGTTGCCGCTCGGGTCGAGCGCGTTGTGCACGCTCCGACGAGCTGCGGCATCGCTCTCGTGCCCGCGCATGCCGGCGCCGGAGATCGCCTCGAAGATCCCTTCGACCTGATCTTCGGGGTAGTCGCCGCCGTAGTAGCCGCCGAAGGTGTCGGTATCGATGGTGTTCATCGCGTTGAACGCGGTCTGCGAGAGCGCGGCGTTGGCATCGACGCGCTGGCGGACCCAGAGCGTGTAGTCCCCCGGGCTCCCCGCTTCACCGCCATAGCCGTCCGGCACCGAGTCGAACGAGCCCACCCCGATCCGGACGTCCGGGATCTCCGCTCGAATGCCGGGAACGATCGTCGAGCTGAACGTCGAGCGGAGCGCCGTGATGATCGGCTGCATGCTCGCGGAGTTGTCGACGAGGATGAACACGTCGGCGACCTGGATCCGCGTCGAGAAGTCGAACTCGCGCTGCGGGTGGTCGCCCATCTCGCCCGGCGGGTGGTACGGGATGGTCACGTAGAGCGTCCCCTCGGGCGGCCGCGAGGTGCCGTCGAGCGGGTTGGTGCCGGCGGCGAGCTCGACGATGTCGTCGACCCCATCTCCGTCCGTGTCCCGCTCGAGCGGGTTGGTGCCGGCCGCGAGCTCGCCAGAGTCCGGAACGCCATCGTTATCCGAGTCGAGATCGCGAAAGTCCGGAATGCCGTCGCCGTCGGTGTCCCGTGGCGCACAGACGTTCCCGGTCATCCCGGCCTCGACCGAGTCGGGAATCCCGTCTCCGTCGTCGTCGGGGTTGGTGGGATCCTCCGCCGCGTCGTCGATGCCGTTGCCGTCGCTGTCGATGTGCATGCAGCCGAAGTCGCGACTGTCGGAGAAGGCGCCGTCACCCGCACCGCCGTCGAGCCGACGTCCCGACGACGCAGGGGCACACGCCATGATCAGACCACCAGCGAGCAAGAGGACCGTCGCAGAGCGGATGGACGAGGTCATGAGGCGTCTCCTGTGCCGAACGAGTACGAGCCTTACGGGGATGCAGCGTAGGGTCGGCAGGACGATCCGCCGAACGATCTCAGCCAAACGGAACGGGGTTGGCCGGGATCACGATGTAGACCTGGCGCGTGTCGAGCACGGCGCTTCCGCCCGCCGTCACGTCGATGAAGGCCTTGTAGAGCTCCGTGTTCCGGCCGCCCGGGTAGAAGTCGTTCCGGAACTGGATCCGGAAGAGCACGCGAGTGCCCGGAATGACGCCGAAGAACGTCGACTCGTCGTAGGTGGCGACGGCATCGTCGTGAGTGATCCCGGTCGGCTCGGTCCAGCACGGGTCGATGCCCGCGCGGCACGCCGGACGCCGACTGAAGATGAACTGGCGCGCGTCGACCATCTGCGGATCCGACGTGTCGTCGCGGAGCCGCGTCGTGATGTCGAGCGGCACGCGGGTGGCGATGGTCTCGATCGCCTCGACCACGGTGTTGGTGAAGGCCTCGCGCGTCGAGCTGTTGGGCAGATCGTAGACGAGCTCGTTGCCGTCGAGATCGACGGAGCCCGTCTCCTGCGCCATCTGCTTCTCCATCCAGCAGGGCGAATAGCCCGAGGGCCCGGTGACCGTCGCGCAGGACTCGCCGCCGCTGGCGTTGATGCCGATGAAGCGCGCACCGCGCACGTTCATCGCGGCCACGGCCTCGGCGAAGGTGGGCGGAGCCGGCGTGATGCCGACGTAGTCGTCGCAGTCCCCAGGCGGACCGTTGTGCGAGCAGATGTCGGTGAAGAGGATGATGATCGGTAGCGCGGCCTCGCGGAAGCATGGCGCGCCCCAGCCGACGTCGAGACAGTCGCCCTCGTACGCGCGCATCGTGTACGTCGGGCCCGAGCCCATCCACGTGCCGCCGCGGCCGGTGACCGTCTGGTGGATCGCGAAGACCTGCGCTTCGGGACCGTCGCCGCCGCCGGTCAGCGAGATGCCACTGAACGCGGTGCGCACGTCCGCCGAACGCGACGGAGGCGTCATGCGGATCGCGAGATGGAAGGGCTCGTAGGGCGAGCTGTCGTAGCTCGCGAACGGCATGTCGCTGTGACCGCCGCCGCCTACCCATGCGTCCGGGATCGTCTCGATGATGCGGTCGATGATGCCCGTGACGGGCGTCGTCACGGTCGCCTGCACGTTGGCGAGCGTGCCGCCCATGGAGCCCGTCGTGTCGGTCATGAAGAACACGTCGGCTACGCGGATGCTCGTCCCGAACTCGAGATCGCGATCGATCGGAGGCGTGTGGTACGGCAGAACGACGAAGAAGTGCTCGGCAGGGATGCCGCAGCTCGCCGCGTGGGCGCAGTTGCAGTCCGTGCCGGTCATGCCGTCGGGGCAGTTCGTGAGAACGTAGGCGCCCTCGGCGAGATCGCCCTGGCCGTCGCCGTCCGTGTCGACGTTGCACGGGTCGGTGCCGACGACGAGCTCGTCGCGATCGCCGAGGCCGTCGTTGTCCGAGTCGAAGTCGAACGCATCGGCGAGCCCATCGGGGCTCACGAGCCCGGTGACCGGATCGATCTCGTTGGGGCACTGCACCGGCGGAGTCATGAGCAGGCCGTCGCCTGCCTCGACGGTGTCCTCGATGCCGTCGCCATCGCTGTCGAGATCGCGGAAGTTCGGGACGCCGTCCTCGTCGAGATCGCCGCTGCCCTCTTGCGCGTCGAGGATCGTGTCGCCGTCGCTATCGAGATCGAACACGTCGGGCTCGCCGTCGCCGTCGGTGTCGGTCGGGGTCGGGCCGGGCGGGCCGTACTCGATCGCGTTGCTGATTCCGTCTCCATCGACGTCCAGATCGAGCGCGTCGAGGATCCCGTCGCCGTCGCGATCCGTGGTCGCCTCGAGGTTGTCGGCGATGCCGTCCGCGTTGGCGTCGAGGTCGAGGTAGTCGGGGATGTGGTCGCCGTCGAGATCGCGAGGGGGCGAGGTGCAGTCCGCGTCACCCGCCTCCGTCACGTCGGGAACGCCGTCGCCGTCGCTGTCGGTGTCCAGCCGGTTCGGGATGCCGTCCCCATCGGCGTCCGGGTTCGGAATGCCGTCTCCGTCGGAGTCGCCCAGGTCCTCGTCCATCGAGCTGATGTTGTCCATGTCGGGATCGTCCGCGCGACTGCAGCGGATCACCGGACCGACGCTCGCGTCGCCATGTGCCGCGTCGGGGTTTGCGTGCGGATCGTCGGGGCCTGGGCAGCCGGTCAGACCGGCGAGCGCCACGAGTGACCCGAAGAACACGATGCGGCGAGACAAAGCCATGAGGAACTCCTTCGCAAGGCGCGATGAGTGGGGCGCGCGACGCGAGACGGACGGTCGGCGTGAGATGGGCGCAGACGGGCGCAGAGAGAACAGCGGGGAGAGCGACGAGTCTATGGGAGAACAGAGGAGCCGAGCAAGCGGACCGCCCGTCATGGGGTGGTGCGACGGTCCCGGCCCCGCTGCACGAACCGTGCTCGTGCCGTCACGTGCCACCAGGACCAGCGCGCGGCCCCGGTTGGTCGTTGACACGCGACGGTAACTAGTCTAACCGGGGGGGCGCCAAGGGAGGGGGTGGCGTCCGGGTGGTGTTCGCGTCGCGAACGGCACCCGGATTCGAGGCTCGAACGCCTCGCCCGCGAGTTCTCTCATCGACAGTTCTGACTGTTGGGTTCCTCAGGAGGAGCATCATGGATCGATGGTTCGGTAGCTCGATCGTCGCGCAACGTGCGCTCGCGGTCGTTTTCACTCTCGGCGCGGGCGTCGTGGGCTGCGGTCCTACCTAACCGAATTGTGACAACGACGAGCAGTGCCACGAGGGCGAGTTCTGCGTGAACGGCCACTGTGAAGACTGCCGCGATGACAGCCAGTGCCCGACCGGGCAGATGTGCGAGAGCAACGACTGCGTGCCCATCCCCGGCTGGTGCAACAGCGATCGCGACTGCCCTGCGTCGCAGCAGTGCGTTCGGAATCACTGCGAGGATCGCCCGCCCGTCGTCGAGACGGAGGTTCCGCCGCCCGTTCCGCAGGTCTGCCAGCTGCAGCCCGCGTACTTCGCGTTCGACGAGAGCGCGCTGGACGATGCGGCGCGCAGCGCGCTCACCGCCGACCAGGCTTGCATGACGGAGCGCGGCATCGCCGCGATCCAGATCACCGGCATGACCGACCCGCGCGGCACCGAGGAGTACAACATGGCGCTCGGCGATCGCCGCGCCCGGACGACCCGCAATCACCTGCAGCGCCTCAGCGTCGCGCGTCGCGCGATGACGACCCGCTCGGTCAGCGAAGAGATGGCGACCGGATCCGACGAGTACGGCTGGTCGCGCGATCGGCGCTCCGACATCACCGAGCGCTGACTTCCAGGGTTCCTCGGTTCTCGAAGTGGCCAGTCCGACCTGTTCGGCTGGCCATTTCTCTTTCCCGTCTGGCCAGTCGGGGCGAGGTCGATCAAGTTGGGCGCGATGAATCGGACGACGAGGGCTCTCGACGTGGCTCGCGCGGCGGTCGTGCTGTTCGCGTGCTCGGCCGCGCTGTCTGGCTGCTTCCTGTGGACGAGCGCCGACCAGGGAGCGGACCTCTCGCGGCGAACCGACGCCCTCGAGACGCAGGGCGCGCAGTTCGAGGAGACACGCGAGCAGCTCCGCGGCGAGATGGAGACCGCGAAGACGCGGATCGCGGAGATGGAGACCGTTCTGGTCCGAGCGACGCGCGTGGTGACCGAGGCGAGCGCGGACACGGGCGCCCACGTCGAGGAGCTGCAGCAGCAGATCGCCCTCCAAGACGGAGCGATCGCAGAGCTCCGGCACGAGCTCGATCGTCTCCAGACCGAGTTCACCGAACAGCAGACGGACTACGAGTCTCGGATGAAGAAGCTCGCCCGCCGCGCGGGCGTGGACATGCCGCTCGACGACACGGAGGTCCCGGCCGGGGCCGACGAGAACTTCGCCGCCGCGCAGGCGGCCTACGAGGCCCGCGACTTCTCGACGGCCCGCGCGCTCTACCGGGCGTTCGTCACCCGGCACCACGACGACGCGCGCGCGGACGACGCCCAATACTTCGTCGGGCAGAGCTATCTCGTCGAGGACCGGCCCGCGACGGCGCTCGGCGAGCTGCGTCACGTGATCAGCGACTTCGCCACGGGCGACCGTGTCCCTTTTGCGCTGCTGGCGATGGCCGACGCGTTCTATCGGCTCCACGCGTGCACCGACGCGCGAACGGCGCTCGATGCGATCATCCGCGTGCACGCGCGTTCGCCGGTGATCGGCGATGCACGAGCGCGGCTCCGCGACGTCACGCACGCGCCGGCGGGATACTGCAGCGACGCGCATTGACCTCCCCTCGGCCGGGCTGTAAAAGCCGTGCGCTTCGCGTTCGATCGGACGCGCCCGCCTGCGATGGCCACCACTCCCACTCAAGCCCCCGTTTCGGGTGACGCTCACTCTCTCGTACGCGACCTCGTCGCGCTGACGAAGCCGCGCATCACGTTCATGGTCGTGGTGACGACGGCGGGCGGGCTCTGGTTGGCTCCGGGGCACGTTGCACCGATGCTCGCGATGTGGGCGATCCTCGGGACCGCGCTCGTCGTCTCGTCCGCCAACGCGCTCAACTGCTGGATGGAGCGCGACATCGACCGGTACATGGCGCGGACGAAGAACCGCCCGCTGCCGGCAGGGCGAATGACGCCGGAGGTCGCGCTCACTTTCGGGCTCACGCTCGGCGCGATCAGCGTTCCGATGCTCGCGGTCCTCGTGAACCCGCTGACCGCGCTGCTCGCGGCGATCGCGCTCCTCTCGTACGTCTGGATCTACACGCCGATGAAGCAGCAGAGCCCGAAGGCGCTGCTCGTCGGCTCGATCCCCGGCGCGATGCCGCCCCTGATGGGGTGGACCGCGGCGACGGGCCACCTCGAGGCGCCCGGCCTCGTGCTCTTCGGGATCCTCTTCCTCTGGCAGCTGCCGCACTTCCTGGCGATCTCGGTGTTCCGGCAGAACGAGTACGCCAAGGCCGGTATCAAGGTGCTGCCCTCGATTCGCGGCAACGCCGTGACGAAGATCCACGCGATCGCCTACGCGGGCGCGCTCGTTCCGATGAGCCTCCTGCTCGTACCGCTCGGCATCGCCGGCAACCTGTATCTGGGTGTGATGGGCGTGGCGGGCGTGATCTTCGCTGCGATGTGCGTGGCTGGGCTTCGAACGGGTCGTCACGGCGTCGGTGACAACGACAACCGGTGGGCGCGCGGCGTGTTCATCGCCTCGCTCGTCTACCTGCCGCTGTTGTTCGCCGCCCTGGCGATCGACGTCGCGACGTGAACGTGCGGCGGGCCCGCTGGTCCACGCCGATGCTCGCAGCGCTGACGGCGACGGCGCTGATCGGCGTGGGAACGAGCTCGTGCGGTGAGCGCGAAGACCCGCTCCGGACGCTCTTCCACGTCCCCGCGTTCGAGCTGACCGCCGACGACGGAACGCCCTTCGGCAGCCAGGCCCTTCGCGGCCACGTCTGGGTCGCGAGCTTCCTCTTCACGAGCTGCTCGTCCGTATGCCCGACGCTCGCCTCGCAGCTCGGCAACCTCGAGGAGCGCACCGCAGAGCACGGCGATCGCGTGCACCTCGTGTCCATCACCGTGGACCCGGAGGTGGACACGCCCGAACGCCTTCACGAGTTCGCGTCGCGGTTTCGCCACGACCCCGCTCGCTGGACGTTCCTCACCGGCCACCCGGACACGGTCAACGCGACGATCCGGCGGGGCTTTCTGATGCCGGAGCCGGAGCGCCGCGAGATCGCGGAAGCGCCGGGCTACGACGTGATGCACGGCGCGAACGTGATGCTCTTCGACGAGACCGGCGGCTGCCGCGGTCTCTACCGGACGGACGGCCCAGGCATGGAACAGCTGCTTCACGACATCGATCGCCTGCTTCAGTAGGCGTAGCGTCATCCGTGCTCGGAGCGAGCACTCCCGTACGTGCGCTGCTCCGCGAGCACTCCTGCTGGGATCCATCGGCTCGCTGCGCCGCCCACTCCCGTACGTGCTCGGAACGAGCACTCCCGTACGTGCGCTGCTCCGCGAGCACTCCTGCCGGGATCCATCGGCTCGCTCCGCCGCCCACTCCCGTACGTGCTCGGAGCGAGCACTCCCGTACGTGCGCTGCTCCGCGAGCACTCCTGCCGGGATCAGCGCAGCATGATGGCGAGCACGAGAGCGCCCGCGCCGATCAGCGCGAGGAGCGCGCCGAGCCCGAGGACGAGCCATGCGGCTCGGCTCGAGAGGATGCCGCCGTCGGCCGATGGCGACGCCGCCGGGTACGTCGACGCGACCTGCATCACCGGCGCCTGCGCCGGGCTCTGCTGGCTGATGGCTTGTGGCGTGAACCCGGGCGTCTGCTGGGAGGGCGGCGCGGGACTCGTCGCATAGTCGGAGGAGGGCGGCGGCGGTGTCGAGCGCGGCCTCGCGATGACGTCGCGAAGCGCTTGCCCGAGCTCGTTCGCAGAGGCGTAGCGATCCTCGGGACGCTTCGCGAGCGACTTCTGCAGCACTTCCCAGAGACCCGGCGGAAAGTCGCGGTTCGGCGCGCGCACCGCGAGCGGGATCGGCGGCTCCTTGATGTGCCGCTGGATGAACTCCATCGGCTGCGATGCGTCGAAAGGCAGCTTGCCTGTGAGCAGCTCGTACATGATGACGCCGAGCGAATAGATGTCGGAGCGACCGTCGAGCTTCTCGCCGCGAGCTTGCTCGGGCGACATGAACTCGGGGGTCCCGAAGACCATCCCCTCTTGCGTGAGGATCAGCGAGCCCGGGCGCATCTCACGCTCGGTCACCTTCGCCAGACCGAAGTCGAGCACCTTCGCGTAGTCGGTGATGCCGCCGAGGTTCGTGAGGAAGATGTTCTCGGGCTTGAGATCGCGATGCACGATCCCCTGCGCGTGCGCTTCGGCGAGCGCTCCACACGCCTGGCTCATGATCGCGATCGCGCGCTCCGGCGTCATCGGCCCCTCGGCCCGCACCGTCTGCGCGAGGTTCTTGCCGGCGAGGTGCTCCATCACGAAGTAGCAGGCGCCGTCTTCGAGCTGGCCGTAGAGGTACACCTTCGCGGTGTTGGGGTGCTGCAGGTGGCTCATCGCCCGCGCTTCACGACGGAAGCGGGAGACGAGATCCGGACGCGAGAGATAGCGCGGGTGGAGGATCTTCACGGCGACGAAGCGCCGCATGTCCGGCTGCTCGGCCTTGTAGACAGAGCCCATGCCGCCCGAGCCGATCTTCTCGAGGATGCGAAACTGGTTCGCTATTTCTCTTCCGACGTAGGGATCGGCCGCCACGGGCGCGAGGATACCAACCCTCGGGGGAAACGCGAGGGTCGGAAGTGGTGGATCGCGAAGGAGTTTCCGCGTAGCCCTCGGGCGGTGCGCGGGCCGGTCGTCTATCCGTTCGAACGCTGGTCGAAGTTGACCCGCCGCGAGGCACGCGAGAGCTCGCGTCTTTCGTGGCTCTTCGGGTCGTCGAAGACCAACGACGCGATGGAGGACGCGCGGACGATCCTGGGCGCGGCACCGACGTTCGGCGCCTTTTCGGCGCGAATGGCTTCGCCGAGCGAGCTGACCCGGACGGCCGGCGAGGATCTGGCGCTGCTGCTCGCTGCCGCGCCCGGCGGACCGCCGATGCTCGTCTCGATGGGACCTCCGATCGCGCGTGTGCTCGCCGACCGAGTCCTCGGAGGCACTGGCAGCGACCTCGCACCAGGCCCAGTCCCGGTCTCCCGCGCCGAGGCAGGGCTCGTCGCGTATGTCGTGGCGCGCGCGGTCCGGGCGCTCGACGGCCCGGTCACGGGCGTCATCGACGCGATGAGGTTGCGGGACGCGATCGGCGCGATCGGCGACGACCGGGCGATCGTCTGGTCCGCCGAGGTTCGCGTCGGAGACGTGCGAGGCACCGTGTCGCTCGTCGCGCCGATCGCCGCGATCCCGCTGAACGCGCCGCCGGCTCTCCGACTCCCGAAGTTGAGCGTGCACGGCCACCTCGACATCGGCAGCGCGAGGCTGAGAGCTGGTGATCTCGCCCAGATGTGTCCCGACGACACGCTGGTGCCCGACGTGCTCTGGCTCGACCTGCGCCGCGGCCGGGCCGGGCATGCGCGCCTCCGCATCGCGCGATCTGCGCGGTCGTTCGAGGTGACGCTCGACGAAAACGATCGCTGGGTGATCGCGAGCGTGCTGTCCGCGCCCGCGCCGATGCCGCCGTCGCATGGAAGAACGAGGCCCGTCATGACCGAGACACCGTCCACCGTCCCTTCGCTCGCCGATGTCGAGGTGGAGGTCGCCATCGAGCTCGCGCGGCTCGAGCTCCCGATCGCCGAGGTCGCTGCGCTCGCTCCCGGTGTCGTCCTCACGACGGGCCGTCTCGTCGGCGAGCGCGTCGCAGTCCGTGCTGGAGAGCGCGTGCTCGCGTGGGGCGAGCTGGTCGACATCGAAGGCGAGGTCGGCGTGAGGATCACGGAGATCGCCGGGCCCTAGGCGCGCTCAGTACGAGAGCGCCACGCCGATGGCCGGAGTGAGGATCACGATCGTGTCGACGAACGCGAAGCCGGGAGGTGTCACGTCGACGGCGGCATGGAGGTCGAGCGCGAACCACGGCTCGAGCCACCAGGACACGCCGAGAACGCCGCGCACGTCGAACGTCGTGGCGATGGACTGATTTCGAGAGAACACCGCGAGCCCGATCCCGACGCCGACGTAGGGGAAGACGTCGCCGCCGAGGTCGAACGGCATCCTGACCTGCGCGCTGCCGCGGTAGCGAACGAGCGCCGCCTCGGCGTCGACGGCATGTCCATCGATGCCGCCCGCGAACTCGATCGTGAGCCCGGAGTCGAGCTCGATGCCGATGCGGCCCTCGATGCCGCCGCCCGGGGCGAGGACGGGCGCTGGCGCGGCGCTCTCGGCATAACGGACCGTGGTCAGGACGATGGGCAGCGTCGCGCTCGCGCCCCACACCAGGCCGCGGCCGTGCGCGAGATCCACTCGCTGGGCGTGCGCGATCGGGGGCGCCGCGATCGCCGTCAGCGCGAGGAGGCCGAGTGCGACGCGTACGAGCACCCGAGAGGTGTCTCAGAGTCGAGGCACCCGAGGCAAGCTCTTCTCCGCGGCTCAGTCGGCGAGCTTGCGCAGCATCGCGTCGAGGAACGAGAGGGCGAGCCGTCGCTGCTCCGGGCGATCCATCGCCGTGCACTCGACGAGCGTCCGCGCTCGCTCGAGCGCAGTCACCGCGTCGCCGACCTGGATGACGTCCGGAAGATCGGCGACCTCGCTCTCGAGCGACGCGCGGACCTCGGGCAAGTTGGAGAGCGCCGAGATCGCGCGATGCAAGGCGCGCATCGCCTCGACCCGGCGCTCCACGGACCCGCGGATGTCGGCGTCGCACACGAAGTGGACGGGCGCGGACGCGTTACCGACGCCCGCCGGTGAGTCGAGACCTTCGCCGACCATCACGTCGAGCCCGCATCGAGCGCACGTGCCGACCGCGCTCCGGGTCGACGGCGGCGGCGCCGGCGGACGCGCGTCCGACACGACTCCACTCTTCCGGAAGAAGCCGCCCATGTCTCAGCATACCCGACCCGTCCGGGGACCCTCCCCTTGGGTACCGTCCGCCCTGGACCCGTCCTCGGCTCCGCGAGCGCCCCTTCAGCGAGAGAGCAGCTTCCCGGGGTTCAGGACGCCAGCGGGGTCGACCTCGCGCTTCATGGCTTCGAGGAGGCGCATGCCGACGGGGCCCTTCTCGGGCGGGAGCCAGCGCGCGTGATCGACACCAACTCCATGGTGGTGGCTGATCGTGCCGCCGTTCTCGCTGATGGCGCGCGACGCGGCTTCCTTCACGTTCCGCCACTCGGCGATCTCGCGCGGGAGATCGCGCGCGAAGATGAACGTGAAGTAGAGGCTGCATCCGTCGACGTAGCTGTGCGAGACGTGCGTCATCACGATGCACTTGCGGCCCTCGCTCGCGAAGGTCCCCCGGATCGCCTCTCGAACCGCACGGTAGAGCCGCGGCACGTTCGACCACTCGGTGCTGGTCTCGAGCGTGTCCACGCCGATGCCGTGGTCCATCATCGGGTCGCGGAGGAAGGGCATCTCGAACCGCCGCTTCCACCAGGAACGGCCCGGGCTCTCTCCGACGAAGAGCCCGCCCTCCTTCGCAGCGATCGCGCGCGCGCGCTTCATCCGGTGGCGGACCTCCTCGGTCTCGCCCTCGACCACAAGCATGAGCACGCACTTGTCCTCGTACCCGACGACGTCGAGCGCGCGCTCGGCGAGCGCCATCGCGCGCGAAGGCTCGAGCACGCGCCGAAAGCCGCCGAAGAAGTGCGTCTCTTCACCGTCGGAGAGACGGATCATCGCGGCCCCGACCTCCTCCTGCACGAGGCGTCGCACGGCACGCGCCCCGCTCTCGAAGTCCTTGTAGAGGAACGAGACGATCGCGCGCTTCTCGGGCGTCGGCTGGATCTTGAAGGTGGCCTCCGTGATCACGCCGAGGACGCCCTCGGAGCCGCAGACGAGCTGGTTCAGGTTGGGCCCGGCCGCCGACTGCGGGAACGCCTTGGTCTCGAGCATGCCGCGAGGCGTCGCCACCTTGGTCGCGACGAGCCACTTGTCGGACGCGCCGTAGCGGTTGCACAGCTGCCCCGCACCGCGCGCCGCGATCCAGCCGCCGAGCGTCGAGAACTCGAACGACTGCGGGAAGTGGCCGAGCGTGAAGCCGGCGCGGCCGAGCTCCTCCTCGAGCGCGGGACCGTAGATTCCAGCCTGCGCGCGGCCCGTCCGTGAGGTCGCGTCCACCTCGAGGAGCCGCGCCATGCGCGTCGTGTCCAGGGTGATGACCGCTTGCTCGGCGGCTCCGCGCGCTTCCACCCCGCCGACGACGCTGGAGCCGCCGCCGAAGGGGACGACGGCGATCTTGCGCGCCTCGCACAAGGACAGCACCGCGAGGGTCTCCTCCGTGCTCTCGGGATAGACGACCGCGTCGGGCGCGCTCGAGAGATCGCCGGCGCGTAGCCGCAACAGGTCGTGATAGCTGCGTCCGAGCGCGTGCAACGCGCGCTCGAACGCGTCCGTCTTCACGCGATCCGCATGCGTCAGCCCGGCGAGGGCATCGAGCTCCTTCTTCGCGAGGCGGCTCGAGCCGAGCTTGGCGCCCTCGAGCGAAGTGGCTGGCGTCTCCGGGAGCGAAGGCACATCGAGCGCTTTCGCGACGAAGTCCCAGAGGGCTCCGTCTCGCCCGTGCGTGTCGAAGTGCGACCGCGTCTCGCCCCAACCGTTCCAACGCAGACTCGCTCGCGGGTAGCGCATGGCCCGCGGCGTAGCAGAAAACGCGTTCGAACATACGTGTCTCGGTCAGCCGGGATCGTGGCGAGCCCGGCCGGCCTTCGACAGCCGGACTCGTGGCTCACCGGCGCGCGCACGCAGCGTCGCGACCACCCGGGTGAACGGAATCTCGACCGGGCACGCGCGCTCGAGCCGCGCGAGGTCTCCCTTGGCGAGGTGCACGAGCCAGCCGCTGGTCGCGTCCAGATCGGGCAGCGATCGCGAGTACGCCAGCGGAAGCTCGCTCGGTCCTCGGATCTCGCTGCGGACGACGTTCCCGTACGCGTCGAACGCCGCGTCACACGCGCCGCACGCGACGCACCGCGAGAGCGTCGAGAGGACCTCTCGTTCGTCGCTCGTGAGAGGCGCGAGCCCATCCCCGTCGTAGCTGGCGCGGAACGCCGGAAGCTGCGGCGCGCGCCTGAAGAGGCGCATGACGAGCTGTACGACGAAGTGGCCGCCGAGCCGGACGAGCGAGCCGAGAGAGATCACCGAGGCACCCTGCCTCGGCCTCGTGGCTTGACGCAACAGCCATGGCCCCCATATTCCGGGTGCCGCTCGTCAGAGTGACAACGATCAAGCGTGGGAGCTCCCACGCCTGGAGACACAATCACATGATCCCGTCGAAGAGCCCGTTCGCGAAGCGTGACGTCGTCCTCCGCGAGGCCCCGGTCGAGAGGGCTCGCGCCGCGAAAGACGCGGCCATCCAGGGAATCGAGCGCTACTCGGAGGCCCAGGTCCCCACCGAGTACGGTGAGTTTCGGGTCGTCGTGTACCGCGAGACCACGGCAGCGCCCGACGGCCACCCGCGGATCGAGGAGCACGTCGCGATCGTCAAAGGCGACGTCCGCGGCGAAGACGTCGTCGTGCGTGTCCACAGCGAGTGCATGACGGGGGAGATCCTCCATTCCCTGAAGTGCGACTGCCGGGAGCAGCTGGATCGCGGCCTCCGGACCATCGAGCAGGAGGGCCGCGGAGCGGTGCTCTACCTGCGGCAAGAGGGCCGCGGCATCGGCCTCGGCGACAAGATCCGCGCGTACAAGCTTCAGGAGCACGGGGCCGATACCGTCGACGCGAACCGCATGCTCGGGCTTCCGGACGACTCTCGGCGGTATCACGTCGCTGCGTTCATGTGCAGGGACCTGGGAATCGGGTCGGTCTCTCTGCTGACGAACAACCCGCTGAAGGTCCAGGGGCTCCGCGCCGAGGGCATTCCGGTGCGGCAGCGCGTGCCCGTCTACATCGAGCCGAACGAGCACAACGTCGGCTACCTGATGACGAAGAGCCGCCGGATGAGGCACGAGCTCGAGATCGACGACGTCCCCGAGAACGACGATGCGATCGACGCGGCCCTGCACGAGGACACCCACGTGCGCGTCCTCCACCCCGACGGCACCGCCGAGTAGGCGAGCCGCACTAGTTCTAGTCTAGTTCTAGTTGAGCAGGTTCTTGCGGCCGCTCGGGCCCGAGCCCTCCGGCACCGCGACGTTGAGCTCGTGGGCGACCGTCAGGAGACGGGCCAGGACGTCGGTCGTCTCGAGCAGCTCCTGCTTTCGCGCCGGGCCATGCAGCAGGCGGTCGAGCAACAGGTCGGCGACCGCGCCCGGCTCGCCGTCGAGCTCGGGGAGCGGGATCGGCCGGCGGGCGTGCAGCTCCACCTCCGGCAGGCAGCGGAGCACCTTACGAGCGATCTCGAGCGCGAGCGGGCGGTCGACGATCTCGTCTGGCAGCGCCTCGCAGCGCGCGCGCCGGAACGGCGGAACGAAGGGCAGCTCCGTCAGCCGAACGCGCGTGACGGACTCGAGCAGGATGTCGAACGTTCCGTCGGGGTTCTTTCGGTGAGCGACGATCCGGCCAGCGCCGGCGATCGAGTGGATCTCGGGGGTCCCTTCGTAGTCGCTCTCGTAGCCCGGCTTGAGGAGCGCGATGACGATCGCGCGGGGGCCGTGGTCGAGGCAGTGCTGGATCATCGCGCGATAGCGGGGCTCGAAGAGATGGAGGCCCATCGAGGTCCCTGGAAAGAACACGACGCTCGGCAGCGGAAAGACGGGCAGCTCCGCGAGCTCGAGAGCCGTGAACGGCTCACTCACGCGTCGCGCCCCGCGAGAGAGCGATGGCGGAGGAGAGCTCCGCGCGCATCGAGGAATCGACCTCACCGGCGAACGCGACCGTGACCGCCCTCGCGCCGTGACGGCGATCACCGCGCGCGGTCATGCACAGCGGGGCCAGGTCCACGACGACGCCCGCGCCGCGAGCTCCGAGGTGCGTGACGAGCGCGTCGGCGACGCTGCGGCCGATGTCCTCCTGGAGGGCGAGGCGACGCGAGAAGCAGTCGACGACGCGCGCGATGGCTCCGAGCCCGACGACCCGCTCGGTCGGCCAGTACCCGACGTGCGTGAGACCGCTCGCCGGCAGCAAGTGGTGCGGACACAGCGTGGTCGTCGCGATGGACGCGACGACGACGAGGCCGGGCGCGCTGGAGCTGGTCGCCTCGGCGAGGAGCACGGAAGGATCGAGATCGTAGCCGGAGAGAAGATCGTTCGCGAAGGCCTCGGCGACGCGCACCCCCGTTCCCCGAAGCTCTGGGTCCGTCTCGACCGGCGCGCCGATCGCGAGGAGGAACTCGTCGATGGCCCGCGCGGCGCGCGGCAGATCGAGCCTGCGTGTCACGTCACTTGATCCAGAGGAGGCGCATCGCGCGTGGCAGATCAGGCCGCACCATCACATCGCAGTCGCCGCACTGCTCCGGGAACGCAGTCGTCGTCTCGCACGTCTCGCACTCCCGGATCACGGACACCATCGACGCGAGCTCCTCGCGAAGACGACGCAGCACGGCGATCTTTCGCTGCATCTCGCCGATGCGGCCCTCGAGCGTCTTGGCCATGCGGGCGCTCGCTTCGTCGGGCGTGGCGCAGCTGCCCTTGAGCGCGAACAGGTCCTTGATGTCCTGGATCGAGAGCCCAGCCTCTCGAAAGTCCATGATGAGCTGGAGCCGCTCTCGCTGAGCCTCGTCGAAGTGGCGATGGCCGCCGTCGCTCCGGCTCAGGGGCTCGATCAGACCCGTCTCCTCGTAGAAGCGGACGGTGCGGACGGTGGTCTCGCAGGCGCGAGCGAGATCGCCGGTGGACAGGAACTCGGCAGACAGACGAGGCGGACCGGGATCGGTCGCCTCGACAGCCGTCTCCAGCTCCTTGTTTGGTCGTCGTCCGTCGTCCACGCGGATCCCATATAGGAATCCAGGACTTCGCGTGTCAAGCGGGCCCCTCCGCGCAACGGCGGGGACGAGCGGCCGAGAACCACGGAGACCCAGCAGGCGTGGGGCTTGCCGAGGCGGCGAGACGTTCGTTAAGGTGGAGGCGTTCATGAGCGATCCAGTCAATCGAAAAGGGGCAGCGGGAACCTCGGCGGTAGCCCCGGAGAGCGCTCCGGAGGGCGCGGGCGACGCGTTCCGAGGCGCGGTCGAAGGCGCCAAGGCCAGCGGGAGCGAGGCCGCGAGCCGGGCCGACGCGATCAAGGCGCTGTCGACCGAGGTCCAGGCCGGCCGGATGGACGCTGCGACCGCGGTCGATCAGCTCGTTCAGCGGGTGCTCTCGGAGGGCGCAGCGGCGAGCCTGCCCCCGGAGCACCGGGCGCGCCTGGAAGAGGTCTTGCGGTCGCAGCTCGCGCACGACCCCGCGCTGCTCGCGCTCCAGAAGAACCTCGGTTGACCGCCCCCTCCGTTCCGGTAGCGGACGACGCTCCGGGATGCTCGGTGGGATCGTGCTTGCGTCATCCGGGGGGGCGTGCCAGAAACGGCCCCTCGTTCTCCAGCGAAGGTGTCGTGTGAGCACGTCGAATACGAATTCTTCCGAAGGCGCTTCGGACGCAGCCCCCGCCGCAACCCACAGCGTGCCCGCAGGCACGTCGGTGATCGGCGATGCCATTCAGTGCAAGCCGGTCGAGGTCATCGTCGGTGACAAGGGCGTCGAGCGCGCCATCAAGCATCTGAAGCGGAAGATGGCCGCCGAAGGCGTCCTTCGAGAGCTCAAGCGCCGCCGGCACTACATGAAGCCGTCGGTGAAGCGTCGGAAGAAGGAGTCGGAGGCCGCGCGCCGCCGACGCAAGCGCGAGAAGCAGCTGCTGGCCCCCAAGCCGTGAGCCGCACGGTCGAGCGAACGCTCGGCCGGAGATCGTCACCGAACGCCGCCCCGCCTCGAAAGAGCGCGGGGTGTTCGCTTTTCTGGGGCTCGGCGTTTCTGGGGCTCGGCGTTTCTGGGGCTCGGCGTTTCTCGCGCTCAGGGCACGCGCGCGCGAAGACGCTCGAGGAACGTCGTCGGAAGGGAGCGAGCTCGACCGTGCTTCGTCGACTCGGCGATCAACAGCAGCGTCTGATCGCGCACCTTGAGGAAGTGCACGCGCAGGTAGACCTCGAGGTCGAAGGGCACGAGGAGCGCGGCCAACCGTGCGGCGATCTGCGTGGTGAGGGCGCGCGTGAGCGAGCGCGCCGCGAACGGTGACGGGATGCCGAGGCCCGCACACGCGATCGCGAGCGCCTCCCGGCTCGCTCCGGCTGCGAGCAGGGCGAGCTCGCGTGATGCGAGCCGAGAGAGCTTCCACCCGCCCGCCTCGAGCGCGACCATGTGCGGGAGGAGCAAGCTCGACCCGACGGCGAGGGACGTGGTGACGTCGGTGAGCGTCGCGGGGCATCCACCTCGCGAGAGCAGCTCGACGATCTCCTTCGCACGTGGCCCTTCGAAGCCGCTGGGGCCGAGCGGCGGCAGCACGTAGGCGATGCCAGGAGGCGTCGCGACCTCTCGAGGGTCGGTCGAGCCCGGGAGAGGGCTGACCCAGCTCGCCATGGAGATCGCCCCGCGCACGCGGCGCGCGTCGTCCGGCACGAGCTGCTTCATGCGCGCGAGGACATCCTCACCCGGCTGCAGGAAGACGACGACGGCCCGTGGCAGCGCCGCGAGCAGCGCCTCGAGCCAGGGCTCGTCCAGCGCGTTCGTGCTCGTCGCCACCCAGGCCTGATCGACGTCGAGGGCGCGAGCCTGCTCGGCGCTCGTGACCACGGCATCCGGCACGAAGCGAGCGGTCTTCCGCGCGCCGACGACACGCACGCGCGTCAGGTTGGTTCCCGCGAGCGCTTCGTCGCGACGCGAGGGCCGGACGAAGAGCGACACGCGCGCTCCCGCGTCGGCGAGGTGCCTGCCGTACACCAGGCCGACGGCGCCCGCGCCGATGATCAAGACCTTCACGATGGGGCTGCGGGCGGGGCGGCTCAGTCGCCGATCAGACCTTCGTCGATGCGACGCATGCCCTCGAGCAGGAGGCTCTCGGTGCTCGCGTTGAGCGAGCGCTCCGTCGTCTTCACGTTCGGATCGAACGCGAAGTCCCCGTCCTTGAGCAGGAGCATCGCGTAGAACGCATCCCCCGCGCGGTGCTTGCCGTAGAGCGCGTGGACGATGTTCCCGGCGTCGAAGTGCATCTCGCCGCTGTTGTTCCCCGAAGAGACGCGGAGCTGGCCCGACTTGCGGCCCTGGCCCAGCACCTGAACGACCTCCGGGAGACCCATGTCCTTGAGCGAGCCGCTGAGGCCTGCTGCGGCTTTCTTCCGGGAGTTGACCTCGACGATCTGAGAGGCCTTCGCCACGACGACCTCGGGCGCGGTCGGCTTCTGCAGGTAGTCGGCGGCTCCGGCGGCGAACCCCTTGTTGACCGAGTCGCGATCCGCTCGGCTCGTCAGGTAGACGAGCGCAGCCTCCTTGCTCTTCGGGCTCGCCCTGAGGACGGGCGCGAGCGAGAAGCCGTCTTCCGAGCCGAGGTCGACCTCGGAGATCACGAGATCGAAGCGCTCGGCTCCGATCAGCCGCACGGCGTCCTGCCGGTCCGTCGCGACTGCTGCGTCCCAGCCCTGATCGGCGAAGCGCAGCTCGAGCACCGTGGCCTCCGCCGCGTCGGGGTCGACGATGAGAACGCGCTGCCGGACCGCGCCGGAGAGACTCCCTTCGGTTCCGGCCGCGAGGCGGAGCACGTCGAGGAGAGACGGATCGAAGAGCTGCCCTGCGAGCTGGCGGATCACGTCGAGCGCCTCCTGGCGCGTGAGCGTTCGCCGGTACGGGTTCTTCGGGTTCGCGATGAGATCGGCGTACGTCTCGGCGATCGCCAGCACGCGCGCGCCCATCGGGATGTCCTTCCCGGCGCGCTTGTGCGGGAACCCCTTCCCGTCCCAGCGCTCGTGCAGGCTCTCGAGGATCGCGCGGACACCCGCGGAGAGGTTCGCCGGCTCGAAGAGCTTGAGCGGCGCCTCCCACGTCTTCTCCGCCTGCATGCGGTGGCCGTCGAACCGGGAGACGTTGAAGGCGGTCAGGTGGTAGGTCGCGTGCTTGCCGAGATCGTGGAGACAGGCGGCGAGACGCAGCTCCGCTTTCTCCGTCTCGCTCATCGAGAGCCGTTCCGCGGCACGCATGCAGATGCGGGCGACCATCGCGGAATGACCGCGAAGCTCCGCGCGTGTCTGCTCGATCAGCGAGACGAGAACGGCCGCCGTCTCGACGAGCGATCCGAGGTCGTTCTTCGGCGCGTCGTACGTCGGCATCTCGAGACGGCCGAGATCGAGGGCCGCCACGCGGGGTGGCGCCTTCTTCGCGGCGCGTGGAGCCTCGAGGGTGGTCGATGGACCCCCGAAGCCGCTGCTCAGTCCTCCGCCGAGCCCGTCGAGCTCCAGCGCGTCGGCCGGGCCCCGCCCGATCCCGAGGGAGCCTAGCGAGAGCCCGCCGCCGTCGTGTCGATCGATCACGTCGGTCGGGCTCGAGGGCAGCACCGCGCCCGCGATCCCGAGGAACGCTTGCGGGTCTCCGCCATAGTGCTTGCGGATGGCCGCACGGATCGAGGCCGGACGCGCGATGTAGGGACGGACCTCACGCACGTTCGTGAAGAGCTGCACCTGCTTGGCGAGATCTTCTTCGAGGTCGGTGACGACGATCGAGAGCAGCTGCGCCTGCTTGTCGTAGAGGATCGGACAGATGAACAGCCGCTCGGCGAGCTTGCGCGGGACGAGCGTGAGGAGCTCGCGGTCGAGGTCGGCCTTCGCGAGCCGCTCCGTGCTCACGAAGCGCGTCCTGTAGAGACCCGCGATGAACTTGAGGAGGTCGGCCTCGCTCATCACGCTGCCGTCGAGGATCGCCTCCTGGACGGGCTCGCCGCTGCGGCGCGCCTGGTGGTAGAGGCTCTCGTACGTGGAGGCCGTGATGCGCCCGTCGTCACGCAGCTTGTCCAAGATTCTCATCCCGGCGGGCTGCGCCTTCGAGCTTGCAGAGTGGGGGCCCTGGCCGGTCACGGGATGGACCTGATTCTACACCGCTTCGGCGTCACGCAAGGGCGCGAGATCGGCGCGGCCCGCGTCCTCCGAGGTCATCGGCGCAGCCCGCGGGGAAACGCGAGGAGGGTCAACGGCTCGCGCGAGCGCCGGAGAAGTATCTCGGAGCCCATACGAATCTCGCGAACGCGATGGGGGCCATCGATGAAGAGACGCCCCTCGCGCACCTTGCTGACGATGCGGAGCGTGTCGCCCGGGTCGACGAGGCCGCGCGTCATCCGGACGCGATGACCGGGAGGGTGATAGGGCTCGCGCACGACGAACTGCAGCCGCTGGCTGGCCACGGGGAGCACGCGACCGCCGGCCGAGAGCTGCGCCGCGGTCGAGCCCGCCGCGGGCCCGACCCAGAGGCCGCTCGACTTCTGCTCCTCGCTCCGCGAGCGGCCGCCCTTTCGCTCGTGCGTGAGCACATAGCGCGTGGTCGCGGCTGGCGACTGGTGCGCGAAGAGCACGTCGTTGAGGACGCGCCTCGTGACGACCTCCTTGTCGACGGTCACCTCCATCCGCGTGAGCTCGGTGCGGGTCAGCTCTCCAGCGAGCGCGCGCGCGAGGATCTCCTTCACGCGGCCCTTCTTGCCGCCGCAGAAGTGGCCGACGCTGTCCTGCGGTGCGGAGTTGATCGCGAGCATCGGCGTGCGCGATCCGACCCAGCGGGCAGCCCAGAGGAGCGTGCCGTCGCCACCGACGGTGACGACGAGGTCGACGTCCTCCACGAGCCCTTCGTCACCGCGAAAGCGAAACGTCGCGGGGACGCCGAGGGCGTCGAGAGTGGCGCGCGTCTCTTCGATCGTCTGATGGTGCTCTTCGTGCGCCTCGACGAGCCGCGCGACCGAGGGGTGCTTCTTCTCGAGGAGCTCCAGGAAGCGAGGGTTCTTCCGCTCGCGAACGTTCGTCTGGTACGCGCTCTTCTTGTAGATGACGAGCACGGACGGCTGCCGCTTGCGCGGAGCGCTCACGCCGGGGTCCCTGAATCGGTCTTCGGCCCGCTGTCGTCGCCGTGCAGCGTGTCGCGCCCGACGAGCTCGCCCAGGAGGCCGAGGTCGAACTGCTCTCGCAGCCGGCGGAGCGCGACCTCCGTCTTGATGTCCTCCAGGCGGCCGTCGCGGCAGGCCGTCAGCGCCGTCTCGAGGAGCACGAAACGGATCGTGGCGTGCTCCTCGACGGGTGAACCGTCCATCGTGGGCGCGGTCGCGCTCGCCGGGTCCACCTCGGCGGCGAAGAAGTGGATCTTCTCGGCGACGAGCCCCGGCGAGAGATACGTGGCCGGACCGAGCCGCGAGAAGCGGTGGGACTCCACGTCCAGCCCGACCTCTTCCATCGTCTCGCGCGCGGCGCAGGCCTTCAGTCCTTCTTCGCCGTGCTCGCCTTCTTCGACGAGCCCCGCCGGGATCTCGAAGAGCGTGGGATCGCCCGACGGGTCGGGGATCGGCAGCGCGTACTGAGGACGAAGCGCGAGCGGCGGACGGATCGACGAGCGCAGGCAGACCTTGAGCGCACCCTCTTCGTTCGCATAGAGGACGATGCCGACGGCGTCCATGGCCGTTCGTTCGACGCAGTCGTACGGGTACTCACTGCTCTCGCCGTTGCCCTCGTACTGATTCTTGAGGGTCAGTCGACGAACACGGATGAAGCCTTCGTCGCTGCGAGCGCCCGCGCTTCGATCCGCGACGACGACGACGGACACCTTGGGACGAACCAGCTCGCTCATTCGACCATCTCTCCTCGGGGCTCGAGATCGGTGACAGGCGGCTCGGGCGCGCCCCACGAAAGTGAAAGGCCTGGCGCGAGCGCCCACGTCTCGCCCTCGCCGAGGATGGCCCAGGCCTCGAGCCCGGCGCCGAGGCTGACGCCGCCGCCGAGAGAGAACATCAAGTAGGGACCGCCGCCGAGAAAGCCGCCGAGGGTGAGCTTCACCTCCTGGGTGGCGCCGCCCCAGACACCACCACGAAGGCGAAGCTGGAGCTCGACGCTTCCGAGCTCGAGCACGAAGGCGACGGAAGCGCCGATCGGCATCGCGATGCGATTGTGCGAGTCGCGCGGAGACGAGACCGACGAGACGCCGAGGAAGCCGCCGAGCCTGAGCCAGTCGAAGCGCGCCCAGACGTCGACCATCGCACCGCCGCCGAGATCGCCGTCGGCGATGACGACGTGGCCCGTGAGCGCGCCCGCGACGTCCTGCGCAGCGAGACCGCTCGGGGTGAGCGCGAACGTCAGCGCGACCGCAACACCGAGGACCGAGCCCTTCATCACTGCGCTCGGGGAGCCTTCTTCGAGTCGAGCCGGGGCATCAACATGGGCGGTATTGAATCGACTTGAGCCCGCAGGTCAATGGCGGTCTCGCGCAGCGCGGCGCCCGGGCACTACTTGCATTTGCATTGCATGTGCGACTCGCTCGCGTTAGCAATCGCGCGTGCGAAGGTGGACGGTTCGCTCGGTGCTCACCGTCGCGATCACTGCGACGGCTGCGGTCGGCTGCGCGGAAGGTGCGACGGGCGCCGTCCAGCTCTTCCTCGAGGCCGAGGACACGATCACCAACGGGCTGGTGCCGGGACCGGCGGAGGAGAACGTCGTCGACGGCTGGACCGTCTCCTATGGACAGTTCGTCGTCGCGGTCGGCGATCTTCGCCTCGCGCGAAGTGCAGCACCAGGCGAGCTTCGGGACGACGCGGTCACGGTGATCGACCTCGCGGCGCTGCCCTCGTCCGGGACCGAGCTGAGCAACTTTGGTCCGGTGGCGGCCGTCCGCTGGGACCAGCTCGGCTTCGCGACCGTCGCAGCGACGACGGATGCCGCTCGTGACGAGAGCGTGCCCGAGGCCGACTTCGAAGAGATGATCGCGGGCGCGTGCGCGTTCCTCGTTCGCGGCACGATCACGAACGAGACCGGCGAGAGCTGCCCGCACGGCGGGACGTGCGAGACCGAGACGACGATCGACTTCTCGTTCTGCGTGCCCGCGGTGACCGTGTACACGAACTGCACGAGCCCCGATCACGTGCCCGGCGTGGCGGTTCCGTCGGGCGGAACGGTCACGGGCGCGATCACGTTCCACGGCGACCACATCTGGTTCAACGCGTTCCCGTCGGGCGGCGAAGGAACGATCGAGCGACGTGTGCAGTGGCTCGCCGACTCGGACCTCGATCACGACGGGACCGTCACGCGGACCGAGCTCGAAGCCATCGACGCGGCGGCGCTGTTCACGACGGCACGCCACTACAGCCTCGCCGGCGCGCCGGTCATCATCGACAGCGCGTGGGACTTCGTCGTCGCGCAGATGAGCACGCAGGGTCACTTCCAGGGCGAAGGCGACTGCGTGTACACGCCGACGCGCTGAAGGTCTGACCAAATACTTTGGTCAGATCCCTTCGACTGAGAGAAATTCCCAGCGCTTCACGCTGGGAAAGGACAAGGCGCGACCATTGTTGGTCACGCCTTGAGCCCTCGTAGCGCTACGCGAGAAGGCGAGACCAGCTTCTGGTCACGCCTTCAGTGAGCGCTGTCGTCACCTGGATCGTCCGCGACGATCTTTCCGGACAGCACGGCCTGCACGCGCGGCAGGTCGAGCTCTCCCTCCCAGCGCGAGACCACGATCGTGGCGACGGCGTTGCCGATCATGTTGGTGAGGGCGCGCGCCTCCGACATGAAGCGATCGACGCCGAGCAGGAGCGAGAGGCCCGAGACCGGGATGGCCCCGGTGGACTGAAGCGTGGCCGCGAGCGTCACGAACCCGCCGCCCGTCACCGCGGCGGCGCCCTTGCTCGTGAGCAGCAGCACGCCGAGGAGCGCGAGCTCGTGCTCCCAGGTGAGCTCCGTGTCCGTCGCCTGGGCGACGAAGATGGCGGCCATCGTCAGGTAGATCGACGTGCCGTCGAGGTTGAAAGAGTAGCCCGTCGGGATGACGAGGCGGACCACCGAGCAGCCGCAGCCGAGGTGCTCGAGCTTGTCCATCAGCCTCGGCAGGACGGACTCGCTGGACGAGGTGCCGAGCACGACGAGCAGCTCCTCGCGGAGGTAGCGGATGAGGCGGAAGATCGAGATGCCGACGAGCGCGCAGACGGTGCCGAGGCCGAGCACGACGAAGGCGACGGCGGTCGCGTAGAAGCCGAGCATGAGCGTGACGAGGTTGCCTAGGCTGGCGACACCGAAGTGACCGACCGTGTACGCCATCGCGCCGAACGCACCGAAGGGCGCGAGGCGCATCACGAGGGCGACGATGCGGAAGAAGACCTTCGAGAGCTCGTCGATGGCGGTGAGCGCACCCTTCCCTCGCTCGCCGAGCGCGGAGATCGCGAGGCCGACGAGGATCGCGATGAAGAGGACCTGGAGAATCTCGCCGGAGGTGAACGCCGAGGCAAAGCTCTCGGGGACGATGTTGGTGATGTGCTGGACGACGGTCGTGGCCTCGCGGCCGTGGATGGTCGCGGTGAGCTGGGTCGTGTCGAGCTCGGCGGGGTTCGCGTGGATGCCGGCGCCGGGCTGCAGCGCGTGGACGACGACGAGACCGATGAGGAGCGCGATGGTCGTCATGCCCTCGAAGTAGGCGAGCGCCTTGAGGCCGACGCGCCCGACGCGGCGCAGATCGCCGACGCTCGCGATGCCGTGAACGACGGTGGAGAACACGATCGGCGCGATGAGCATCTTCACGATGCGAACGAAGATGTCGCCGAGCGGCTTCATCGCCTCGCCGCTCGATGGCGACGCCCAGCCGAGCGCGATCCCGAGGGCGATGCCCGTCAGCACCTGGAGGTAGAGCGTGTCGTGCTTTCGCTTCGCGGCGGGCTCGACCGGCGAATCAGCGGCGTTGGCCATCGAGGCGCGAGGCTACTCCGGCGGGGAGGTTCTGGGTGCTTTCGCGAGGGAAGGGGGCGAGCTCGGCGGAGCGGCGCTTGCGCGGTCATGGAGGGGGAGACAGCCTCGCGGGCATGAGCCTCGCGTCCGCCTTGCCGTTTCGATCCGCCTTTGCGCCCGACGTCGAGAAGCGCGGGAACTTCGTTCGCGATGCGTGGGACGGGCTCCGGAAGGTCCCGGGCGGGCGGCGGCTCTTCTCGCTCCTCGCCGGGCGGATGGTGCCCTACACGGGGTCGATCGGCGCGCAGGTCGAGGTGGTGGAGCGCGGCCATGCGCGCGTCCGGCTCGAGGATCGGCCGAAGGTACGGAACCACCTGAAGTGCGTGCACGCGATCGCGCTCGCGAACCTCGCCGAGCTCACCGGCAACCTGGCGGTCTGGTACTCGCTTCCGGATGACGCGCGCTTCATCGTGTCGGGGCTCTCGATCGAGTACCTGAAGAAGGCGCGCGGGACGCTCACGGCCGAGTCGAGGCCGGAGGTCGTGACGAGCGCGGCGAAGCGGGAGATCGACGTCGTCGTGGACATTCGCGATGCGAAGGGCGAGCTCTGCGCTCGCGCCGTCCTCCGGACTCTCGTCGGACCGAAGCGCTCGTGACCGACCTGCGCGCGCTCGGGCCGATCGCGCTCGCGCAGATCAACCCCACCATCGGCGATCTCGCGGGCAATGCCGCGAAGATCGTGCAGGCGAGCGAGCGGGCGGGAGAGGGCGGCGCGCGGGTCGTGCTCTTCCCCGAGCTGGCGTTGACGGCCTACGGGCCGCGCGATCTGCTCGACCGGCCAGGGTTCGTGCGCGACGTGGAGCGGGCGACGGAGGAGCTCGCAGGCGCTCTGCCGAAGGAGCTGGTCGTGATCGTCGGGGCACCGACGGTTCGGACGTCGCCGGTCGGGCGCACCCTGTACAACTCGGCGGTCGTCTACGAAGGCGGCCGCATCCGCCAGGTGATCCACAAGCGGCTGCTGCCCACCTACGACGTGTTCGACGAGGACCGCTGGTTCGAGCCGGGCACGGAGGCCGGCATCGTGACCGTGAACGGCGTGCGCCTCGGCGTCTCGATCTGCGAGGACATCTGGAACGGCGTCGAGGTGATGCGCGGCCGTCGCTACGCGGTGGATCCGATCGACGAGCTCGTGAAGAGCGGCGCCGAGGTGATCGTGAACCTCTCCGGTTCGCCGTTCACGCGCAGCAAGCGGCTCGGTCGCGCGGCGATGCTCTCGGCGGTGGCGAAGAGGCACGGCGTGCCGTTGGTGATGGTCAACCAGATCGGCGCACACGACGACATCCTCTTCGACGGCAGCAGCGCCGTGTTCGGACCGGACGGATCGACGTGGGCACAAGCGGCCTCGTTCGAGACGGACCTCGTGGTGACGGAGCTCGCGCCGGGCGGGCCGATGCGCGCGCTGCCCGCGTCCGACGAATCCGCGGTGATCGAGGCGCTCACGATGGGCGTGCGCGACTACGCCACGAAGTGCGGGATGAAGCGAGCGGTGCTCGGGCTCTCGGGCGGCATCGACAGCGCGCTCGTCGCCGTGATCGCAGCGCGCGCTCTCGGCGCGGAGAACGTTCACTGCGTGGCGATGCCGAGCCGCTACTCGTCGGAAGGGTCGATCACGGACGCGCGGGAGCTGGCGGAAGGCCTCGGTATGCCGTTCTCGATCGTACCGATCGAGCCGCTCTTCGCGCCGTATCTCGAGGTGATGCCCGGGCCGCTGGCGGCGCTGGGCGAAGCGACGGCGAGCGACGTGACGTTCGAGAACGTCCAGGCGCGCCTTCGGATGACGATCCTGATGGCGCTCGCGAACCGCGGCGGCTGCCTTCTCTTGAACACGGGGAACAAGAGCGAGGTCGCGTGCGGCTACTGCACGCTCTACGGCGACATGGCGGGCG